>JAFAUQ010000233.1 GCA_019243195.1 Hyphomicrobiales bacterium
CGAGGAGAAGATCGGCGTCGACCAGCAGGCACGCAGCGAATGGGGCAGGGCGATGTCGCGGTATTCCGCCCACAACGGATCGACAGCGATGTCCTCGACGATGACCTGCCGGCCGCGGTAGGCGGCCGTCCCGCAGGAGCCCGCCGACGGTCCAATCATGCTGCCGTCGATCGCCTCAGTATAAGTCTTCGGCAGGCTCGGCGAGCCGCCATGCCGCAAACGATCGCCGTCGAGGAGCAACACAGACGCCAGGACTCCGCTCGCTTGTTCCTCGACGAGCCGGCACAGTTCATCGAGTATGTTGGACAGCGACTCTCCTCTGGCGACCATCTCGAGAATGCGTTTCTCGCCCGCCAACAGTGCCTCTGCCCGTTTCCGTTCCGCGTTCTGTTGCGTTTCACGCAGCGCCCGATGGACCGCCGGAACGAGCCGCATCAGGCGGGTTTTCAGGACATAATCCGTGGCCCCGATCTTGAGGGCATCGATCGCCAGCTCCTCGCCGAGACTCCCGGAGACAAAGATGAAGGGCAGATCGGGGCGCGCGCTCGCGGCGAGGTTCAGTGCGGAGAATCCGTCGAACGAAGGAAGCTTGTGGTCGGCGAGAATGAGGTCGAGCTCGGGATTTTCCAGCGCGGCGACGAACTCGGCCCGCGTTTGCACGCGATCGGCCTCGCACGCGAAGCCGTCCGCTTCAAGGATTCCCTGAATCAGACCGGCATCTGCGGGGTCGTCTTCCAGCAGCAGAACCCGGAGAGGAGACTGCTCGGTCATTTTTTCATGCTACCCGGCGGCGGTTGATTGATCACCGCCCAGAACACGCCCAATTCCTTGACGGCATTCACGAACTCGTGAAAGTCGACCGGCTTTACCACGTAGGCATTCACCCCGAGCTTGTAGCTGCGCATCATGTCCTTTTCTTCGTTGGACGACGTCAGCACAACGACAGGGATCGTCTTCAAATTTTCGTCCGACTTGACTTTCTGCAACACTTCCAATCCATCCACCTTCGGCAGCTTCAGGTCGAGCAGCATGACGGCGGGATTTTCCGGGGATCGGCCGGTGAACTCTCCTCGGCCGTAAAGATAATCGAGCGCCTGCTGCCCATCGCGCGCGACGACGACCTCATTTGCCAGGTGGTATTCCTCCAGCGCCGTCAACGCCAGTTCGACGTCCTTCGGGTCGTCCTCGACCATCAAGATGCGCCCGAACTTTTCCATGAAACAGCTCCCCTTCTGTTAAACTTTCGGCAGCGAGAAATAAAAGATCGCGCCATTATCGACCATTCCCTCGGCGCGGACTTTGCCGCCATGGCGGTGAACGATACGCTGAACTGTAGCCAATCCAATTCCCGTCCCTTCGAACTCTTCGGCCAGGTGCAAACGTTGAAATACGCCGAACAACTTGTTTGCGTGCTGCATGTCGAAGCCGGCTCCGTTGTCACGCACGAATATCTCCACCTCACGCGAGTCCTCGCGCGCACTGCCAATCTCGATTTCCGCTCGGGTTCGTATGCGCGTGAACTTGACCGCGTTCGAGACCAGGTTCACGAGGACCAGTCTCAGCATGGAACGATCTCCGCGGCAGACCGGGAGCGCGCCAATTCGCCAGACGATGTCGCGGCCGCTCGCGTCTTGTCCGAAATCTGCGACCACTTCCCTGGCAAGCTGCCCCAGATTGACCGCCGCCGTTCTCGTCTCGGCACGTCCGATCCGCGAAAAGCCGAGCAGATCGTCGATCAGGTTGCCCATTTTTTTCGCTGATTCCAAAATCAACCTTATGTAGCGTCGACTCTTGTCATCCAGCGAAGAAGACGCGTGCTTCTGCAGCAACTCGGAGAACCCGGCAACG
Organism: Hyphomicrobiales bacterium; assembly: GCA_019243195.1. Classification (GTDB taxonomy): domain Bacteria; phylum Pseudomonadota; class Alphaproteobacteria; order Rhizobiales; family Xanthobacteraceae; genus AP-16. Next base: position 1,849 of record JAFAUQ010000233.1, read on the forward strand.
TGGCGCAACGGCGCGCGCAGGTCGTGCGACACCGAATAAGTGAAGGACTCCAACTCCTTGTTGGTCGCTTCGAGTTCCTCGGCGCGGTGCGTAAGCTCCTCGCGGGCGTTACGAAGATGCTCCTCGATGCGACGGCGCACGGCGGCAAAGGAGGCAACGACCACCGCCCAGACCACGAAAATAAGGAAGTACGGGAGATCCTGGAGGTCAATGGCCAGGGAATAGAGCGGCTGGACAAAGAAATAATCGAAGGACAGCATACTCAACAGGACCGTCAGTACCGATGGTCCCATTCCCGCATACCAGGTGACGATGGCGATGGCGAGCGTGAAGAGCGGCAGGCCGACGTCGCGGAAGCCGTAGTATTGCGCCGCCAGCGCCAGCCCCAGCGCGAGCCCAACGCAGACGAGCGACAAGCCGTAGCGCAGCACGGGGGAGCCGTTCTGCAGGTCGACGTTCCAGCGCGCCACGCCTCACTCCGGCAAACGTGTCCCCCCGGCCGTGGTAATATACCACGTGTCGGCGCGTACGGAGTGGAGAACGGTGCAGCGCCGGCCTGCCCCTACGGAATGAGGCCAAACCGGCGCCGCCGTCATGAACTCATCGGGGGCGAGGACTCCGATCGGGTAGACCGCTTCGGGGCACCGCCGCCCGTTTTTCTGATCAGCGCAGCGATTTGAACGAAGCGCGCATCTCGTCCACGAACAGCTTCGGCTGTTCCCAGGCGGCAAAATGGGTGCCCTGGGGGAAACTGTTGTAGTGGATGAGCTTGGGATAGGCCTTCTCAGCCCAGCTCTTCGGCGCCTGGTAAATCTCTTCGGCGAAAGCGCTCACCGCGACCGGGATCTTGATGCCCCGCACGTCGAAAAAGCCGCCTGGCGGAAGATTATGCTGGGTGTCCCAATAGAGCCGTGCCGAGGAGATCGCCGTGTTCGTCAGCCAGTAGAGCGTGACGTTGTCGAGAACGTCGTCTCGCGTCAGTCCTTCCGACTTGCCGTCGAAAGCGCGCGCGATCATCCGATAGCTGCGAATGTCGTGGTCGAGCATCCACGCCGCAAGTCCAACCGGAGAATCGACGATCGCGTACAAGGTCTGCGGACGGTTGTTCATCTCAATGGCGTAACCCAACCCGTTCTTGTAGAAATCGTCGAGCTGATCCCACGCGTGTTTTTCATCAGGCGACAGACCGGCCGGCGGGGGGCCGCCAACCGCCAGCGCCTTCGACACATCGGGGGGAACGGTCGCCGCCATGTTGGTGTGAATGCCGAGCAATCCCGGCGGCTGTTGCAGGGCCATCACCTCGGAAACAGCGTTGCCCCAGTCGCCGCCCTGCGCCACGTATTTTGTGTAGCCGAGGCGGTGCATCAGGGTCGCCCAGGCCTTGGCGATGCTGACCGGATTCCACCCGGGCGCCGTCGGCTTGCCGGAAAAGCCGTAACCCGGCAGCGACGGAATCACGAGGTGGAAGGCGTCCGCCGCACTCCCGCCGTGGGCGGTCGGATTTGTCAGCGGCTCAATGATCTTGAGCTGCTCGATGATGGAGCCGGGCCATCCGTGCGTGACGATCATCGGCAACGCATTTTCGTGTTTCGAACGAGCGTGAATGAAGTGAATATCGAGCCCGTCGATGTTGGTGACGAACTGCGGCAGGGCATTCAGTTTCGCTTCGCACTTGCGCCAATCGTGTTCGCTCGCCCAATAGCGTGCGAGCTTCTGAACGGTCGCCAGCTGCACGCCTTGCGAATCGTCCGCCACGGTTTCCCGCTCGGGCCACTTTGTCGCGTTGATGCGCCGGCGCAGATCGGCGAGCGCCTCTTCGGAAGCCTCGAAGCGGAACGGGCGGATGGCGATGTCTTCCGCCTCTTCGGAAGCGGGCGCGGCCGCGCGCGCGGACGTGGCGGCGGCCAGGCCGAAGGCACCAGCGGCGGTGGCGGCGAGCACGGTGCGGCGGTTCGGTTCAAACATGTCCATGGTCAAGCTCCTCTTTGATGTTTGCCGTCCGGGGCGAATTCACAAAGTTCTAACCCTCGCGCCGGCCGAGCCGCACGCGCACTATTCTTCCTTCGCCGTTGCGCCGCAGACCGACTTTCGATCGGCATCACCGCCGCGCGCGCCGGAAAGACCTCGGGCTCTCGCCAAAGCTCTTTCGGAAGCAGCTGGAAAAGTGGCTTTGATCGCTGAACCCGCTGTCGAGAGCCACCTGACAGAGCGAAAGATCGGTTTCCGCGAGCAGACGCTCCGCCCGATCGAGCCGCCGCTGCATCACATAGGCGTGCGGCGAGGTTCCAACCGACTGTTTGAACGCGCGGGCGAAATGACACCGCGACAGTTCGGCAACCGCCGCCAGCGCGTCGAGGCTGATGCTCTCGGTGAGACGGCCGTCGATGTATTCGCGCACGCGCCGGAGCGCGCCGGGGGCGAGACCGCCGCGCGCCACGGCGGCATCCGGCCGCACGGGGAAACAACCGACCGCATCGAGCCGCGGCCGGGCGTGCAGATCGAGTTGCGCCGGCGTGGGACTCCGTTCCGACGCCGGCGGCGTGACGAGTGCCGGCCAGGGCTCGCCGCTACCGGGGATCGTCAGGGCGACCGGCTTGTCTTCTCCCTGGGAGTGTCTGAAAATTGTCGGGTTCTTTTCAAACAGCAACCAGAACGCGATCGCCGGCGTGTTGGCCGCCGTTTGTAACAAAGTCGTGCGCGCGCGCCGATCGGCGCCGACAACGCGGTGATGACCATCGATCGCGAGGAGGAGGCCGAACTCGGTGCCGTCCGGCGGCGCCAGCGCGACGATCCATTCGCGCGCATACCTTTTCCGGAATGCCCGCTCCTCGATCGCATGCGCGGTGCTGCGCAGCAGTTTTTGCATCAATGCGGCAGCGGGTCCGCCGCACGCGCCGTTCGCCGATGCGAGGTCCAATGAGCCGACGACGCGACCTTCCGCATTGAAGATCGGCGAGGCGAGGGCGCTCGCCCGCGTGCGCTGACCGACCTTCGCCGAGCGAACCTCGTCGCTCTGAGCCTTGCCGTAACGGCCGGCCAGTTCGCCGTTTTCGTCGTAGAACAGGATATCGCATCCCGCTTCGCAGACGAGCCGGTATAAGCGGTTGACGCTTTCCACTTCGTCGAGCAGCAGCCGGTAGAGCGATTGTTCCTGACAATCCGCCGTCACCCGCATTTCCGGCAAGGTCGATCGGATAGCGGTATGCGCGGCGGCCGGGGCGAGATCGAATCTTTTTCGGATATGCGTGTACCGGCCGGAAGAATAGAACGCTGCGGGGGCCGCGCGGGCCGCCGACACATTTGACGGATCAGGCAGGATGTCGTTCGCAACGGCGGAGTCGGAAAACATCGCGTGCATCCTCGACGTTGTGATGGCTCGTTTACGAGAAGCAGCCGAGCGGCGGCCCCTGCTTTACCGCCAGAACATGCCCGCAGCCGCGCGCCTGACCCATTCGTCCATTGGGTCATGCACTACCGACCTTGGTATGGTGCCGCCTGCCAAGTCCGGGAAAATGGTCGGATCCTGGGCTAAAAGAAGAAGCGGCCGGCCTGGGGGACGGAGGCCGACCGCTATGAGCGCGGCCGCGGGGAGGAGAGTCGACCGCTGTTCTTCAAGATAGATCGCCGGGGTGCGGGCGGCTTTCTCCTCATTGCTGCCTTTGCAGGAGATTGCGGACATCGAATGAGACACGGCGCGAATCAATCGATGTGGCGCAATTCCCTCGGGCAGCCGCTCATCTGGCTCATCGCCTCGACGGCGATAACCGGGCCCGCTGCCCCCCTACGCAGCGCGCTGCGATGATGCCGCAGATGTTGCAGCCGTGCGGATCACGTCGAGAACGACGCTCGGCTTCGAGAGCATGGGGACGTGGCTGCTCTCGACCTCGTAAGTGGTCGCGCCCATCCGCTTCGCCACGAAGCGCTCCAGATCGGGATGGACGGTACGGTCCTTAGTGGCCACGATGTACCAGTTCGGCTTCATCTTCCATGCGACCCCTTCGACTTTTTGGTCGAACAGATCTGCCACCGGCAATCCCTGCGTCGCATAGACGAGCTTTTGCTCTGCCTCGGGCAGGTCCCCCGCGAAGCAGGGAACGCCGCTGGGCTTGAGCCACACGCGTCCGTCCGTCACCTCGATGTGCTTGAACACATCGGTCTTGGGGAACTTATTCTGCAGGCTCTGCGAAGTCTCGTCCGCATCGGGCGCGAGGGCGGCGATATAGACGAGTCCGGCCACGCGCGGATCGGTCCCCGCGTGGGTGATGAGTGTGCCGCCATACGAATGCCCGACCAGGATAGCCGGGCTGTTGACGCGGGCCAGACAAGCCTTCACAGCGGCGACGTCGCTCGCGAGCGCGTCGAGGCCGTGCTGGGACGCCATCACCTCGTGGCCCTCAGCCTGCAGCGTCGGGATTAACTTGCCGAAGCATGAGCCGTCGGCCCAGAGTCCGTGAGCGAAAACGATGCTTGGCTTAGTCTGTTTGGGCATGGTGCGCTCCTGGTTTGAAGACGACAACAACTTCGTGGACGGTGCGCTCAACCTGTCGGCGCGTCCTTGAGGCGCTTCGGTTTCCCCCTATTCGCCATCGCGTCGGAGGGACAACCGCGCATCGGCGCAGATAGGCCGATGGCAGAACCGGCTTTGCCCAAATTGCTGTCTTTTGCAGGAACTTGCGGATATCGAATGAGAGGCAGTGTGCCCTAATTCGCCTGAGGCGCGGCTGTGCCGGTTGCTGCGAGGGCCGCTGCGATCGGCAGCGTGAATTGAAAAGCTGCACCGCTCGGCATGTTTGCCGCAGCCCACAATCGCCCGCCATGCGCCTCGATGATCGAGCGACAAATCGACAGCCCCATCCCAAGCCCGCTCGATTTCGTCGTGTAGAAGGCGTCAAAGACTTGTTCGATAGCGGATTCAGAGAACCCCGGACCGGAATCTTTTACCGCAACGACTACGTGATCCGCTTCAATCCCGGTGCTGATCAGCAATTCTCGACGGCCTTCCTTCATCTGGCTCATTGCTTCGACGGCGTTGATAATCAGGTTCAGCATAACCTGTTGAAGCTGTACCCGATCGCCTGGAATCGCCGGCAAGCCTTCCGCCAGCTGGGTCCGAAGTCGAATGCCGTTCTTCAAAATTTCATTGCGTGTCAGTCCTATCACTTCCAAAATCGCTTCATTGATATCCAATTCTTCCGTCTGCGCAGGTGCCTTTCTGACCAATTCACGAATTCGTCCGATGATGTCGGCGGCGCGACTACCATCCTTGACAAGGCGGTCGATCGCCTGCCTCGCCCCCGCGACATTTGGCGGCTGGTGAGCAAGCCTGCGCTGAGCGGTCGCGGCGTTGATAATCACGCCGGCGATGGGCTGGTTGACCTCGTGGGCAATAGACACCGTGAGTTGCCCCATTATTGCGACGCGGCTGGCGTGTGCCAGCTCCAACTGCACTTCCCGGTAACGCTTCTCGCTTTCCCGCGCCGATTCCTCGGCGCGCTTGCGGTCAGTCAGGTCGAGCACGAAGGCAACGCCCTGGTCTTCGGATCCGTCGAAAATGGCGGAACCAACCAGCACAGGTACCCGAGTTCCATCTTTCTTGAAGAACTCTTTCTCGAACGGTTGTACGGTTCCGGTCGTCTTCAGCGCTTCCAAGGCCTGTTCGTCGCGCTCCCGCCATTCGGGCGGCGTGAGATCCGTCCAGCGCACGCGACTACGGCGCAGGTCCTCGCGACGATATCCCACCATCTGGAGAAAGGCCTCATTGGCCTCAAGAACGACGCCTTCGAAATTCCAGATAAAGACGCCCATGATGTTGGCATCGACCAAGCGACGGATCCTCGCTTCACGTTCTTTTAGATCGGCGTAGAGACGGGTATTCTCTAAGTCGGCATTCATGCTGGTGGCGGCGGTCGGATCGTCGGCGGTCACCGCGCCTTGACGGAGCACCACGATCCGGTCACAGACCGCGAATACATCCGACAATCGATGACTGATGAGAATCACCGCGATGCCCCGGCTCTTGAGATTGCGGATCAGATCCAGGACATGCTCGATCTCACGCACCGCCAGCGCGGCGGTCGGCTCGTCCATGATGACGAGCCTGGGATTGAAGGTCAGCGCTCGGGCGATCGCTACCGATTGCTGCTGACCGCGGGAAAGCTGCCCTGCCGCCTGCCTGACCGATTTCACCCGCGCGCCGAGCTTCTCGATCATCTTGCCCGCTTCAATCTCCATGCGTTTGTAGTCGATGAAGTCGACTCCAAGCACATTGCGAGTGATCTCGCGGCCGAGGAAGATGTTGCTCGCGACATCGCGCATCTCGGCGAGCGCGAGGTCCTGATAGATCATTTCGATGCCGAGATCGCGGATGGCGTGCGGATCCTTGTCGGCGAGCGACGCTCCGTCGAAGTGGATTTCACCGCCGTCGGGACGATAGACGCCAGTGATCGTCTTCATCAACGTCGACTTGCCGGCGCCGTTGTCACCGACAAGACCGACCACCGATCCGGCGTCGACGGAGAAGGAGACGCCGCGCAGCACTTCGACAGTCCCGAAATTCTTGCGGACGTCGGCGAGTTCGAGCAGGCTCATCGGCGCCGTCCTTCGCTGCGGTTGAGACGGTTGAGCCAGACCGCAAAAACGAGCACGGCGCCGATGGCGATCTGCTGATAGTACGACGATACGCCTATCAGATTGAGGCCGTTCTGCAGCACGCCCATGATCAGCGCGCCGATGACGGTCCCAAGGATGCTGCCGCGCCCGCCGAATAGATTGGTGCCGCCGACGATGGTCGCGGTGACCGCAGTTAGTTCGTAGCTGCTGCCGGCGGTCGGATCGCCCGCATTGACGCGGGCCGCGAAAATCAGCCCCGCAAATCCCGCAAGTCCACCGGACAGTGCATAGATCAGCACCTTCATTCGTTCGACCCGCACGCCCATGGCGCGGGCCGCGCCTTCGTTGTCGCCGATCACCTGCGCGTAAAGCCCAAACCGGGTATGTATGAGTACGACATGCGCGATAAGCGCAGTCGCAAGAAGAAGGATGACAGGCGCCGGAATACCCCAAGGCCGGCCTTGGCCGAGATAGACGATCGGGTCGGGCAAGCCATAGACCGGCACGCCCTTGGTGAGGACCAGCGCGACGCCGCGCGCGACGCCTAGCATTCCGAGCGTGACGATGAAGGCCGGGATGGCGGCTCTGGCGATGAGAGAGCCATTGACCGCGCCTGCGAGGGCGCCGGCGATAACGCAGGCGAGAATGCCGACGGGCCAAGGCGCGTCGAGATTGTTGACGGCGAGGCAGCCGACGACGCCGGAGAAGGCCATGAGCGAGCCGACTGAAAGATCAATGCCGGCCGACGAGATGACGAAGGTCATGCCGATCGCGATGACGCCGAGCGTCGATGTCGCGAGCAGGATATTGAGGGCGTTGGAGACGGTCAGGAAGTACGGCCAGGCGGCGACCGTCATTACCGCGGTCATCACCGCGAGCGCCAACAGGGACTCGATGCGGAAGGCTGTCGCGCTCGTCAGGCGGACACGCCAGCGCGTCGCGGCGCTTGGCGCGGCTGTCATGACGGCAGGGCCGAACGGTTCCTTGGGAATTGACAAGATAGGCACCGGCTTCCTCTCACACGAGGTCTCTCCCGCAAGCGAGGCCCCGCCGCGTAAAGACCGTCCTACTTCACATATGCCAGCAGCGGGTCCTTCTTGGCCTCGAGCACGGCCTTGGTGAGGACGAGCGTCGGAACGTAAATGTTCTCGTCGACCTTGCCGCCCGCCAGGACCTTCTGGGCGTTCGCGACCGCCTCCTTGCCGACGAGATAGGGAAGCTGCGCGACGGAAGCGTTGAGCCTTCCTGCGAGAACCGACTTGACCGCATCGCTGTTGCCGTCGACGCCGACAACGATCAGCTTGTCCTTGCCCGCGGACCGCGCGGCCTCGACGGCGCCCAGCGCCATACCGTCATTGGCGCAGAAGATCGCGACGAGATCGGGATTGCGCTGCAACGTCTCGTTGGCAATGTTCGCCGCTTTCTGGCGATCCCAGTCGCCGGGCAAAGATGCAACGATGGTGAGGCTTGGCGCGACCTTCTTCAATTCATTGGCGAATCCGCGGGCGCGCTTTTGTCCGGTGATGTTACCCGAGAGGCCTTCGATCACCAGCACCGCGCCTTTGGCGTCCTTGCCGAGCGTTTCAGCGACATAGTCCGCGCCTTTCGCGCCGGCCGCCTCATTCTCGGAGCCGATGTGGAAGGCGACCTCGACGCCCGCCTTCTTGGTGATCTCCGGATCGAGATTGCCGTCGAGATCAATAACCGGAATCTTCAATTCGTTCGCGTGGTTGAGGCAGGGCAAAAGGATCGTCGAATTGATCGCTGCGGTGATCATCACCACCGGCTTTTTCTCGAGCATCGTGTTGCAGGCGTTGAGCTGCGGCTCGGCGGCCTGGTCTGATTCGGCGGCTAACGTGAAATATTCCACGTCCGCCTCCTTGGCCGCAGCGCGCACGCCTTGCTCCACCGCGCCCCAGTAGGGGTTCGACAGCGTCTTCATCAGCACGCCATAGACCGGTTTGTCGGCGGCCAAGGCGCAGCTGGACCCGAGCGCCGCCGCGAGGACGGCAAAGGACGCAGAGGCGGTGATTATTCTGACCATTGCGATTATGTGTCACGCCCCGCGCGGAAGAGTTCAGACCTTCGTATGAGGTCCGCTACGCGGAAGCGCACAGCGCGAGCGCGTCCGCCATGCGCACGAGGTCCGCGAAAGTGCGCGCCGCCATCTTCTGCATCACCGCGCCGCGATAGGTCTTCACGGTGATCTCGCTCAGGCCGAGATCGAAGGCGACCTGCTTGTTCATCTTTCCGGCGGTGACCAGCGCCATCACCTGTTGTTCCCGCGGCGACAGGTTGGCGTAGCGATCGCGAATATCGGCGGCGGCGCTGTCGGCCGCTCGCCGCTCGCGGTCGCGTTCGATCGCCGCGGTGACCGCGTCGATCATGTCCTGGTCGCGAAACGGCTTCGGCAGGAAGTCGACGGCGCCGGCCTTCATGGCGCGGACCGACATCGGGACATCGCTATGGCCGGTCATCAGGACGATGGGGAGATGAACCCCCAACGCGTTGCATCGCGCTTGAAAATCGAGCCCGCTGATGCCGGGCAGGCGCACATCGAGGACGATACAGCCGGGCGCGTCATGGGGACCGGTATCGAGGAATTCCTGCACCGATGCGTAGCTTCGCACGTCGAGCCCGACGCACGGAAGGAGCAGGCCGAGCGAATCGCGCAACGAAACATCGTCATCGATTACATGGACGATGGCCTGATCGTTCGGCACCGTTTCTTGAACGCGAGCCAGTGCGGGCATAGTCATTCTCCCGTGGTAGGGGAAAGTGCACGACGGAGAAACAACGATGCGGATCGCATCCCAACGGGGAGGCGAATGCTATTGCACGAACGTATCGGCGATACCTTGGTATCGGCCGGTGCCAGGTTGCAGGGTACTGTCGTTGAGCGGGGGCAACCCAACACCAAAGTGTCATCGCCTTTCGTCTAGTAGTGACGCATGGTTAGACAACCTCGATGATTACAAACGACCGGGCAATGGAGAGCGAACTGGAGCGCGTCGTCGATGTGCTCCCCGGATTGGTGTGGACGGCGTTGCCCGACGGGCAGATCGACTTTTTGAGTCGACGCTGGTCCGACTACACCGGGCTTGGGACCGGCGAGTCCCTCGGCCACGGCTGGCAGGCTGCCGTGCATCCGCAGGATTTGCCCCGGCTGCTCGCCGGCTGGCGGGGCGATTCCCGGACGAGCGAGCCCGTTGAAGCGCAAGTGCGCCTGCGCCGGCGTGACGGCAAATATCGCTGGTTCCTGTTTCGCGCTCAGCCCTCGGCGGATGCATCCGGGCGGATCGTCAAGTGGTCCGGGTTGGGCAGCGACATCGACGACCGCATCCAAGCCGAGCAAGCGTTGCGCGCGAGCGAGCGCCGCTTTCGCTTGATCGTCGATGGCCTTCCCGTCCTTCTCTCCACCGCGACCCCGGACGGCGAACTGGACCAAGCCAATCGCCACTACCTGGAGTACTTCGGCGCGACGCTGGAGGAGCTGAAGGCGCGGGAAGCGGTGCACGCTTTGCATCCGGACGACCGGGAACGCGTGCTCCCCATCCGCAGAGCGGCGATCGAAGCCGGCCGCCCCTACGAAATCGAGTGCCGGCGCCGGCGGGCCGACGGGGTCTACCGCTGGTTCCACCTGCGCGCCTTCCCCTTGCGCGATGCGGAAGGGAACGTCGCCCTGTGGTACCGGCTGCAAATCGATATTGAGGATCAGAAGAGAGCGGAAGCCCTGCTCACGGGCGAGAAGCGGCTCTTGGAGATGGTCGCGAACGGTCATCCCATGCCGGACATCCTGGAGGCTCTCTGCCGGTTTGTCGAAAGCATGGTGAGCGGTTGTTACTGCAGCATCGTGCTGGTCGACCCGAGCGGCACGAAACTCCAGGAAACGATCGCACCCAGCCTTGCCGCGGAATTCAATGACGCTGTGCGCGGCTGGCCGATCGACCGTCTGGGGGGCCCGTGCCAAACGGTCGCGCGAGACAACGTCCAGGTGATCATGTCGGACGTTGCGTCCGACGACCGCTGGCGCAATTCATGGCGCGGGCTCGCGCAGAAGCATGGTCTGCGCTCCTGCTGGTCGACGCCGATCGTATCGCAGGCCGGAAAAGTGCTCGGAACGTTCGCGCTCTATTGGAGCGAACCCGGGAACCCGAATGCCCTGCAGCTCGAGCTGATCGAGCAATTCACGAATATCGCGAGCATCGCCATCGAACGCGCACAGCGTGATGCCGCGCTGCGCCGCAGCGAGGCGCGCTTGGCGGAGGCAGAACGCGAGCTCCAGCGGACGATCGACGCGCTTCCCATCCTGGTCGCGACGTACCGGCCGGACGGTTCGCGCATTTTCGTCAATCGGACTTGGCAGGACTACACCGGGCTTCCCTTCGATGTTGCCATCGACAGTGAGCGGACCACCATCGTTCACCCGGAGGACGGGGCGCGCATCGCGCAGGAATGGGAGAAGTCGCTCGCGGCGGGTGTGCCGTTCGAGGCCGAGATGCGGCTGCGCCGGGCCGACGGGGAGTATCGTTGGCACGCGGTCCGCCGCGTGCCCGCGCGTGATGAATCGGGGGCCATCGCGCGCTGGTACAGCGTCGGCGCCGATATCGAGGAGCGCAGGCGCGCCGAGCAGGCGCTGCGGCAGAGCGAGGCTCGGCTGTCCGAGGCCGAACGCCAGTTGCGCGTCACCTTGGACACCATCCCGGTGATGGTCTGGCGGGGCGCGGCCAACGGTTACGTTCAGCAGCTCAACCAACGCTGGTTCGAATACACCGGCACGACGCCCGAGCAGATGCGCGGCCGGCGCTGGAAACAATGCGTTCATCCCGACGACCTTGAACGGCATGTTCAGACCGGGACGGATTACGTCGCCGCCGGAATGCCGATCGATTCGGAGGCGCGCCTGCGCCGGTTTGACGGCGAGTATCGCCGGTTCCTGTTTCGGCCGGCAGCGGCGCGCGATGAAAACGGCGACATCGTCGGATGGTATGGAACCATCATCGACATCGAGGACCGCAAGCGCGCCGAGGAGAAGGTCGTCGAAGCCGAGCGCGAGTTGCAGCGGACGATCGACCACATCCCGGTGCTGGTCGCGACCTATCGCCCCGACGGCTCGCGCCTTTACGTCAACCAGCGGGTGCGCGAGTCCACCGATCGCAGCGCCGCGGGGGACTCCCAAACACCCCCAGTATCGATTCATCCGGACGACGCCGAGCTCGCCGAGGGTAAATGGCGCGCATGCGTCGCCAGCGGCGAACCATTCGAAGTCGAGCATCGCATACGCATGGGCGACGGCACGTATCGCTGGCATCTGACCCGCCGGGTGCCGTTGCGCGACGACACCGGCAAGATCATCCGCTGGTACGGCGTCGGCTACGACATCGAGGACCGCAAGCGCGCGGAGGAGCAGCTGCGGCGCAGCGAGGCGCTTCTTGCCAAAGCTCAGCGTCTCAGCCTGACGGGCAGCTTCTCGTTCCATCCGGCGACGAACGACGCGATGTGGTCCGAGGAAGTTTATCGCATTTACGAGGTTGAGCCCGGAACGCGCGCGACGCTCGCGATGATCCGCTCGCGATATCATCCGGAAGACCTGCATTTGCTTGAGGAGCAGATCGCGAAAATGCGCAGCGGCGCTACCGACCTCGATTACGAGCATCGCCTGCTGATGCCGGACGGATCGATCAAACACGTTCACATGGTTGCGCAGGGTCACCGAGGCGAGGGCGGCAGCTCGATCGAGTATATCGGCGCGGTTCAGGATGTTACGCAGCGTCGTGTCGCCGAGGAGGGACTGCGGCGCAGCGAGGCTTTTCTTGCGAAAGCCCAGCGGCTCAGTCTGACTGGCAGCTTCTCCTTTTATTCGGCGACGGGGGAATTTACGTGGTCCGACGAACTCTATCGCATCTTCGAGTTCGAACAGGGCACTCCCATAAGTCTCGAATTGGTCGCTACTCGCTACCATCCCGAAGATAGACATGTGATGGACGAGGTGGCCGAGGGGATACGACGTGAGCTTCCTGATTTTGACTACGAGCATCGCCTGTTGATGCCGAACGGCACCGTCAAGCACATCCGCGTTGTTGCGCACGGTACCGCGGATAACGAGCGCGGAGGGATCGAGTATTTCGGCGCGGTTCAGGATGTAACCCAGCGCCTTGTTGCCGAGGAAGAACTGCGGCGCAGCGAGGCTTATCTGGCGGAAGCGCAGAAGTTGTCCCACACCGGCAGCTGGGTGGTCGACTACGTGAACCGGAAGCCGATCTACTCGTCCGAAGAACACCACCGGCTGTTTGGCTTCGATCCGGCCAATGGGATGCCGCCCTGGCGCGAGTGGATGGACCGCATCGATCCCGAGGACCGCCCCCGGACGAAGGAACTTGTCGAGCGAAGCTCGCGCGAAAAAACCGACCTGGAGATGGATTATCGCATTTGCCACCCCGACGGCACCGTGCGCTACGTCCACGATGTCGGCCATCCCGTTTTGAACGAAGCCGGCGAGGTGGTCGAATTCGTCGGCACGTCGGTCGACGTGACTCAGCGGCGGCTCGCGGAAGACGCGCTCGAAAAGGCCCGGTCGGAGCTTGCGCGCGTCACCCGGGTCATGAGCCTGGGCGCGCTCACGGCATCGATTGCGCACGAGGTCAACCAGCCGCTGTCGGGCATCATCACCAACGCCAGCACGTGTTTGCGGATGCTGGCCGCCGATCCTCCCAACATCGAGGGCGCGCGCATGACCGCGCAACGCACGATCCGCGATGGCAACCGTGCCGCCGACGTGATCACCCGACTGCGCGCCCTGTTCAGCAAGAAAGCCGCGGCCACCGAGACCGTCGACCTGAACGAGGCGACGCGCGAGGTTCTGGCGCTCGTGTTCAGCGACATGCTGCGTAACAAGATATTTCTACGTACAGAGATTGACGACGACCATCCGCTACTCGTCACCGGCGACCGGGTCCAGCTGCAACAGGTCATTCTCAACCTCGTTCGCAACGCGGTGGAGGCGATGAGCGAGGTGGACGACCGGCCCAGGCACTTGCTGGTCAGGGCCGACGCCCAGGACCTTGGGCATGCGCGGCTGCTCGTGAAAGACGCGGGCGTTGGCCTCGATGCCCAGGCGATGGAACGCCTGTTCGACGCCTTCTACACCACGAAGGAAGACGGCATGGGCATCGGCCTATCGGTCAGCCGCTCGATCATCGAGAACCACGGCGGCAGGCTGTGGGCCGAGCCGAACGATGGTCCGGGCGCCACGTTTTCCTTTTCCATTCCCCGGCTGGCCGAGAATGCGACGGCTGAGCGCACTGGCGAAGACGTCTGGCCGCCCAATCTAAACAGTGAGCAACAAGTAATGAGGAATTCATAATGGATAGCCGCCCGCTTATATCGGTCGTCGATGACGACGAGTCGGTCCGCGAATCGCTGCCCGACCTGCTGCAGGAGTTCGGGTTCGCGGTCGCGGCGTTCGCCTCCGCCGAGGAGTTCCTCGCCTTCGATCGTCTCGCCGAGACTCGCTGCTTGATCCTCGACGTCGCCATGCCCGGCATGAGCGGCCCCGATCTCCAGCGCGAACTGTTGCAGCGCCGCCAGCAAGTCCCGATCGTTTTCATCACGGCGCATGCGGATCAATCGGTCTTTCCGCGTCTCATCGAGCTGGGGGCAGTGGCGTGCCTGCGTAAGCCGTTCAGCGACACGCAGTTGCGCGAGGCGGTCGATGCCGCGCTTGACGGGCGTCCGCCGAAAGAAGGATAGATTGCCTCCGCGGGAGCCCACCAGAGGTCATCGTGACGCCGCCAACTCCGATCGTTTTCGTCGTTGACGATGACATTTCGGTACGCGAATCGCTGGAAGCGCTGATCCGGCTCGAAGGCTGGCAGGTGGAGACGTTCGCGTCCGCCGAGGCATTCCTGTCGCGCCCGCGCGTTTTTGCTCCGAGCTGCCTCGTGCTCGACGTTTCTCTGCCGGACCTCAACGGACTCGACCTGCAGAAGCGCCTGGCCGGCCGCAACGACATGCCGATCATCTTCATCACCGGCTACGGCAATGTGCCGATGACGGTCCAGGCCATGAAGGCGGGGGCGGTCGAGTTCCTGATGAAGCCGTTCAACGACGAAACCTTGTTGAACGCGATCCGCCAGGCGATCGAGCGCAGCCGGGCCACCGTCGGTCAGGAGGAGGAGGCGAACAAGCTGCGCGAGCGCTACGCCTCGCTGAGCCGGCGCGAGCAGGAGGTCATGGCCCTGGTCGTTGCCGGCCGGCTCAACAAGCAGGTCGGCTACGAGCTCGGCATCAGCGAAATCACGGTGAAGGCGCACCGCGGACGGGTGATGCGGAAGATGGGGGCCGGCTCGCTCGCCGATCTCGTGAACATGGCCGCGAAACTGCGCCTCGCACCTACCCCGGAACGCTGATACCCCCCACCTGGGCGGTGCCGCCACCCGACCTCCGGCGGTGCGGACTAGACCAAGGTTTGGGTGCGCCCTCCGTGCGTCTTATGGATGCGCCGGCCGGCGGGTCGCATACTCGCTTTCGAATTCATCGGAGGCGGTCATGAAGAAGCTTACGCCCTATCTCGCGAACGGCAGTCCCAAGACCTGCTGGGGCTGCGGCCAGCCTTTCGTCGTCCGTCAAGGTCGCGCCGAAGCGATCGTCGGCGCCGATAAGCGCCTGTATTGCCACCGCACCGGCTGCGAGGAAACAGCCCTCGTTTCACATATTCCCCAGCTGGCGGCTGCAAACACGATCGCGCGGGCGGCCTGAGGCGGGAGAACGGCTGTTTCGCTTATCTGCGCTGACGGAGTTAAACAAATAAAATGGCTCGTCATACCTTGTTCGCGGGCGCGACGAGTCATCACATCTTTACCAGCAAGATCGTCATGTTTGCGCGTGCTGCAAGCCGCCCCTCAACGGATCAAGTCCGGGACAATCTCTCACCGCAAGTTGAGAGAGGTGGCGTGTTGCCCGGTCGCGGCACCGGCTCGTTCAACACGGCGTTACATGCAATTGCGAAACGATAAAACAAACGTGACAAGAAAATCCTGGCGTTTCGCAATCCTTGCTCCATCTCAGCACCGACTCGCGATGAGGCGAGCCGTCAACCGATGGAGATGAAACCATGTTGATCAAAACCATTGCCGCGATGAGTCTCGCGGTTTTGCTCGGCACCACGGCGGCCGCGGTGGCGCAGGGCTGGCAGGGCAGCAACGGCTACTACAGCGATCGGTACGACCTGGGCTACACCAACTCGGCCCGGCACGATCCGCGCAACACCAACGGCTTCTGAGCAACAGGCGGACCTCACGCGCAGGCCGCTTGCCTGCGCGTGGTCGGCCAGGCAACGTTCAAGCCGTAAACGGCCGGAGTATCGTTGAATTTTGATCTTCCCCAACGGGCGTTATCATTCGCCTTGGAAAGGGAACTTAGTTTCGTCGGATGTATTTGAGGGCGCCCGCGGACTGGGCGGTGCGGCCTTCCTTAACGACACAGCTGGCGATCGAACGATCAGGGGGCCGCAAGGCTTGCATGGAACCCGTTCGCGCTCCGACCGCGATTAGACCGTCGACTAAGACGACTATCCTTTGTGGTCATTCGACCAGACGAGCGTTGGATGGAAAACAATAAGGCCGACGGTAGGCTTTCATACGAGACGCGACCGGCGTCTTTGACGAAAGAGGTCCCCATGAGTGCCTATGCTCAAGTCTTGCCGCTGAGTTCCGGCGCAGCTGGAGCGGGGCGTCTCATCGCCGAAACGCGCCGATTTCCCATGCTCGCCGCCGAGGAAGAGTACATGTTGGCCAAACGCTGGCGCGAGCACGGCGACTCGCAAGCCGCGCATCGCCTCGTCACCAGCCATTTGCGGCTCGTCGTCAAGATCGCGATGAGCTACCGCGGTTACGGCCTGCCGATCGCCGAGCTGATCTCGGAGGGAAACTTCGGGCTGATGCAGGCGATCAATCGTTTCGACCCCGATCGGGGTTTTCGGCTGACCACCTACGCCATCTGGTGGATCAGGGCATCGATCCATGAGTTCATCCTGCGCTCGTGGTCGCTGGTGCGAATGGGCACCACTGCGAATCAGAAGAAGCTTTTCTTCAATTTGCGCAAAGCGAAGCACAGGATTTCGGTCGTGGACGAGGGCGACATGCGGCCCGACCAGGTGGAGGCGATTGCGAAACGTCTCGGTGTCGCCGAGCAGGAGGTGATCGAGATGAACCGCCGCCTCGGCGGCGATGCCTCGCTCAACGCGCCGACCCGCGAGGATAGCGCTGCCGGGGAATGGCAGGACTGGCTCGTGGATGACGCACCGAGCGCGGAACGGGCGCTGATGGAGAGCGAGGAGTTCGACGCGCGGCGCAAGGCGCTGGGCGAGGCGCTGAGCGTGCTCAACCCGCGCGAGCGGCGCATTTTCGAGGCTCGCCGGCTGGCCGAAGAGCCGCTCACGCTCGACCAGCTCGCCGATGAGCTCGGAGTTTCGCGCGAGCGCGTGCGCCAGATCGAGACCAGGGCGTTCGAAAAGGTACGCCAGCGCGTAATCCAAGCCGTCGACGTGGGACAAGCATCAGCCGCGGTGGCCGCGCTCGAACCGCCAGCGCTGCACCAAGCGGCCTGAACCGCAGAGCTTGTGGAGACACGCAGGATGAGCACCAAATCTCTCAACTCGGGCGCCGTCGTCCTCGCCGCTTCGTTTGCCGTAACCGTTTTGACCTGGGATCAGGATCCCCTCCGCGGCGGCCTGAGCGACGACTTCACTTCGCCTTGGTGCCTCGCCGGCTCGCTCGAGTCCTGGGAAGGGAGGCCCTGCGTGGTTCCGCTGCGGCCCGGGTCGGCCGACGGAACGGCGGTTCCTCGCCAGCACAAACAACGGAGGCTGTGATGTTGCGCGAGCAGATGATCAACTTCCTCGAAGCCGCGATCGTCTTTCTCCTGGCAACCAATGCGGCCAGCGCACTGGCCGCCCTCTATGCCATGCGGTTGGCTAACGCGGTCTCGCTCGCGCCGCAGGCCAAGAGCGCCATCGCGCGCCGCCTCGAGGCCATGATCCGACGGTTGGATTGACGCCGTGAGAAGAGCTAATTCGCTTTTGGTATGAGATTTCCCGACAAATAGCGCATAAGACGCTACATGCGTCGCAATAGGATACGGCCACGCGGCCACCAAATCTCTCGTTAAAGGCGGGCGCTGCGTTATGCGGCGCCGCTGACGGGAGAGCGCTATGCGCACATCGATGCAGGCGTCGCTGGTTTGCGCGCTGATGGAATCATTTCGGACGTTCAAACGGAGCCTCTGCGGCACCTATCGGCCCGAGTTGCATTACATGCGCGGGCCCGGTCCGAAATGGCGGGAACGGCACAGATTTGGCATCGAGGAGTAGCGAGCATGATACTCCTGTGGGTGCTCTGTCTGCCGGTGGCCGCAGTCATGCTGGCGGCAGCCATCGAGCGGGCGTTCGTCACGAAGGTGGAGCGGCGCCCGATCAACCATGTTCCCGCGCTCGTGCTTCCTTTCGACGTGAGGCGCGCGAGGCGATCCTCCGGTTCGCACGGCTACGCGCGCGAGTGCGCGCAGGTGATCATGCTGCATGAACCTCGTCGGCGATGATCGAGGCCAACCGCATTCCCGAGAGCGCAACGGAGTGTGCCGCAGCCTGCCGCCGTCAAGCAATGAACGCAAAGTCTCGGCACATTCACCAAAGACCCATCGGCGTCGCGGTGGCATATTGGCTCTGGCCCTTGGACAGTGATTCAACGCGGCCGAGCCTTGCCGAACGAAGCAGCACCGACGGGATGAAACAATGATCCATCGGCCGTCATCGTTCGCGCTCGCGATGTTCCTTGTCGCCGGATCGCTCGTCGCCTGCTCCGGGGAGCCGCAGTCACTCGCGAGCTATATCGCCGCTATTTGCTCGACGCCGTTTCGCGCCGCCCTCGAAGCGGAGGCGTCGTATCTCAGCGAGAATGTCGCCGCGATGACGAAAATGATGATCGACATGGGCATTCGGCCGTCAGGCGACGTCGACGCCGATTTCGTCGCGATGATGGTCCCGCACCATCAGGGTGCGATCGAGATGGCGGAGGCAGAGCTGCGTTACGGCCGCAACGAACAGCTCCGCCGCATGGCCCAGGAAATCATCGTGACCCAGCAACAGGAAATCGCCGCCATGCGACTTGCGGTGGGCAAAGCACCCACTCCCGATCAAACTTACGCATCGAAATGAGACCGCCCCATCCTTTTGACGGAGACCGCGTCATGAAACGCACCTGGATGTTGGCTTTGCTGCTCGCCGCGGCGGCTCTCGCCGGCGCGCGCTACGCCTGCGCTGGACAGACTCCGGGGGCGGCGAGCGATCCCGACATACCGATAAGCCATCGCGACCGCGTCTATTCGGCCGAACAATATTCGAACACGGTCTCCGTCACCGATCCGGCCAGCAATACGCTCGTCGGCGCGATCCGCCTCGGCGATCCGCTGCCGGGGAACCTGAGCCCGCTCTACAGGGGCCAATTGCTGGTGCACGGCTTGGGTTTCTCTCCCGACCATCGCACCATTGCGGTTGTGGCGATCGGATCGAATGCGGTGAACTTCATCGATACCGCCACCAATGCGGTCAAGCACGTGACTTACGTCGGCCGCTCGCCGCACGAGGCGTTCTTCACGCCGGACGGCAAGGAAGTCTGGGTCGTGGTACGCGGCGAGAATTACGTGTCGGTGCTCGACGGCACGACCTACCAGGAAAAGACCCGCATCGCTGTTGCCAACGGCCCGGGCATGACGATCTTCTCGCCTGACGGGAAATACGGCTACGTCTGCTCGTCGTTCACGCCCGAGACCGCCGTCATAACCGTTGCCGACCATAAGATCGTCGGCAAGGTGCCGCAGGTGAGCCCGTTCTGCCCGAACATCGCCGCCACGCCCGACGGCAAGCAGGTCTGGTTCACCTTGAAGGACACCGGCAAGACCCAGGTCTTCGACGCGCAGCCGCCCTTCTCGCTCCTGAAAACCCTCGACACCGGCCCGATCACCAATCACGTCAACATCGTGCGCAACGCCAACGGAATGTTTGCCTACGTCACCGTGGGCGGGCTCAACCAGATTCAGGTGTTTCGCACGGACGATTTTTCCAAGGTCGCAACGATCCCGACCGGCAAGCTGCCGCACGGCATCTGGCCATCGGGCGACGGCACACGCGTTTACGTCGGCCTGGAAAACGACGACAAGGTCGCCGTGGTCGACACGCTCGCCAACAAGGTGATCGCGGAGAGTCCGGTCGGCCAGGCCCCACAGGCGCTGGTCTACGTGCCGAACGCAATTCCGCCGGAAAGCGGCGGCGGCAACACGGCAATGACAACGATGCCGGGCGTATCCGACGAAGCTGGGAGGGACAATCTGCAACCACTCGCGCTTGCCGGCAAATCGACACAACTGTGGCTCGCCGCACCGGGGGGCAATGAGCAAACAAAGACCACCAGCGTCTCGCTGTCCGACCAGGGCTTGGTGCAGGTGCTGGAAGCCGCGGTCAGCGGGCTTGAGCCGGGCAAGCCTTACGTGCTGGCGCTGGCGAGCGAGGCGAGCGGCGACGGTACGCTTCAGCCCCTGCAAGGCTTCATGACAAATCCGGCGGGCGCGGCCGTCGTCAACGCGATCGGGCCGATCCGTCAGTCGGTGCGCGGCGAGGACAAGAACCCGCGGCGTTACCTGGTGATCGCCCCCGGAACCGCCGAGCAGCACGGAGCACCGGTCCAAGTGCAGACCGAGTGACGCAGGCTTTCGGAAGCGAAGTTCGCAGCAATCCGAATACCCGAGGGCCCGCGCAGGCTCCATTTCCTGCCGTGGCGGCAAGTCCGCCACGATGGCCGATGGGAAGGATCAGCGACCATGTTCTTATGGGTGCTTTGCTTGCCGATCGCCGCCGTCATGCTGGCGGGGGCCATTGAGTGGGCGACCGCCAAGCGGGTGGAGTGTGCGGCAGAGCGATGCCCAATCAGCCGCGCTCCGGCGCGCGTGCTTGCCTTCGACGTGACGCGAGCAACACACTCGCGCGCTCCGCAGTGCTTCGCTCCTGGGTCGGCAATTGCGGGACCGGCGCAGGTGATCATGCTGCATGAAGCTCGTCGGCGATGGCCGAGGTCGACTACTGAAAGTGCTTGGCGAGCAAATCGATGAACGTGTGCGAGGTGACGTTAGAGCAGTTCGTTGAAGCAAAATGACACAAAACACCCAAGCTGGTCATAGCGCGCGCCGCGCGGGCGAATACTCTCCGCCACGTTCGCGCCGACGACGCCGGGCCGCCACCTGATGGTGACGGAGGAGTTCCCACACTCATCGTGTTTTCTTATAGGCGGCGTCGAGCATTGACGGAGGGCAGGACACATGGTGACAACTGTCGGCTTCTACCTGTCCGGCGTGATCGCGGCGGGCATCATTTTTATCGGCAGCCGATTTCTATGGGCCCCTTCCTCAGCGGCTGCGGGTTATGGCGTACCGGCTGGCACCGAGCCGCATTCGCGGGCATATCTCTCAGCTAAAGGCATTCGTGATATCGTATCGGGCCTGTTCCTCGCCATCCTCATGGTTTTCGGGTCCGCAAACGCCCTTGGTTGGTTCATGCTGGCCGCCACTATCATACCTATCGCTGACGGCATGATTGTGTTGCAGCAGGGTGGGAGCAGGGCCGTGGCGTTCGGCGTACATGGTGGCACGGCCGCTGCTATGCTGATTATCAGTGGATTGCTGCTATTTGGTTGACGACTTTCGAGAGTTCTCGTCACGCAGTGTTTCAAAGCGGAGGCCTTGCGCGTGCACATCAGATGAGTTGCCTGGCCTGTATTTCAATGACGGGGGCCCGCATCACCTCACGCCGCCCTTAGCCCCGCATCTCGTTCCGCGAGCTCGCCAAGCCGCTGGTCGGCGCCCTGCTCCTCCGCGAGGTTCTGCTCGAGGATCGCCGCGCAGTCCTCGCGTTCGAGGCGCTTGGCCCAGGCGATCAGCGAGCCGTAGCGGGTGATCTCGTAATGCTCAAGCGCCTGCGCGGCGGCGATGATCGCGGCGTCGATCGCCTGCGTGTCGGCTTCACCGGTCACATCCGCGGCTTCGGCTATGATGCCGTCGATCGCCGGACACTTGAGATGGCGCGGATCGGTGCCATACAGGCTGAACACGTCCTCGAGCCGGTCGATGTGGTTGATGGTCTCGCCGAGATGATCGTGCAGCCGCTGCTTGAGCTGCGGATCGTGCGCCGTCTCGATCATGTCGGGCAGCGCCTGCATGATCTGGTGCTCGGCATAATAGATGTCGCGCAGTCCATGCACGAAAAGATCGCTGATCGTCTTGATGTCGCGGGTGAAGAAACCCATGGCCGCGCCTCTCCCTCTGCCTCGCTGTCATGAAGGTGCCCGTCGCCGATGCTTCAACGAAGCGGGCAGCCACGCGGTTCCGAAACACCGCCCTTTATAGGAACGAATAACCGTCCCCCGACATTTCCATGAGTGCATTGATACCGTTGCCGCCGGCGGCGCTTGGATTGCGCCGGTACCGGCGAGATATCCATTCACCTCCAATGACGCCGATCTTCACTCTATCCGCGCGCCGCCGCCGGGCCATCGGGCGAATTCCCTTGTTGCATTGGTGACCGAATGCCCGCAGGTATTTGCCCTGTCGGGAGGGAAGACCTTGACCACCACGCTGATCAAGAACGCCGACTGGGCGATCGCCTGGGAGGATGGCGCCAAGCGTCACGTCTACCGCAAGGGCATCGACGTTGCCTTCACCGATGATGCGATTATGCACGTCGGGCCGGGCTTCGCGGGCGCCGCCGACATGACGATCGACGGCCGTGGCCGCATGGTCATGCCCGGGCTCGTGAACATCCATGCCCATCCGAGTCACGAGCCGGTCTATCGCGGCATCCGCGAAGAGCACGGCGTTCCCAACATGTACATGTCGAGCCTCTACGAGCGCAGCCAGGCATTCGACATTTCCGACCCGGGGCTGCGGCGCGCGAGCCTCGAAGTGGCGCTGTGCGAATTGCTCAAGAGCGGCGTCACCGCGGTCTGCGACATTTCCCCGATCTACGACGGCTGGGCCGACGTCTTCGCCAAAAGCGGCATGCGCGGTTTCCTCGCGCCGGGCTACGCCAGCGCGCGCTGGAAGCTTTCCGACGATCGCTCGCTCGGGTTCGACTGGGACGAGGCGCGCGGCCGCAAGGGGATGGAAGCAGCGCTCGCCTTCATCGACGGCCTCGCCAAGCATCCGTCCGGCCTGCTCTCCGGCGTGGTGTCGCCCATGCAGATCGAGAACTGCTCCGACGATTTGTTGCGCGACAGCCTCGCTGCCGCCAACGACCGCAAAATTCCCTTCACCCTGCACGTCGCCCAGGGCGTGCTCGAACATCTCGAGATGGTCAAGCGCCACGGCGTGACCCCGATCCGGCATGCGCGCGACCTCGGCATTCTCGGCCCGACCTCGGTCATCGGCCACGCCATCCTGCCGGATACGCACTCGTGGATCCGCTGGTGGACCAAGGACGACATCCATTCGCTCGCCGACGCGGGCTGCTCGGTCGCGCATTGCCCGACGCCGTTCGCGCGCTACGGCATTCTGATGGAAAGCTTCGGCGACTACGTGCGCGCCGGAATCAACTTGGGCATTGGCACCGACGTGTCGCCGCACAACATGCTCGAGGAAATCCGCAAGGCCGGCACCTTTGCGCGCATCGCTTCGCGCGACATCAACAACGTATCAAGCGGCATGCTGTTTCACGCCGCGACCGCCGCCGGAGCCAAGGCGCTGATGCGCGATGACCTGGGCAAGCTTAAGCCCGGCGCCAAGGCGGACATTGTGCTCGTCGACGTGACGCACCCGGACATGATGCCGGCGCGGGACCCGCTGCGCTCGCTCATCTTCCACGCCGCCGACCGCGCGGTGAAGGACGTGTACGTCGCCGGCCGGCGTATCGTCGCTGACGGCGACGTCACGACGCTCGACCACGCCGGCGCGGCGGCGCGGCTTGCGGAAGCGCAGGCTCGGATGATGGCGGGCACGCCCAGGCGCGACTACCGCGGCCGCAGCGCGGATGAAATTGCGCCGCTGACCTTGCCTATCCTCTGAATCGTCATGCCCGCGAAAGCGGGCATCCAGTAAACACCGGCCGTCGTATTATTTGAAAGCCCGGTGGTTACTGGATCGCCCGGTCAAGCCGGGCGATGACGAGCAGAGCTTGTTGCTCGGAAATCACTTCGCGTTCTCCCCCTCGATGAGCGCCGCAAGCTGCGCCGAGAGGCCGGTGGTGCGCACCGGCGTCGTGGGCGAAAACGAACCGGAGCGCGGCTTGGCGAGCTTGAGCGCGGCCGCCGCTTCCGCCATCTGTACCGCCGCGACGACATTATCGATCAGCGGCACCGGGACCTTGCCGGCGATGCGCTCGGCCATCCCCGCAAAGCCGATGCCGCCGAGGATGACCACGTCGGCGCCGTCGCGCTGCACGGTCTCGGCGCACGCCTGCGTCAGGACATCGAGGGCGGCCTCCGGATTGGCGGCGATCTCGCCGCCCGAGGGCGCCACCGTGCGCACTGCCGCCAGGTTCGCGGTCAGCCCGATGGCGGCGACGAACTCTTCGAGCATCGGGCCCCAGCGATGGCCGCCGGTCACGATCGAAAACTTTCGCCCGAGCGTCGAGGCGAGATGGCACGAGGCTTCCGCCATGCCGACCACCGGCACCGGCGAAATCTCCCGCAAAGCAAACAGTCCGGGATCGCCGAAGCAGGCGAGCAGCACCACGTCGGCCCCCCTGCCCTCGCGCGCGAACACGTCGAGCGCCGCGTGCCCGGCGATCGCGGCGGCCGCGCGGGTGGCGATATAGCGAGCGCCGAACCGGCCGGTCGCCGGCACGATTTCGGTCTCCGGCCGCGCCGCCTTGCGGGCGACCCGCGCGCCCTGCTCGGTGAGATCGGCGCTGGTGTTGGGATTGACGAAGAGAAGGCGCATGGCGCCTGTCTAACATAAATCCGCCGCGGCTGGCGCCACGGCGGATGCAAATCGCGGTCGGTCGTCATTCCGGGGCGCGCCGAAGGCGCGAGCCCGGAACCCATGAACACCGTCCTGCATATTTGCTCAGTCCGTGTTCATGGACCCCAGGCTCCCTCGCTTCGCTCGGGCCCCGGGGTGACGGCTAACGCCGTCAGCTCTTCTTTGCGACCAGCGGGCAGCCGCCCTGGTCGAGCGGGCGCCACGCCTCGTCGGCCGCGATGGTCTTGATCAGCGTGTAGTAATCCCACTGGGCCTTGCTGTCGGCGGGCTTCTTCACCTGCCACAGAAACATCGGATGCATGTGACGGCCGTCCTCGCGCACGCGACCCTCGCCGAAGGTCGCGTCCTTGGTCGGCAGCTCCTTCATTTTCTGCACAACCTTCGCGCCGTCGGTGGTCTGCGCCGCCTCGACGGCTTTGAGATAATGCAGCATGCCGCCGTAGTTGCCGGCATGATTCATGGTCGGATAGAGCCGGCCGTTCATCTTCTCGACGAAGCGCTTGGTCCAGGCGCGGGTGTCGTCGTTCATGTCCCAGTAGAACGCCTCGGTGAATTGCAGACCCTGCGCCACGTCGAGGCCGAGCGAATTCACGTCGGTGATGAACACCAGCAGGCCCGCCATGCGCTGGCCCGCTTTGACGATGCCGAACTCGGACGCCTGTTTGACCGAGTTGATGGTGTCGCCGCCGGCGTTGGCGAGGCCGATCACCTTGGCCTGCGAAGTCTGCGCTTGCAGCAGGTAAGAGGAGAAGTCCGAGGTGTTGAGCGGCACGCGCACGCCGCCGACCACCTTGCCGCCCATCTGCTTAACAACCGCCGCGGTCTGCGCCTCGAGGTCATGGCCGAAGGCGTAGTCTGCGGTGATGAAGAACCAGGTGTCGCCGCCGGTCGCGACCACCGCGCGCCCGGTGCCGTTGGCGAGGGCGAAATTGTCGAACGTCCAGTGCACGGTGTTCGGGCTGCAGGCGTCGCCGGTGAGCCGCGTGGTGCCGGCCGAGCCGTTGACCATCACCTTGTTGAGCTGGCGCGTCACGTCGTTGACGGCGAGCGCGACCGCGGAGTTCGGCACGTCGAGGATCATGTCGACGCCCTCACGCTCGATCCACTGGCGCGCGATGTTGGAGCCGATGTCGGGTTTGTTCTGATGGTCGGCGAAAATAAGCTCGACCTTCAGCTTCGAATTCGGATTGGCCTTCATGTAATCTTCGATCGCCAGGCGGGCGGCGACCACCGAGCCCTGCCCGGTCGCGTCGGCATAGAGGCTCGACTGATCGTTGAGCACGCCGACCTTGACGTGACCGTCGAACGCGGCCTGGCCGAAAGCCGCCGACGTGGTCGCGAGAAACCCGGCGGCAAGCGCCGTCATCAACACACGCATCCATTTCCTCCGTTTCGTTCTTGAGCGGCGACCTTGGTCATCGCCTCGCCCCTTTATAGCCGGGCAAGGCGGCGGGGACACCCGACCAAAGTCGAAGAGTTAACACTGGATCAGCCGATTAGTTGCCCAGCCACCGCCGCGAGCACGACCACCAGCCACGGCGGCACGCGCCATAGGGCGAGCAGCAGAAACGCAGTCACCCCGACCGCAAAGTCGGCCGGGCGCTCGATCGCGCTCGTCCACACCGGTTGGTAGAGCGCGGCGAGCAGCAGCCCGACCACGGCGGCGTTCACGCCGCGCAGCGCGGTCTGTGCGGCCGGACGCTCGCGCAGCTGCGCCCAGAACGGCAGCGCGCCGAACACCAGCAGGAACGACGGCAGGAACACCGCGACGAGGCAGATGATCGCGCCGAGCCACCCGTTGGGCGGCGGCGTCATGGCGGCGCCGAGATAGGCGGAGAACGTAAACAGCGGCCCGGGCACCGCCTGCGCAGCGCCGTAGCCGGCGAGGAACGCGTCGTTGCTGATCCAGCCCGGCGGTACGACGGAGGCTTGCAGCAGCGGCAGCACCACGTGGCCGCCGCCGAACACCAGCGAGCCCGAGCGATAGAAGCTCGCCGCAAGTTCGAGCGCGTGCTCGTGCGTCGTCGCCGCGATGATCGGCAGCCCGATCAGCAAAATAAAAAACACCGCTAGGCACGCGAGCGCGAAGGCGCGCCCGATCGGCACGACCAGATCGCTGCCGTGTGCTGCTACCGTGCGCGGCAGCGCGATCAGCCCGGCGACCGCGCCCAGCAGGATAGCGCCGATCTGGCCCCACGCGGTCGCAAACGTGAGCGCCACGATGGCCGCGAGCACCGCGATGGTGGCACGCGCGCGGTCGGGCGCGAGCGACTGCGCCATGCCCCACACCGCCTGCGCCACCACGGCGACCGCCGCGATCTTGAGCCCATGCAGCCAGCCGCCGCCGGCCGCGCCGTCGAAGCGCTCGACCCCGTAGGCGAACAGCACCATGGCGAGCGCCGACGGCAAGGTGAATCCGGTCCAGGCGGCGAGCGCTCCCGGGACGCCGGCGCGCGTCAGGCCGATGCCGATGCCGACCTGGCTCGATGCGGGACCGGGCAGGAACTGACACAGCGCAACGAGGTCCGCGTAAGCGGGCTCCTGCAACCAGGCTCGGCGGGCGACGAACTCAGCGCGGAAATAGCCGAGGTGCGCGACCGGGCCGCCGAATGACGTGAGCCCCAACTTGAGAAACGCGCGCAGCACCTCGGGCCAACTGCCTGCGGTCTTCTCGGCCATGCCCCTCCTCGCGATTCCGCCGCTTGGGCCGACGCTAGCATGGACCACCCGTGCTTCCCGAGACTTGGGCACAGGTGGAAAATTCCTGTCGCGGGAACCAACGAATGCAGATAGCCTTTCTCCTCCTGACGCATTACTGCCACGCCCCCGCCCCATGGCCGTCGAAACAAGCCTTGCCCAACCTGCCGATGCGTTGCGGCGCGCTTTGCCCGGCGTGGCGCTGGCGGCGGCCGTCGCCGTGGCGGCATACGGAGGCAATCGGGCGATCGGGACGTGGGTACCGATCCCGGCGATGGTGCTCGCGCTGCTGATTGGCATTGCGCTCAATCCGGTCGCTGCGTGGCCGGTGTGCCGGCCCGGACTGGTCTTCTGCGGCAAGGTGCTGCTGCGCTGGGCGGTTGCGTGTCTCGGCCTGCGCGTCGCGCTCGCCGACATCGCCTCGCTCGGCACCGCGGTCGCCGTCCTCCTCATCGTCGCAATGGCGGTGACGATCGTCGTGGGTTTTGCGCTCGCGCGCGCGTTCGGCCAGCCGGCCGGCTATGGCGCGCTTGCCGGTGCCGCGACCGCCGTGTGCGGCGCCTCGGCGACGCTCGCGACCGCGACCGTCGTTCCCCACTATCAGGGCAAGGAGGCGGACGTCGCCTTCGTGGTGGTGGCGGTCAACTCGCTCGCAACCGCCGGCATGCTGCTCTATCCGCTGATCTGCGTGCGGCTCGGATTCGACCCGCAGATGACCGGGGTCATGCTCGGCGGCACCATTCACGATGTGGCGCAGGTGGTGGGCGCGGGCTACGCCGTGAGCGAGCCGGTCGGCAACGTCGCCGTCATCGTGAAACTCTTCCGGGTGTTCCTGCTGCTCCCGGTGGTGCTTGCGATCGGCTGGTACTTCACGCGGCTGGGCACCGCGCAGCGCCACGCCCGCGTCCCGGTGCCGGTGTTCGCGCTGGTGTTTCTGCTGCTGTGCCTCGTCAACAGCGCTGTGCCCTATGTGCCCGTCGCCGCGCCGGTCTACGCGCCGGCCAAGGCAGCGCTCGGCGTCTTCTCCACCTGGGGGTTGTTGCTGGCGATCGCCGCGCTCGGCCTCGACACTTCGCCCGCCGCGGTCGCCCGGCTCGGCTGGCGCCACGTGGCGACGGTGATCGGCACGACGGTGGTCATTCTGATTTTTGTTACCGCGGGGCTGTTTTTTCTGTAGACCGCGTCTTCATCAGCAGCGTAATGGCGCCCGTCTGCACGGTTTCGCCGCGCTGGTTCTCTACCTCGAAGCGCAGCACGAGCACGCCGCGGCCCTGCTTGCGGGTCGGGCGCTTTTCGATCGGCGTAACGCGGGTGCGGATCGTGTCGCCGAGCTTGACCGGTCCCTTGAACTCCCACTTCAAATCGAGGAGCGCGAGCGCGGTGCCATCGATCAGATTGAGCTGCGCCATCAGGCCGATCGCCATCGAGAGCACCAGTGGGCCGTGGGCGATGCGGCCGCCGAACTCGCTCTTCGCGGCGAACTCCGCGTCGACGTGCAGCGGATTGAAATCGCCGGCGAGCCCGGCAAACAGGCTCACGTCCGCTTCGCCGACGGTGCGCGCCTTGGTGACCAGGGTCCGGTTGAGGACGAAGTTTTCGAGATAAAGGCCCATGGCGCTCTGCAGGAGTGGTGGATAGTGAGTGGTGAATGGTGAGGGGAAGCCTTGTCCCTAGGCACCACTCACCACTCACTACCCTTACTCATATCCCGGCGGCGGAACGAATCCTTGAAACTCCCGCTCGAGCAGGCCGGCGAACGCGATGCAGGTGCGGTCGTGATACTGCGGCCCGATGATCTGCACCCCGATCGGCAGGCCCTCCTTGGAGAAGCCGATCGGCGCTGCGGTCGCCGGCAGATACGCGAGCGAGGCGTAGCTGGCCCAGAACAGCTGGTCGACCGAGAGCACCGGCTTGCCGTTGACGACGATGGTGCGCTCCCAGCGCTCCCCTTTGTGATCGTGCGGGCAGGCCGGCGTCGACGCGGTGGGGCACAGCAGCAGGTCGTAGTGGTTGAAAAACGCCGCCCACTTGAGACGGATGCGGTGGCGCTCCTCGTTATGCGCGACCCACTCCCGGTGCGACATCACGTTGGCGCGGGTCATGCGCGCGAAGTAGCCGTCATCGTCGGGGCGCAAGGTGCGCGCGGTTGCGACATTGCGCTCGAATTGCGCCTCGGTTTGGCGCCCGGAGGTCGCGGCGCGCAGCAGCGCCACGTAGATGCGGTGCTGATGCACGCTGTCGAAATCGGGCCGCGCCCGCTCGTCGACCTTGACCTTGCTCTTGCGAAGGAAATCCGCGAGTGCCTGCAGGCGGTCCTGCACGCTACGGTCGACTTCGGCGTTCACGTCGTCGAGCACCAGGGCGACCTTGAAGTCGCGCAGGCGCTTCTTCTTCGGTGCCGGTAATGTGAGCCGCAGCCCGGCGCCCTCGATGTCGTCGGGCCCGGCCATGGCGGCGAGCGCGATGTCGAGATCGTCGGCGCTGCGCGCGAGCGGCCCGATCACCGAAATGTCGGCCGCGGCGACGCGGCCGGGGAGCGCGTGCCCGCGCGGCGGGCAGATGCCGTAAGTCGGCTTGTGCCCGTAGATTCCGCAGAAATGCGCGGGGTTGCGGATCGAGGAGCCGATGTCGCTGCCGGCGTCGATGCCGCTGAGGCCGGCCGCGAGCGACGCCGCAGAGCCGCCCGATGAGCCGCCAGGGGCGCGCGTCACGTCCCACGGATTGTTGGTGGTGCCATAAATCTCGTTGTAGCTCTGCCAGTCGGCGAGCATCAGCGGCACGTTGGTCTTGCCGAACAAAACGACGCCGGCGCCGAGCATGCGGTCGACCGCGAGCGCGTTCTT
>JAFAUQ010000012.1 GCA_019243195.1 Hyphomicrobiales bacterium
ATGGTGACGTGGCCGATCGTCCGCATCGTCAGCCTCTCCGCGCGGTTGCCGTGGTTGATCATCGCACTCGTGCTCGCGCTGGCGGTCGGTTCGGCCGTCTATGCCAAACGGCATTTCGCCATCAAGACCGACGTCAACGAGCTGATCTCGCATGACGTGCCGTGGGCAAAGAACGCAACCGATTACATGAAGAATTTCCCACAGTGGGGAATCATCGCGGTGATCGATGCGCCGACGCCCGAGGCGACCGAGCAGGCGACCAACAAACTCGCGCAGGCGCTCAAAGCGCGTCCCGAGCAGTTCCGCGCGGTAAGCCAGCCGGGCGGCGGCGAGTTTTTCGCCAAGAACGGACTGCTGTTCCTGCCGCGCGACGACGTTGCCAAGGCGACCGACGGCATCCCGCGCGCCGATCCGCTGATCGGCACGCTCGCGGCGGATCCGAGTCTGCGCGGCGTACTCGACACGCTGTGGCTCGGGCTCGCCGGCGTGCAGCGGGGCGACCTCAAGCTCGACGACATGGCGCGCGTGATGAACACGGGCGCCGACACCGCGCAGGAGGCGATCGACGGCCGGCCGGCGAGTTTTTCCTGGCGCGGGCTCGCGCGCGGCAAGGTCGAGCCGAACGAGCTGCGGCGTTTCCTGCTGGTCGCCCCCGTGCTCGACTTCACCGCGCTCCAGCCCGGGCACGCGGCGACCGAGGCGATCGCGAATATCGCCTCCGACCTCAAGCTGGACCGCGACTATCAGGCGCAGGTGCGGCTGACCGGCCGCATTCCCATGGAGGACGACGAGTTCGGCACCATCAAACACAACGCCGAGCTCAACGCGGCGCTCACGTTGCTCGCCGTGCTGATCATCCTGTGGCTGGCGCTGCGTTCGTTCCGCATCATCTTCGCCTGCGCGGTGAGCCTGTTCGCCGGGCTTGCCATCTCGGCCGCCGCCGGCCTCGCGGTGGTCGGCGCCTTCAACGTGATTTCGGTTGCCTTCTTCGTGCTGTTCGTTGGGCTCGGCGTCGACTTCGGCATCCAGTTTTCCGTGCGCTATCGCGCCGAGCGGCACGATCATCCCGAGCTGGGCGCCGCGCTGCGCAGCGCCGCGCGCAAATCCGGTGCGCCGCTCGCGCTTGCGGCGGTCGCGACCGCGGTCGGCTTCGCCTCGTTCCTGCCGACCGCCTACCGCGGCCTTTCCGAACTCGGCCAGATCGCCGGCATGGGCATGCTGATCGCGTTCGCGACCAGCATCACGTTGCTGCCGGCGCTGCTCGCGGTGCTCAATCCGCCGGCCGAGCCGCACCCGATGGGATTTGCCTGGCTCGCGCCGGTCGACCGGTTCCTCGAGCGGCACCGCATCGCCGTGGTCGCAGGCACCGCGGCGGTCGTGCTGCTCGCTTCGCCGCTGTTGTTCCACCTGCCGTTCGACTTCAACCCGCTGCATCTGCGCAGCGAAAAGGTGCCGTCGGTCGCGACCTATCTGGAACTCGCCAAGGACCCGCGCGCCGGCGCGAGCGCGATCGATATCCTCGAGCCGAATCTCGCGACCGCCGATGCGACCGCGCAACGCCTCGCCGCGCTGCCGCAGGTCGCTCAGGCGACCACGCTGACGAACCTCGTGCCGACCGACCAGGACGAGAAGCTCAAGCTGATCCGCGCGGCCGCCGGCGAGATCGACGCTTCGCTCAACCCGGAGAAGATCGAGCCGCCGCCGACCGACGCGGACCTCGTCGAGTCGCTCACGTCGGCCGCCGGGCAACTCACCAAGATCGCCGGCGACATGCCCGGCCCCGGTGCTGATGCCGCGCGCAGGCTCGGCGGCCTGCTCTCACGGCTCTCCCAGGGCGACGAAGGCACGCGCGCGCGTTTCGCGGCGGCGCTGTCCGAGCCGCTCAAATTCTCCCTCGACCAGTTGCGCGGCGAGCTTAAGCCCGAGCCGGTGACGGTCGCCAACATCCCGCCCGAACTGCGCGACGAATGGCTCACCCGCGACGGCCGCGCGCGCATCCAGGTGCTGCCCAAGGGCGACCCCAACAACACCGAGACGTTGCGCAGCTTCGTTACCTCGGTCACCGCGGTCGAGCCCAACGCCACCGGTTCCGCCGTGCTGCTCTACGAGGCCGGCAACACGGTGGTGCACGCATTCTTCCAGTCGGGCGTGTTCGCGCTCGCCGCCATCGCGCTCCTTTTGTTCATCACCTTGCGCCGGGTTACCGACGTGCTGCTGACCCTGGTGCCGCTGATCGTCGCCGGCGCCGTGACGCTCGAGTTGTGCGTGATCCTCGACCTGCCGCTCAACTTCGCCAACATCATCGCGCTGCCATTGCTGCTCGGCGTCGGCGTCGCGTTCAAGGTCTATTACATCATGGCGTGGCGCACGGGAAAAACCGCGCTGCTGCAATCGAGCCTAACCCGCGCGGTGGTGTTTTCCGCCATGACCACGGCGACCGCGTTCGGCTCGCTGTGGTTCTCGAGCCACCCCGGCACCTCGAGCATGGGCAAGCTGATGGCGCTCGCGCTCGTATGCACCATGGCGGCCGCGGTGCTGTTCCAGCCGGCGCTGATGGGGCCGCCGCGATCAGAAATCAGGCATCAGTAATCAGGTATCAGCGGGAGGCTCGGTGATCACTGATGCCTGATTCCCGATCCCTGATCCCTGAAGACGATGCCGGACTGGCCGGGCGCGTCGCGATCGCGGCGGCGCCGCCGGCGACGGCATCGGCAACGGCCGCGCCGCCGCGATCCTGCTCGCGCGCGCCGGCAGCAAGGTGCTGGTGGTCGATCGCGAGCTGAAACTTGCCGAACGCACGGTGGAGATGATCGCGGCGGAAGGCGGCATCGCCGCCGCGCACGCGGCAAACCTGACCGACGAGGTGCAGGCGAAAGGCGCGATCGAGGCCGCGATCGGGCGCTACGGCCGGCTCGATTTCCTCGACAACAACGTCGGCATCGGCAGCCGCGGCAGCGTCGTCGACGAGACGCCGGAGAACTGGCGCCGGCTCATGCAGGTCAACGTCGAGACCATGTTTCTCGTCGCCAAGCACGCGATCCCGGCGATGGCGCAGACCGCCGGACGCGGCGCGATCGTGAATATTTCCTCGATCTCGGCGCTGCGCCCGCGCGGGCTCACCGCCTACACCACCACCAAGGCGGCGATCATCGGGCTCACCCGGGCCATGGCGGTCGACCACGCCCGGCAGGGCATCCGCGTCAACTGCGTCGCGCCCGGGCCGGTCTATACGCCCATGGTCTACGGCCGCGGCATGAGCGATGAGGCGCGCGACCAGCGCCGGCGCGCCTCCGCGCTCGGCATCGAGGGCACCGGCTGGGACATCGGCTACGCGGTGCGGTTTCTCTTGTCCGATCACGCCCGCTACATCACGGGCCACACCCTCGTCGTCGACGGCGGCGTGACCTTGCAGGCGCCGGAAAGAGAAAGCCAGTAACAGGAATCAGGGATCCGATATCAGGTATCAGGTGCCATCTCCTCTGATCCCTGATACCTGATCCCGGATGCCCGATTACGACATCCTCATTCGCGGCGGGACGCTGATCGACGGCAGCGGCGCGGCGGGTATGCGCGGCGATCTCGCCATTGCAGGCGGGCGCATTGTGGCACTCGGCCCCTCGCTCGATGGTCGGGCCGAGAAAATCATCGATGCCGAGGGCCTCGCGGTGACGCCCGGCTTCATCGACATCAAGACCCACTCGGACTTCGTGCTGCCGATCAATCCCAAGGCCGAAAGCAAAGTGCGCCAAGGGGTGACGACCGAGATCATCGGCCATTGCGGCTTTTCGGTCGCGCCGGTGTTGCCGGGAAAGACGCAGCTCCTCGCCGATTATCTCAGCGGCGGCGCGCCGTGGCTGCCGTTCCGCGAGATGAGCTTTTCCGAATATCTCGCCACGTTCCCGGCGGTGTCGGTCAACACCGGCGTGCTGGTCGGCCACAACACGTTGCGCCTGATGACAATGGGGCTCGAAGACCGCTCCCCGACGCGGGTCGAACTCGAGCAAATGCTCGCACTGCTCGAGGATGGGCTCGCCGCCGGCGCGCTCGGCATGTCGTCGGGCCTGTTCACGCCGCCCGGCAGCTTCGCGAAGCCTGACGAGATGCGCGCCTTCGCGGCCGTGCTCGCGCGGCGCCGCGCCGCCTATTTCACCCACATCCGCGACGAAGCAAACAAAGTCATGGAGGCGGTCGAGGAGGCAATCGAGGTCGCTCGCGACTTTTCGATCCACGTCGAGATCGTGCATCTGAAGTGCTCCGGCGTCGACAACTGGGGCAAGGCTGAGGCGGTGCTCGAGCGCATCGCAGCGGCGCGCGCGCAAGGCTGCGACATCGATTGCGACGCCTATCCTTACGCGGCCGGCGCCAATCCGCTCAAGAACCTGCTGCCGCCGTGGGTGCAGATCGGCGGCAACGCAACGATGCTCGCGCGACTCGCGCAACCGGAGACGCGTGCGCGCATCCGCGCCGAGATCGAGCGCGCGGGCTTGAACAACTGGGGCCGCATCCCGTCGTGGGAAGCGGTGCAAATCTCGATTTCGCCGCGGCGGTCGGACACCGCCGGACAAACCGTGGCGGCGCTCGCGGCGGCGGCCGGCTGCGATCCGATCGATCAAATTTGCGATCACCTGATCGCCGACGACGGCGCGACGCGCGTCCTCATCACCTCGATTTGCGAGGACGACATCCGCACCATCGTGCGCTCGACGACCGCGCTGGTCGGCTCGGACGGCAATTGCGTGGCGACCTACGGGGTGGTGAGCCAGGGGCTTCCGCACCCGCGATTTTACGGCACCTTTCCGCGCGTGATTTCCCGCTACGTCGGCGACGAACGGCTGATCCCGCTGGACCAGGCAGTCTACAAAATGACCGGCGGCCCGGCGCGCGCGCTCAAGCTTTCCGACCGCGGCTTATTGAAGGAAGGATATCGGGCGGACGTGACGATGTTCGATCCCGCCGACTTCCGCGACCAGGCGACCTACGCCGACCCGCATCGCTACCCGAGCGGCGGGCGCACCAGCGTCATCGTCAACGGCACGGTGGTGGTCGAGAACGCCATTCACACCGGCGCCACCCGCGGCATGGTGCTGCGGCGGGAGCCGGACGGGAGCGTCAGTTAGCAATATAAATCAACCCGGGTGTGAATTCTTTCACATATCGACGGCCGAGTAGTGCGTATACATAAAACGCTGAGCTTGCACAGATCATATATTTCCACTGTTACGGAAAGGAGATAGCGATGGCGACGTTTCCGACGATCACACAGAACGGCAACACCACTCTGACTTGGACGAACTCGGGCGGCGGCATCACCAACCATGAGGTCTTCGCCTTCACATTGCAAGCGACCAGTCCGGCAAACACGACGGGCGCGCTCGTTTCCGATGTAACGGTCTTCATCAATCCCACAAGGTACAACTGCACCCTGAGGGCAGTCGGGCCGCAGGCAATCACCGGCAACTTCGAGAGCAATGGCGTTTAGGGAGGACGAACGATGAAAATCCAA
This sequence comes from Hyphomicrobiales bacterium, assembly GCA_019243195.1. Classification (GTDB taxonomy): domain Bacteria; phylum Pseudomonadota; class Alphaproteobacteria; order Rhizobiales; family Xanthobacteraceae; genus AP-16. The sequence continues at coordinate 5,504 of JAFAUQ010000012.1, forward strand.
GGCATCAAGGACCAGACCGGAAAACTCATCGCGACGTATGAGGAGGCTGCCGGCGGAGGTCCATCGGTTGCGCCCGTGTTGGCGCAAGGGCACACCGTGCATCAGATCGACGTCGCGGATAACTACAAAACCGACATCAAGGGGTTTTACGAAAAGTTCGGCAAATAGAGCCGTAGTCTTCTGGATCGGTGCCGATCCGGATTCGCCAATTCCTACCCCACCCGGCTCGCTTCGCTCGCCACCCTCCCCGCAAGCCCCGCTTCGCGGGGAGGGATTAAACGGACTGGGACAAGGCCGCCCTCGCCTCCCCGCTCACGTCACCCTGAGGAGCGCGCCGCAGGCGCGCGTCTCGAAGGGTGGAAGCAGGCTCGGTGTTTGTTACCATCCTTCGAGACGCGCGCGCGACGAAGTCGCGTGCGCCCTCAGGATGACGACGGTGTTTGTTGAACAGCTCTACCCTTTGACGCCGCCCATGGTGAGGCCGGCGGTCATGCGGCCGCGGAAGGCGTAGTAGATCGCGACCGGCGGCAAGGCATAGACGATCGCCGTCGCCATCATGTAGTTCCACGGCGCCTCGTCGCTGTTGAGGAATTGCGCCAAGGCGACCGGCACGGTCATGCTCTTCTTCGAGGACAACAGCAGGAACTGATAGAGATACTCGTTCCACGCCAGCAGCAGCGCATAGGTGCCGACAGCGACGAGCGCCGGTGCCATCAGCGGCAGGTAGATTTTAAAATAAACCTGCGCCGGCGAGGCCCCGTCGATGCGCGCGGCCTCGTCGAGCTCGATCGGGATGCTCACGCCGTATTGGTGGAAGATGAAGATGGCGTAAGGCGTGGCGAAGGTCACTTCGGCGGCGATCACCGACCAAAGGTTATTCGACAGGCCGTAAAAGCCCATGATGCGGTAGAAGGGGATCGCGAGGAACGAGGCCGGAATCACGTAGGTGAGCAGCGCCGCGTTGCTCACCACCCAACCGTAACGGATGCGCATGCGCCCGATCGCGAAGCTCGCGAGCGAGCCGATCGATAGCGTGAAGAACACGGTGGCCAAGCCGATGTACAGGCTGTTTTCGAACTGCCGCCAGAAGAACTCGAGATACCAATAGCCCTGGGTGATGACGACCCAGAAGCTCTCCAGCGAGGGCTTGGCGGGGAAGAGGTCGTTGGTGAACACGTCGCCATGCGCCTCGAGAGACACGGCGATGATGTTGTAGATGGGCGTGAGCGTCCAGATCAGCACCACGACGGCAAAGAGCAGCGCGGCCGCCTCCTGCCAACGGCGCCGGTTACGGTAGTTGGGCCGCCGCGCGCGGCCTTCTGCGAGGGCGACGGTCACAGCGACACTTCCGTGGTGTGGAGTTTGCGCATGAGCAGGATCACCAGCGGGATCATCAGCGGCAGCGCCGACATTACGACGGCGACGCCGAGCTCGGGCCGCGCCACCTCGAAAGCGTCACGGATGCCGAGCGTCGCGAGCACGTGAGTCGAGAGCGCCGGCCCGCCGCCCGAGACGAAGTAGACCGAGTTGAAGTCGCCGAGGGTGAAGAGCGTCGAGAGCAGCGTGCACACCAGGTAGAGGTTCGCCAGCAGCGGGAAGCTCACATGGGTGAAGCGCTTGATGCCGGTGGCGCCGTCCATCTCGGCGGCTTCATAAAGCTCCTGCGGGATCGCCATGCGGCCGGCGAGCAGGATCACGGTCCAGAACGGCATCCATTTCCAGATGTGCGAGGCAATGACCGAGCCGAGCGCCAGCCAGCGCGAGGTCTCGAGCCAGCCCGGGCCGTCGATGCCGAAGAAGGCCCAGATCGCGTTGTTGATCAGCCCCCACTGGCCGTTGAGCATCCAGTGGATCGAGATGAACGACGGCAGCGCCGGCACCGCCCACGGCAGCACGTAAATGAGCAGGAGCCCCTTCACCCACCAGCCGCGCCGCATGAAGAAGCCGGACATCATGAGGGCGCCGAACATCTTCAGGTTCACGCCGATGCCGAGGTAGAGGATCGTGTTGACCACGGTGCGCTGATAGATCGGCTCCGACATGAGTTCGAAATAGAGCGCCGGGTCGCGGCCGAGCCACAGGCCGTAGAGCACCGGATAGGCGACGAACGCCACGAACAGTCCCGCATAGGGAATGATGAAGGCGATGGCCCAGGTGAATTCCGAGCCCTGCAGGCCCAGCCGCCAGGCGCTGCGAGGCTTCGGGGCGGCGGCAAGTCTCAGATGGGAGAACGGGTCGGCAGTTCTAAGAGCCTGGACGTCGGCCATGGTCGCCTCTCCTTTTAGCTCTTAACTTTGCGCGATCGGATATTTGGCGAGGATCTGTCCGATCCGGGCGAGCGCCTTTTCGGCGGCGGCCTGCGGCGTCGCCCCGTCGCGGATCACTTCGGCAGCCGCGGTGCCCCAGATTTGCTGGGCATTGCACTCGGCGTAGCCGGGGTTGAAGGCGGGGTAATTAGTCACCGTCGGATCGATCACGCCTTCCTTGGCGTAAGGCGCCACGTGCTTATCCCCGCTGAGCCAGAACGGATCGGTTTTGACTACTTCGGGAAAAGCCGGAAGCCAGCGGCCGAGTCCGTTCTTGAGGTATTCGTTCGAAACCTTTGGCTGGATCACGTATTTGATGAAATCTTTGGCCACGTCGACATTGTTGGCGCCCTTCGGGATGAAGGCGCCGGTGACGCCGAGCTGCGCCGTCATCGGTTTGCCCGCGTTGTCGAGCGGAAGGCCCATGGTCACAACGTCGTCGTACTCCTCTTTCTTGTGGAACAACGCGACCTCGGTGGAGATCGTTCCGTCGAGATCCATGAGCATCTGCTTGGAGTGAAAGGCATTGTTGTCGTCGGCGTCGCTCCAGCTCAGCGCGCCGGGGGGCACATAGCCCTCCTTGAACGCGGTGGTGATGTAGGCGAGCGACTTGATCACCGCCTCTTTGACCTGTGGATCGTCGGTGTGCCCCTTGCCGTCCGCCGTGACGATGCCGTTGCCGCCGTTGGCGATCAGAAAATGGTGGAATGTGTTGTTGCCGTCGGCCGGCCCGGTCGTCGTGGGCTGCAGGCCGAGGGCATAGAAGCCGCGCCGTTTCTCGCGCAGCTTCTGCTGCATCGGCTTGAAGAAGTCCCAGAATGCGTCCCAGGTCTTGGGGGCGTCGGACAGTTTGTAGCCCGCCTGCTCGACCAGCGAGCCCCAAATATGGAACGGCAGCACCGCGGTCTTATACGGCGCGTAGTAGTAGCTGCGCTTCTTGGCGACGTTGTTGTAGTAGGCCGAGGCGAGCAGCGCGGTCGGGTGATAGTGCTGCTTCTGCGTCTCGACCACGTCGCTGATGTCGATGAGCCTGTCGTTCCAGGCGTTCTGCGGCACCACCGCCTGCTCGGCGATATCGTGCGTCATCACGTCGGGCACGTCGCCGCTGGTGAGGGCCGAGACGATCTTCTGCATCATCGGACCGAACGGAATGAGGCTGTGGTCGATGGTGTTGCCGCTCGCCTTCTCGTAGTCGGCGACCATCGCGTTGAAGGAGGTGTCTTCTTCCTTCACGAAGCCCTGCACCCACCATACGGTCGCGGTCTTGGCCGCCGCGTTGGCGACGTAGGGGCATCCGAGCGTCGAGGCCGCGGCCAGCGAGACCGAGCCGCGGAGCAGCGAACGCCTGCTGAAATTCCTCATTCCGTTTCTCCTTGCCGTCCCTACCCACGCGCGGCCGCGCGGAGCGTGTTTTGTTATTGTGAAAACGTCAGGCGCGCAGTGCCTCCGCGATCTCGGGGTCGTCGATTTCAGGCGCACTTACCGCTTCGTGGAGCATAATCCTCCGCGGACCACGCTCGACGCAGTATCAACAGCGCGCCGACGGCGCGCCCGCGCCATTCATCCTACAGAAATTTACCTCCGGCGCAATGCAGGTATGCATGCGACGCAATTGCCGATGGCGGTTCGCCGCGGCTGCCCCGGGGTGGGGGTGAAAATTTGGAATTTTCCTGCGGCTGCTGAGGCTTAGCCTAGGCTCGCCAGCGACTCCCGGTCTCGTCATTGCCCGCGCAGCAATCCAGTAACCACCGGCGCGGCTAATCTGCGCGATCAGGGATTACTGGACGCCCGCTTGCGCGGGCGTGACGAGGCGAGAGGAGGCCGCCCGCCGTTGCGGATCGATTCGTGGTGGCGGATGACCTCGGCGATGATGAAGTTGAGGAATTTCTCAGCGAACGCCGGGTCGAGCTTGGCGTCCTTGGCGAGCGCCTTGAGCCGCTTGATCATGACACTTTCGCGCCCCGGATCGGCCGCCGGCAGGCCGGTCGAGGCCTTCAGCTCGCCCACCCGCCGCGTGCAGCGGAAGCGCTCGGCCAAAAGGTAGATCAGCGCGGCGTCGATGTTGTCGATGCTCTCGCGCAATTGCTTGAGCTCGGGCGGGATCGCCGCCTGTTTCTTCCCGGCCATGAATTCACCTGCCACCGCTTTCGCTCGTGCATTCGCCTAACGATAGCAGCGCTTGCGGTCAAACCGAACACGGCACGAGAGCGGGCGTGTCCAGCATCTATCCTCACGCCCCATCGTTGGTGGGCACGCCTCGTCGCTGCGCTCCTCGGTCTTAGCCCACCCTACGGCCGCTTTCGCGGGCTACGATCCCGTCGTATCCTCCGACGCAGCCCCACCGGAACCCGCATCCCATGATCACCAAGTTCGACAGCCTCTACGCCGGCCACGCCGATCTCGACAACGTCGGCTACGGCGGCACGCCGATCAACGAACGGCGCTATTCGAACGCGCATCTCGCGAGCGCGCTGTCCAAAGCCGAGTCGATGGCCGTGCTGATGGATAAGCTCGGCTACAACTGCTTCTGGATGGCCGAGCACCACTTCCAGCGCGAAGGCACCGAGTGCATCCCCAACAACATCCTCATGGGCGTGCACCTCGCGCACCGCACGAAAAACATCAAGATCGGCTGCGGCTTCAACATCGCGCCGATGTGGCATCCGTTGCGCATGGCCGAGGATTACGCGGTCGCCGACATCCTGACCGGCGGGCGCATCGTGTTCGGGCTCGGGCGCGGCTATCACACGCGCGAAGTCGAAACCTTCGGCTCGCCGCTCATCGACCAGGAGGCCAACCGCGAGCTGTTCGAGGAGCAGACCGACATCATCTTCAAGGCGTTCAACGAAGAAAGCTTCACGCACAAGGGCAAGTACTACACCCTGCCGCCCGAGGTGCCGTATCGCGGCTATACGCTCAAAGAACTGACCCTGGTGCCGCGTCCGTTCCGGCTGCCGGTCGAGTGCTGGCAACCGATCCAGGGCGGCTCGGCGCGTGCGCTCGAGTTCATGGCCAAGCACGGCATCCAGGGAATGGTCGGCGGCGGCTCGGCCGAGGGCGGCGCCATGCACAAGGTGGTGCTCGCCTGGCAGGAGGCGCACGCGAAGTTCGGCAAGCACATCGAATTGGGCGAGCGGCTGTGCTTCGGCTTCCACTTCTACATGGCGGACAGCCGCGAAAAGGGCATGAAAGAAGCGGCGAAATATTACGAGGAGAACATGAAGATGTTCGGCGAGCTGCGCCTGGTGCGCGCGCTCACCGATGAGCAGATCGAGATCATGCGCGACCCCGTGCGCGCGCCGACCGCGAAACTCCCGCGCGTCGAGGACGCCGTGAAGGCGGGCGGCTTCCTGTGCGGCAATGGCGACGACCTCATCGGCCATTTGAAGGCGCTGGAGGAAAAATATCCGGCGCTCGACCGCATCTCCGTGAGTCTGTCGGTGGGCGTGCCGGAGAAGATCGCGCTCGAGCAGCTCGAGCGGTTCGCCAAGGAGGTGATGCCGGCGTTCACCGGCAAGGTGCAGCCGGCGGTGGCGGCGGAGTGAGGGACGTTTGTTTGGACCTCGTCATGCCCCGCGAAAGTGGGGCATCCAGTAATCGCAGGCGGCAGTTTATTTGAAGGGCGATGTTTACTGGATTGCCCGCTTTCGCGGGCAATGACGAGATTACGAAGGTTTCTTCCCCACCGCACAGTGCAGCGCGGTGGTCTGCAGCAGCGGGCCGGCGGCGAGCGCGGCGGCACGGGCGGCGTGCCAAACCTCGGTTTCCGCGGGCGTGAGCTGCGCCAGCACGTGGTCCTCGCGGTAGCGCCAGATCGGCCCGTCGGGATCGTCAAGCGTGACGAGCACGGGAAAGCCGACGAGATCGGCAAGGCCGGCGCGGCGCAAACGGGGATAGAGGCTCGCGTCGGCGACGCCGAGGGGCCCGACCGACTGCGGCGGGACATCGACCTTCGCTCTGATCGCGGGCGGGAGCTTCAGGTTCCACCATTGCGGCAGGTCGATCGCGCGCACGACGATGCCGACGCGGCCGCCCGGGCGGGTGACGCGCAGTATCTCGGCGATCGCCTTCTCGGCGTCGCACTCCTCGAGCACGGTGATCGAAAACACGCAGTCGAATGTCTGGTCGGGAAACGGCAAGGCCGTGGCGCTGCCCGGCGCGAAGCGAATGCGCGGGGCAAGGCCGGCGGCGAGTTCGGCCGCCTCGCGCAGGAGGAACGGGTTGACATCGACCGCGTCGATGCGCGCGCCCTCCCCCAGCCGCTCGGCCAGTTGCCGGGCGAACGCCCCCGAGCCGCAGCCCACGTCGAGGATGCGACTCGTCGGCTCCGGCGCGAGCAGATCGACAAGGCCGCGGAACATCGCGCGGTAGCTCGGGAAACGGTCGCGGTCCTCGAGCGCGGCAACGCCGCCGATGTGGGCGCCGCCGAGCCGGATGACGGTGAAACGGCGCGCCAGTTCCGGCAGCGCCGGATCCCACTGCGAGGGCGACAGGAAGAACGGCAGCAGGATCAGCGGCGGCCCCTCGCCTTCGATGCGAAAGGTGAGGCCGGCGTGGGAACCGTTACGCGCATCCAACGTGGCGGGGGCGAGCGATACATCGGCGAGGAACGCGGCCATCGCGCCAGCGACCTCCCCTGCCCGATCAGCTACCACGTCCGACCAGGCTTCGGCGTCATAGTCGCGCAGCACGTGGCGGCGCGCCCGCGGCAGGCGCGCGTGCACGCGCCCGGCAACTTCGGGGGTCAAGCCCTCATCGCCGGAAATCATCAGCAGGCGCGGCGCGATATCCGCGAACGGCGCGGGATCGATGCGGGTCGCCGCGCACAGCACGACGCCGCCGATGCGCTGCCCATATTGCGCGGCGAAACCGGCGACGTCGCTCGCCACCTGCGTCGCGATATGCGAGCGCGCGAGGCGGAGGTGATCCATCAGCGCGGCGAGCCGGTCGGCTGTTTGTAGATGTGTCATTGCGAGGCCCACAGGGCCGAAGCAATCCAGGGCGTCACGCGCGGCCCCTGGATTGGTTCGGCGCTTCGCGCCTCGCAATGACGCAATTCACGCCGCATCTTCCCGGATCATTGCCGCGCCCTTCTCGGCGATCATGATGGTGGGCGCGTTGGTGTTGGCGGTGGTGACCGCCGGCATTACGGAGGCATCCACCACGCGCAGGCGGTCGAGCCCGCGCACTTTGAGACGCGAGTCGACCACTGCGAGCGGGTCCTCGCCCATGCGGCAGGTGCCGACGATGTGATAAATGGTGGTGCCCTGGTTGCGGATGTAATCGGCGAGCGCGTCCTCGCTCGCAACCTGCGGCCCCGGCGTGATCTCTTCGACGCTGTGCCGCGCGAGGGCGGGCGCGGCGAAGATGCGGCGCGCGTAGCCGATGCCGGCGAGCGACACGCGCAGATCGTTGGGTGCCGAAAGATAATTGGCCTGCAGCGACGGATAGACGAACGGATCGGGCGACTTCGCCATCACGCTGCCGCGGCTCTCCGGCCGCGCGATACTGACCGCTATGGTCATGCCGGGCGCGCGTTCCAATTCGCCGAAGCGGTTATGGTCGTAGCTCGAGGGCGAGAACAGGAGCTGGATGTCGGGGCTCGCGAGCCCCTCGCGGCTGCGCACGAAAGCCTGCGCGCTCGATACGCCGAAGGTCAGCGCACCGCGCCCGGTGGTGAGCCAGCGCGCGATCTCCCCGAGGAGCCGCGGCGGGCGCGCCAGCTCGTTGATCGACACGGCGTCGCGCACGCGGTGGGAGATGCGGATCGCGTAGTGATCGGAGAGATTGGCGCCGACGCCGGGCAGGTCATGCACGACATCGACGCCGATCGATTTGAGATGCCCCGCCGGCCCGATGCCGGACACGTGCAGCAGATGCGGCGAGTTGATGGTGCCGCCGGAGAGGACCACCTCGCGCGCAGCCAACGCGGTGCGCTCATGGCCGCGTTGGCGGAAGGCGACGCCGATGCAGCGGCGGCCGTCGAACAACAGTTTCGTCGCGAAGGCGCGGGTTTCGATCCGCAGGTTCGCACGGCCCCTGGCGCGGGCGAGAAAGGTGCGCGCGGTCGAGCCGCGGAAACGGCCGTTGCGCGACATCTGCGAAAAGCCGACGCCCTCGTGCACGCGGCCGTTCAGATCCGGGCTCGCCGGAATGCCGGTCTGCTGCGCCGCCTCGACGAAGCGGCGGGTGAGCGGCAGCACGGTACGGTAGTCCTCGACCAGGATGGGCCCGTCCTTGCCGCGCCGCTCGGGCTCGCCCGGCGCGTAGCGCTCGATCGATTTGAAATAGGGCATGCATTCGTCGAACGACCAGCCGCGGCAGCCCATCTGCGCCCAGCTGTCGTAATCGGCGGGCTGGCCGCGGATCCACAGCATGCCGTTGATCGAGCTCGAGCCGCCGAGCACGCGCCCGCGCGGCCAGTGAATCTGCCGGCCGTTGACGTTCGGCTGCGGGTCGGTCGCGTAGTTCCAATTGACGCGCGGATTGTGCAGCAGATGCAGCACTCCGGCCGGCACGTGGATGAACGGGTACCAGTCGCGCGGCCCCGCTTCGAGCAGGAGCACGCGCGCGCCGTCGGCGCTCAGGCGATTGGCGAGCACGCAGCCGGCCGAGCCCGCGCCGATGATGACGTAGTCCGCCTGCAACGCTTCGGTCATGGCGCCACTCTATTGCCCCCGGTGCGGATGGGCTAGCCTCGCGCAAATAACCAGGAGGACGTTATCGTGGGTGCGCCGTCGACAAATCAGCAGTGGCTCGACCAGGTGAAAGAGACGCCGCTCGAGCCCGAGCTGCCGATCTGCGATCCGCATCATCACCTGTGGGACCGGCGGCACGAGCGCGAGGCGGAGCGCTATCTGCTCGATGAAATCCTCGACGACATCGCCGGCGGCCACAATGTGGTCTCGACCGTGTTCATCGAGTGCGGGGCGATGTTCAAGACCGACGGGCCGGAGGCCTATCGCTGCGTCGGCGAGACCGAGTTCGTCAACGGCATCGCCGCGATGAGCGCGTCGGGCCTCTACGGCAAGGCGCGGATCGCGGCCGGCATCGTCGGCACCGCCGACCTGCGGCTGGGCGACAAGGTCGCCGACGTGCTCGACGCGCAGATCGCCGCGGGCGGCGGGCGCTTTTGCGGCATCCGGCGCGGCGCCTTCTGGCACGCGAGCCCGGAGATTGCGAACCACCGCACCGCGCCGCCCGAGCACCTGCTGCTGCACGACGACTTCCAGGCGGGATTCAAACATCTCGCGCCGCGCAAGCTTTCGTTCGAAGTGTGGTGCGCGCACACGCAGCTTCCCGACGCCGTCGGCCTCGCGCGCAAGTTCCCCGAAACCGCGATCGTGCTCGACCACTTCGGCGGGCCGATCGGCGTGGGTCCCTACGCCGGCAAGCAGGCCGAGGTGTTCGCTTATTGGAAGACGCAGATCGACGAGCTGGCGAAGTGCCAGAACGTCTACGCCAAGCTCGGCGGGCTCAACATGGCGGTCAACGGCTACGGCTGGGAGCATCGCCCGAAGCCCCCGACCAGCACGGAGCTGGCGCAGGCGACCCGGCATTATTTCGACTACACGATCGAACGCTTCGGGCCGTCGCGCTGCATGTTCGAATCAAACTTTCCGGTCGACAAATTGAGCTGCAGCTACACGGTGCTGTGGAACTCGTTCAAATTATTGACCAAGGGCTATTCCGCCGCCGAACGCGCGGCGATGTTCCACGACACCGCGGCGAAGGTTTATCGGGTTTAACTCCGACCTCGTCATCGCCGCGAAAGCGGCGATCCAGTAAACGGCGCCGTTTCAGAACTATCTGAATCGGTCGTGTTTACTGGATGCCCCGCTTTCGCGGGGCATGACGAAATAGGGTTATTTCCGCGGCCATCGTGCGGCGACGGCGGGCAGCACCTCCTCGATGAGGCGGCGGGTCTGGGCGAGCACCATCTCCTCGCCCGGAAGCAGCGGCCGCAGGATGAATTTCGACACTCCAGCCTCGACCAATTCCGCGAGGCGCGCGAGGATCGCGTCGGCGTCGCCGATGGCAAAATAAGAGGGAATGTCGCGTCCGGCGCGGCGAAAAACCTGCGCTTTCGCCTGGGCAACGGCCGGCTCGTCGGCGCGGCCGAAATGGAACGCGATGCCGGCGCCGTAGTGGTCTTCATCGATCGTGCGACCGGCCGCGGCCGCCGCGGTTTTGATTGCCGGGATCACCCGCGCGATCGCGTCAACGCCGTCGAGACCGGCTTGCCAGCCGGTGCCGTAGCGGCCGGTCCGGCGGATCGCCGCGTCGGAGGAGCCGCCGATCCACATCGGCAGCTCGGCCTGCACGGGCTTCGGCGCGATGCTCGCGCCCTTGAGGCGGAAGTGGACGCCGTCGAAATCCACCGCGTCCTCGCGCCACAGGCGGCCGACGATTTCCAAACACTCGTCCATGCGCTTGCCGCGCGAACGCGCATCGAGCCCGAGCGCCTCCCATTCCGGTCCGAACGGCGAGCCGATGCCGAACGCCGGCAGCAGGCGGCCTTCCGAGAGCACATCGATGGTCGCGCATTGCTTCGCCACCAGCACCGGATCGCGCTGCGCGAGCGAGAGCACGTTCATGCCGAACTTGAGCCGGCGCGTGCGGCCGGCGAGCGCCGCCATCACGCTCATGCATTCGAGCGCCGGAGCGGTACTGATGACACGGTCGGACTGCCAAATGGAATCGACGCCGCCTTCCTCGCACAGATCGATCCAGCGCCAGAACCCGCGCGCATCGGCGAACGGAAAGGCCGCGATCCCCATGCCGACGCTGACGGTCATGCGAGCTCCTCAGTGTTATTCTGAACTCGTCATCGCCCGCGAAAGCGGGCGATCCAGTAATCACAGGACCATCAGATAATTGATAGGCCGGTGTTTACTGGATGCCCCGCTTTCGCGGGGCATGACGAGAGCGTTTACTTGAACGTAGCGAATATTTCCTCGAAGGCCTTGAGCTGGTTACCGGCGGCCGACGACGGCACGATGATCGGCGTGCGCACGCCCGCGGCGATCCAGGCTTCCACCCCTTCGCGCACGCGCGAGGCGGGGCCGGAGAGCGCCACATCGTCGATCCAGGCGTCGGTCAAATATTTGGGCACGTCGTCGGGGCGGTTCTCGGCGAGTGCTTTCTCGATACCGGTCATTTCATCGACGTAGCCCGCCTCCTTCCAGTAATTGCGGTAGTTCGGCAGGCCGGCGTAGTGCGTCAGCGTGCGCCGATGCACCGCGCGCGCGGCGGCAAGATCGTCGGTGATGCAGGTCGGCAGCATATTGCCGACGAAGAAATTCTCGTCGTTGCGTTTGTCCGCCGGCAGCGCGGCAAGCGAAACCTTCATATGCGAGCGGCTGGCATTGGCGAACACCACGCCTTCGGCGATCTCGCCCGAAAGCGCGACCATCTTGGTCCGGAGCGCGGCGAGGACGAGTGGCGGCTGCGCGCCGTTGCCGGGATAGGCGCGCAGCTTGCTCACGAACGCCCGGATGTCGGAAAGCGGCTTGCCGGGTTTTGCCCCCATGCGCGCCTGGCTCGGCGCATGCGCCACGCCGATGCCGAAGCGAAACCGCCCGCCGGAGACTTCGTGCAGGAACGCCGCGCTCTGGGCGAAATCGTCGAGCGAGCGCGCGTAGATCGGCGCGATGGCGGTGCCGAACGGGATGCGCTCGGTCGCAAATGCGAGCGCGTCGCACAGGGCGAAATTGGCGAAGCGGCTCGGCGAATAGATCCCGGCAAACCCGCGCCGCTCGATCTCGCGCGCCAATTCGAGCGTGCGGGACCGGCGCCCCGGCACCGCGACGAGACTGACGGCAGGCATGTTGTGCATGAGGATCTCCGATTAACCGGCCACGTCACCCCGGGGACCGAGCGAAGCGAGGGAGCCCGGGGTCCATGAACAAAGACCCATCCAGTTCTGAACCGCCCGGTGTTCATGGGTTCCGGGCTCGCGCCTTCGGCGCGCCCCGGAATGACGACGGTTTGTAAGACACTAGTCTTCCCTCTCCGGCCCCGCCATCCTCGTACAATGAATCGGGGGGCGGCGCAGGCGTGGGTGATAGGGCTCGGCACCGCGGTGGTGCCGCTCGACACTTCGGTGAACATCGCCTTCCCGGCGATCACGCGCGGGTTTGGTCTCGCCACCGCCGACATCCAGTGGGTGGTGATCTGCTACGTGCTCACCTACACGGCGTTGACGCTCGCGCTCGGGCGCATCGGCGACATCTACGGCCACGCCCGCGTGTTCCGCGCCGGGCTGATCTGGAGCACGGTCGCGCTCGCCCTATGCGCGCTGGCGCCGAGCTTTGCGACTTTGCTGGTTGCGCGGTTCCTGCAGGGGATCGGCGCGGCATTTGTCTTGAGCTGCGGGCCAGCCCTCGCGACCGCCGCTTACGGCGAAGCCCGGCGCAGCCGCGCGCTCGGATTTTACATCATGATGTTCGGCGTCGGCAGCACGCTCGGCCCGTGGATCGGCGGAGCGCTGGTGCAAGAATGGGATTGGCCGGCCGTGTTCGCATTCCGCGTGCCTGTGGCGGCGCTCGCTCTGCTGTTGTCGCGCGGGCTTCCGGCGCCGCAGTCCGGCGCGCGGGAGCCGTTCGACTTCCTCGGCGCCGTGCTGCTCGCCGCCGCGCTCACCGCCATGCTGCTCACCTTCAATCGCCTCGGCGATCTTGCTGCGATCCCGCTCGCGCTTACCGCACTCGCCGCTTTCGTCGCGTTCTTCCGGCACGAGGCGCGTTCGCCCAATCCGATCATCGATCCGTCAGTGTTCCGCCTGCCCGGATTTGCCCTCCTCAATCTTTCGAACGTGCTGATCAACCTCGCCGGCTTCTCGGTATGGCTGCTGGTGCCCTTCTATCTCACCCGCGCGACCAATCTGCCGCTGGCGCTGAGCGGCGCGGTGCTCGCGACCGGCTCGCTCGGCATGGCGGTGGCCTCGCCGATCGCCGGGCGACTCGCCGGCCGCGTCTCTTCCGTGCACCTGGCGCTCGCCGGCGCGGTGCTGGCCGGGCTCGGGCTGCTGCTGATCGCGACGTGGGGGCGCGGCACGCCTGCGGCGCGGCTCGTGGCGACGCTCTTCCTGCAAGGCGCCGGCGTCGGCGTATTCCAGCTCGCCTATACCGACATCGTCACCGCGACGATCCCGCCGCAGCATCGCGGCGTCGCCGGCAGTCTCGCCATGGTCACGCGCACGGTCGGCACGGTGAGCGCGGCGGCCCTCGTCATGCTCATGTTCGCGCAGCTCGAAGCGGGCAGCGGATTCCTGCCCGCGTTCCGCGAGACCTTCGTGCTCGCCGGCCTCGTGCCGCTTGTGATAGCGGGTTTGTTAGGCACTAACCTCGTCATCACCCGCGAAAGCGGGTGATCCAGTAACCACAGACCTTTCAAATAAAACTTTGGCCGGCGTTTACTGGATGCCCCGCTTTCGCGGGCATGACGAGTGAGAGTTTAGTCACGCCGGCTTGCCGTTGGCGTAGGGCTTGAGCGCCGCGTACATCACGTCGTAGGTGGGCGTTGGCACCCCAAGCTCGCGGCCGAGCGCAACGACCTTGCCGCCGAGCCACGGCAGTTCGAGCTTGTTGCCGCGCAGCAAATCGACCGTCATCGACGGCATCATCTCGGCTGGGAAAGTGCGCGTGGCCTTGAGCAGGCGCTCCTCGAGGTCGGCCGCGAGCTTGACTCCGCGGGCGCGGCCGACGGCGGCGACCTCGGGGATGGATTTCTCGAACAGCGAGAACACCTCGGGATCGTCGCGCAGCTTGCCGAACGGCAGCCGCGTCAGGGAGACGACCGAGCTGTTGGTCGCGAGCAGCACGAATTTTTCCCACAGGGCGACGAGGATTTCGTTGGTGTTGGTGGATTCAAACCCGGCGGCCTGGCAGGCGGCGTGGAAGGCCGCGCCGCGCGCGCTCGGCCGGCCGTCGAGCTCGCCGAACACGAGGCGCATGAACGTGCCCGTCTGGCGGATCACGCCGGGCTCGGCGATGGTGGCGCTGATCTGCGCGACACCGCCCATGACCGCATCCTTGCCGAGGATCGGGATCAGCCGCTCGCTCGCGTCGATACCGTTCTGCAGCGGGATGACCGCGGTGTTGGGTCCGACGAGCGGCTTGATCGCGGCGCCCGCGCTCTCCACGTCCCATAGCTTGACGCAGAACAGCGCCACGTCGACCGGGCCGATTGCGGCCGGATCGTCGGTCGCATTCGTCGGCTGCAGATGGATGTCGCCGCGCGGGCCGAGCACCTTAAGCCCGTTCTCGCGCATCGCCTTCAAATGCGCGCCACGCGCGAGGAAGGTCACGTCGGCACCACCTTTGGCCAGCGCCGCCCCGAACGCTCCGCCGACCCCGCCGGCGCCAATCACCGCAATCCGCATCGTCTTCTTCCTCTACTGTCGCTTCGGCGGGCGTTATTGCACAATCGCGGCGACCCGGTCACTTGCTCGGAGGACACATGGCGCTGCTGCTCATCGAACTGGACAAGCGGATCGGCAACGCGCAGGCGTGGCGCGACACGTTCGCGGAAGAACTGCCCGATCTGCCGATCCGCATCTGGCCGGACAACGGCGACGTGGAGGAGGTCGAGTACCTCGCCTTCATGCATCCTGATTTCAGCCAGCTGCCGGAGTTCCCGAACCTGAAAGCGATGTTCAGCCGCTCCGCCGGGGTCGAGGCATTCATCCACCATCCGAAAATCCCGAAAGTGCCGCTCGGCAAGATCGAGCCGCCGGGCGGCGACCCGATGATGACCGAGTACGTGGTCATGCACGTGCTGCGCTTTCATCGCGAGATGCCGAAGTATCAGGCGGCGCAGGCGCGGCGGGAATGGTTTCGCGTGCCGATCGTGCGGCCGGAGCAGCGCCGCATCGGCTTTCTCGGCCTCGGCATCATGGCAAAGCCGCCGGCGCTGGTGCTCAAGGCGCTGGGCTTTCCGGTCTCGGCGTGGGTACGTTCGCCCAAGCCCGACGCCGACCTGAAGATTTTTCATGGGGCCGATGGCCTCGCGCCCTTCCTGGCGCAGACCGACATCGCGGTGTGCCTGCTGCCGCTCACCGCCGAGACCGAAGGCATTCTGTGCGCGCAGAACTTCGCGCTGATGCCGAAGGGCGCGATGGTGATCAACGTCGGGCGCGGCAAGCACGTGGTGGAGGAGGATTTGATCGCGGCGCTCGATTCCGGGCAGCTCTCCTACGCGGCGCTCGACGCGCTGCACCCGGAGCCGCTGCCGAAGGACAATCCGCTATGGACGCATCCGAAGGTGACGGTGATGCCGCACGTGGCGCGGCGGCCCACGGTCAAACAGCTTGTTACTGAGATCGCCGCCAACATCCGCAGCGTGCGCGCCGGCGGCAAGCTGCTGCAGGAAGTGGACGTGCGAAGGGGGTATTGATGAAGGCGAATAGCGAATAGCGAATAGTAAGTTAGTGAATGGTGAATGGTGAGTAGTGAGTGGTGAGTGGGTGAAGACTCTCCGATTAGCTACTCACCACTCACTACTCATCATTCGCTATTCGCTACTCACTATTCGCCCCTTACACCCCCTCCCCCGCCTTGGCGATTTTTTCGACGCTGCGCAGCCAATCGTCGATCTCGCGGTCGGAAGGCTCGACCAGCACGTGATCGGCGCCGGCGTCGCGATAGGCGGCAAGGCGCGCGGAAAGTTCGCCCCCGTCCTTGCCGTCCCAGCCGGAGCGCAGCGAAAGCGCAAACGGCGCGGGACGCTGCGCGCGCAGCCGTTTGATGACCGGCGCCGCCTTGTCGGGCGGCAGGCGCGAGCCGTGCCAGCCGTCGCATAGTTTCACCGCGCGCGCGAGCGCCGCCTCGGACGAGCCGCCGACCCAGATCGGAATCGGCTGCGGCTTTGGTTCCATGCGCATGTCGGCGATCTGCGCCGCGATGTATTTGGTCGGGAAGCTCACCGGGTCGTCGTGCCAGAGCGCGCGCATGAGCGCGATGCTCTCGTCGGTGCGCCGCCCGCGCTCGCGGAACGGCACGCCCATTGCAGCGAACTCCGCCTCGAGCCAGCCCACCCCGATGCCGAAGATGACGCGGCCGCCGCTAAGCAGCTGCAAGGTTCCGACCTGCTTCGCCATCGGCACCGGATGATGCATCGGCAGCACGATCACGCTGGCGCCGAGCCGCACGCGCTTGGTCGCCGCCGCCGCCCAGGTCAACGTGAGGATCGGCTCATAAAACGAGGGCGACGGCGGATAAGGCGCGCCTTTCGGCAGGATCACGTGCTCGCTCACCCACACGTCGGCAAAGCCGAGATCCTCGGCCTGCACCGCCGCGCGCCGGATCGCGTCCGGCCCCGCCTTGCGGCCGATGTGGGGAAGATGGATGCCAAGCTGCATAGTGTTTGCTCCTACTGGCGAATAGCGAATAGTGAGTAGCGAATAGTGAGTGGTGAGTAGTGAAGCGCAGACGCCTTATAACCATTCACCACTCACTACTCACTACTCACCATTCGTTTTCTATTCGCTATTTGCTATTCGCCCGCTTCCTTCACTGCGCCAGATACCCGCCATCGACCGGCAGCTCGATGCCGGTGATGTAGGAAGATTCATCGCAGGCGAGGAACAGGTTTGCGTAAGCGACCTCCTCCACCCGCCCCTCGCGCTTCATCGGCACCGCGCCGATCGCGGCGGCGCGCACCTTCGGGTCGGCCGACATTTTCGACGTGCGCATCGCCGGCAGCATGCCGGGATGCACCGAATTGACGCGGATGTTGTCGCGCGCGTATTGCACCGCCGCCGCCTTGGTCATGGCGCGTACCGCGCCCTTGGCGGCGTTGTAACCCGGGTGCACGAACACCTGGCCGACGATGCCGGAGATCGACGACGTGTTGACGATCGAGCCGCGCTTCGCCTTCTGCATCACCGGGATGACCGCGCGCATCCCGAGGAACACGCCGCGCGCGTTGATCGACATCTGCTGCTCCCATACCGCCAGACTCAGGCGATCGGGATCGGAACCGGCCACGCCGGCGTTGTTGATGAGAACGTCGACCGTGCCCCAGGCGGCGATGACCGCGTCGACCGCCGCCTGCCATTGCTCGACATCGGAAACGTCGAGGTGCTGATAGCGCGCGGAGCCGCCCGCCTGGGTGATGATGCCCACCACGGCCTCGCCATCGGTGTCATTCACGTCGGCGCACAGCACCTTGGCGCCCTCGGCGGCGAAAATCTTTGCGGTCGAGGCGCCCATGCCCGACGACGCGCCGGTGACGATGGCAACCTTGTCCTTGAGACGCATGCGGTTTCCTCCGGAATTGAGCGGCAGCGGCGAGCGTCGGCGAGTGTGCCATGGCCGAGGGTGGGACGGAACTACGGCCATGTAATCCCACCGCCAGCGGGAACCGGGGCGCCCTCCTGCGGTTAAATCCGTAGTCCTATTGCGATCGGTCGCGCGCATGAAACAAGGAAAAGCGAAAAGCGAATTATTCAGCGGCCTGCTCACCCACTTGTTGATGGGGGCGTGTCTGGGGCTCGTCTGCGCGATCGTCGTCCTGTTTGCCGATCTCGCGCATCTGCGCGACTTCTTCGACAATAAGCCCGACCCCGGCGTGGCGGAACTCCGCTTCGCCCTGAACATGACCTTGGCTTTCGCCTTCAGCGCGGCACTCACCGGCTTTATCTTCATGCAGATGGAAAAGAATAAGAGCTGATCCCCGCCCTGGACCGGCTAGGCCAAACCTGCGAAAAGCGCCCAGTGCCGCGAACCCGAAGTTCGCACAACATTGCCGCAAGTACGATTGCGAACTTCGGGTTCTAAGCGGCACTGGAATCATAGATTTCCCGGTGTCCTTCGATTCCGAAGTTCGCATGCGATCGTGCTGCAGCGCTGAGCGAACTTCGGAATCGGGACACTGGGTGAGGGGATACGCCGCTTGAGCAATGAAACCATCCTCGAAACCGAGGATCTGACCAAGGAATTTTCCGGCTTCGTCGCCGTCAACGGCGTCGGCTTGCGGGTCGCGCGCGGCACCATTCACGCGCTGATCGGCCCGAACGGCGCCGGCAAGACCACCTGTTTCAATCTGCTCACCAAATTTCTCAGCCCCTCACGCGGCCGCATCGTGTTCAAGGGCCGCGATATCACCGCGCTGCCGCCCGCCGAGGTCGCCCGCCTCGGGCTCGTGCGCTCGTTCCAAATCTCCGCGGTGTTCCCGCACCTCACCGTGCTCGAGAACGTGCGCATCGCGCTGCAGCGCCGGCGCGGCGGCTCGTTCGACTTCTGGCGCTCGACCCGCGTGCTCGACACTTTCAACGACCGCGCCATGGCGCTGATCGCCGACGTTGGGCTGACGAGCTTTGGGCAGACGCTCGCGGTCGAACTTCCCTACGGCCGCAAGCGCGCGCTCGAACTCGCCACCACGCTCGCGCTCGAGCCGGAAATGATGCTGCTCGACGAGCCGACCGCCGGCATGGGCCACGAGGACATCGAGCGCATCGCCGCGCTGATCAAAACCGCCGCTGCCGATCGCACCGTGCTGATGGTCGAACACAATCTTTCCGTCGTCGCCAACCTCTCCCACACCATCACGGTGCTCACGCGCGGGCGCGTGCTCGCCGAGGGCGACTACGCGACCGTCTCGGCCAACCCGGAGGTGCGCGAAGCCTATATGGGGACCGGCCATGAGTGACGCGGCGTCCCTGCTCGACGTCGACGGTTTGCAGGCGTGGTACGGCGAATCCCACATCCTGCACGGCGTCACCTTCCACGTGCTGCCGGGCGAGGTCGTCACGCTGCTCGGCCGCAACGGCGCCGGCAAGACCACGACGCTCAAGTCGATCATGGGCATCGTCGGCCAGCGCACCGGCTCGGTGCGCTTCGACGGGGCGGAGCTGATCGGCCGCACATCCGACCAGATCGCCCGCGCGGGTCTTGCCTTCTGCCCGGAAGAGCGCGGGATATTCGCGAGTCTGAACGTCGAGGAAAACCTGCTGCTGCCGCCGCAGGTACGCCCGGGCGGGCTCGACGTCGCCGCGATCTTCACGCTGTTTCCCAACCTCAAGGAACGGCTGCGCAGCCAGGGCACCAAGCTTTCCGGCGGCGAGCAGCAGATGCTGGCGATCGGCCGCATCCTGCGCACCGGCGCGCGCCTGCTGCTGCTCGACGAGCCGACCGAAGGGCTCGCGCCGGTGATCATTCAGCAGATCGGCCACACCATCCGCGCGCTCAAGGCGCAGGGGTTCACCATCCTTCTGGTCGAACAGAACTTCCGTTTCGCCTCGACGGTTGCGGACCGATACTACATTATGGAGCATGGCCGCGTGGTCGAGCAGTTCGCCAATGCGGAACTGGAGGCAAACCTCGATAAGCTGCACGAATATCTAGGAGTCTAGCGCATGATCCCGAAAAGTGGGTACCGGTTTTTGGAAAAGATCATGCGCCAACAATAGCCATCAAGGCACCCAGGGGATCAAGGAGGAGCAAATGAAAATGTTGCGTTACGTGGCACTGCTCGCCGCTGCGCTCGCCGCCGGCGCGGCGCAGGCACAGGACAAGAGCGACGGCGTTGTCAAGATCGGCGTCCTTTCCGACATGTCGAGCCTCTACGCCGACCTCGCCGGACAGGGATCGGTGGCGGCCGCCCGCATGGCGGTCGAGGACTTCAAGCCCGCAGAGAAGGGCCTCAAGGTCGAAATCGTGAGCGCCGATCATCAGAACAAGCCGGACGTGGGCTCGAACATCGTCCGCCAATGGATCGACGTCGACAAGGTGGACGTGATCGTCGACGTGCCCACATCCTCGGTCGCGCTCGCCGTCAACGAGGTGGTGCGCGAAAAGAACAGCGTGTTCCTGGTCTCCGGCGCGGCGGCCTCCGACCTCACCGGGCCGAAGTGCTCGCCCAATACGGTGCACTGGACCTACGACACCTGGGCGCTCGCCAACGGCACCGGCAAGGCCCTCGTCAAGACCGGCGGCGACTCGTGGTTCTTCATCACCGCCGATTATGCCTTCGGCCACGCCCTCGAACGCGACACGGCCGCGGTCGTCGAGGCGAACGGCGGCAAGGTGCTGAGCAAGGTGCGCGTGCCGCTCAACACCAGCGACTTCTCCTCCTACCTGCTGCAGGCGCAGCAGTCGAAGGCGAAGATCATCGGCCTCGCCAACGCCGGCGGCGACACCATCAACTCGATCAAACAGGCGGCCGAGTTCGGCATTGTTGCCGGCGGGCAGAACCTCGCCGGGCTGCTCGTGTTCATCACCGACGTGCACGCGCTCGGTTTGCAGACCGCGCAGGGCCTGATCATGACCGAGGCGTTCTATTGGGACCAGAACGATGCGAGCCGTGCCTTCGCCAAGCGATTCGCGCCGCTCTACAAGGGCAACATGCCGACCATGGTGCAGGCCGGCGTCTATTCGGCGGTGACGCATTATCTCAAGGCGGTCGCGGCCCTCAAGGACGATTCCGACGGCAAGGCGGTAGTCGCCAAGATGAAGGAAATGCCCACCGACGATCCGCTGTTCGGCAAAGGCACCATCCGCGCCGACGGGCGGAAGATCCACGACATGTATCTGTTCGAGGTGAAGAAGCCGTCCGAGTCGAAGGGACCGTGGGATTATTACAAGCTGCGCGCGACGATCCCGGCGGCGGAAGCCTTCCGCCCGCTCAAGGACGGCAACTGCCCGCTGGTGAGCGGGTGATCTTGCTTACCTCTCCCCGCTTGCGGGGAGAGGGTCGGGGTGAGGGGGAGCTTCAGCTGGCTGAGGTTTGCGAAGGGTCCCCCTCACCCGGCCGCTTCGCGGCCGACCTCTCCCCGCAAGCGGGGAGAGGTGGAGCGCGCGGCACGGTCTTCGCCGAATCGCACAATATTCGCTTGCTGAAAGCGACAAATAGAATCTGGCAATGATCTCTATCTTCGGCATTCCGTCGCAGGCGCTGTTCGGGCAGCTGTTGATCGGGCTGATCAACGGCTCGTTCTATGCGCTGCTCAGCCTCGGGCTCGCCGTCATCTTCGGCATGCTCAACATCATCAATTTCACGCACGGCGCCCAGTACATGATGGGCGCCTTCGTCGCCTATCTGGTGCTCCAGTATCTCGGGCTCAACTACTGGGTCGCACTCCTCATCGCGCCGATCCTCGTCGGGCTCACCGGCGTGATCATCGAGCGGCTGTTCCTCAAGCGCCTTTACCAGCTTGATCACCTCTACGGCCTGCTGCTCACCTTCGGCCTCGCGCTCATCATCCAGGGCGTGTTCCGCAACTACTACGGCTCATCCGGCCTGCCCTATCAGGTGCCCGAGCTGCTGCGCGGCGGGCAGAACCTCGGTTTCATGTTCCTGCCCAACTACCGCGCCTGGGTGATTTTCTTTTCGCTCGTCGTGTGCCTTGGCACCTGGTTCGTGATCGAGCGCACGCGGCTCGGCGCCTACCTGCGCGCGGCGACGGAAAACCCGACCCTGGTGCGCGCCTTCGGCATCAACGTGCCGCGCATGATCACGCTCACCTACGGCTTCGGTGTAGGCCTTGCGGCGATCGCCGGGGTGATGGCGGCGCCGATCTATAATGTCAGCCCGCTGATGGGCGAGGACATCATCATCGTGGTGTTCGCCGTGGTGGTGATCGGCGGCATGGGCTCGATCATGGGCGCGATCGTCACCGGCTTCGCGCTCGGGCTGATCGAGGGCCTCACCAAGGTGTTCTTTCCCGAGGCATCGAATACCGTGATCTTCGTCATCATGGCGATCGTGCTGCTGATCCGACCGGCAGGCCTGTTCGGACGGGCCACGTGATGGAACGCGTCGTCGATCCGCTCGAGACGGCCGCGCGCACGCGGGGCGTGCGCAGCGAGGCGATCGCTTTCGTGGCCATGCTTGTGCTGCTCGTGCTGGCGCCGACGGTCGCCTATCCGGTGTTCCTGATGAAGGCGCTGTGCTTCGCGCTGTTCGCCTGCGCTTTCAATCTTTTGATCGGTTACGTCGGCCTGCTCTCGTTCGGCCACGCGCTCTATTTCGGCTGGGCCGGTTACGTGAGCGCGCACCTCGCGAAAATCGGCAAGCTCACCCTGCCCTATTGGGGCGGCGGCTGGCACTGGTTCGTCATTCCGCTGCCGCCGCTCTCGCCCGAACTTGCAGTCCTCGGCGGCACGGTTACCGCCGCCGTGCTCGGCCTCATCGCCGGCGCGCTCGCGATCCGCCGCCAGGGCATCTATTTCGCTATGATCACGTTGGCGCTGGCGCAGATGATGTTCTTCTTCGCCGTGCAGGCACCGTTCACCGGCGGCGAGGACGGTATCCAGGCGGTGCCGCGCGGGCATCTGTTCGGCCTGATCGATTTATCCAACCAGACGACGCTCTATTACGTGGTGCTGGTGCTGTTCCTCGCCTGCTTCCTGCTGATCTACCGCATCATCCATTCGCCCTTCGGCGAGGTGCTCAAGGCGATCCGCGAGAACGAGCCGCGCGCAATCTCGCTCGGCTACAAGACCGACCGCTACAAGCTCATGGCCTTCGTACTCTCGGCGGCGCTCGCCGGCGCCGCCGGCGCCACCAAGGCGATCGTGTTCCAGCTCGCCTCCTTGACCGACGTGCACTGGACCATGTCGGGCGAAGTCGTGCTGATGACGTTGGTCGGCGGGCTCGGCACCGTGTTCGGCCCGGTGCTCGGCGCCTTCGTGATCGTGAGCATGGAGAATTATCTCGCCGAGTTCGGCCAGTGGATCACGGTGATCCAGGGCGTGATCTTCGTCGCCTGCGTGCTGTTGTTCCGCCGCGGCATCATCGGCGAAATCGCCAACGCGCTCCGCGTGCGGCTGTGATTATTCCGCAAGGCCGGGGTTGCCGGCGACGCCCTTGAGGACGACGCGGTTGCGGCGGGCGATGCGCACGGTCTTTTGCGCACGCAAATAATTTGCCACCACTTCGCTGACCGGCTTCCCCGATTGCGGCTCGAGCGAGGCCCAGCCGGCGACGCGGTAGCGCTTTCCGGCATCGACTGGCATTCCATCGTCGAGAGTCATATCGGAAATGCGGCTGCCCGCAGCGGCCTCGGGCGCGCAGGCGTAGTCCATCCCGCCGATCCGCACCATGTCGCCGCCCTGCTGATAATAGGGATCCGGGTTGAACAAATTATCGGCCACGTCCTCGAGCACGGCCTTGAGCTGGCTTCCCGTTATTTCGGTCACGTAGACCTCGGGATAAGAGATCGCCGTCTCGGTCAGCACATCGTCCATGGTGATTGGGTCGCCCGCCGGGACGGCGCCGCCGAAGCGGAAGCCGGGCGACAGCGCGATCTGTGCGTCAAGCTCCCGCCGCAGCGCGTCGCAGATCACCTGATCCATCGGGCCGCCGAAATTGCCGCGCCGGTAGAGCGATTCCCCGGCGACGGCGAGCTTTTCGTCCAACGCCGCGGCATGGGGCGCGCGCAGCCGGTCGATCAGCGCCTGCATGGCGGCGTCCGGCGCGATCAGGTCGGCAAACACCGGCAGCAGCTTATATCGCATCTCGTTGACGCGTTTGGCGCCCACGTCGAGATCGAGCACCGCCGCGAACTTGCCGCTCGAACCGGCATTCGTCACGAGCGTCCTGCCGCCCGCATTACTCACTGTCATGGCGCGCGGGACGGCGTCGTGGGTGTGGCCGCCGAGAATCGCATCGATGGCGGAGACGCGGCTCGCGAGTTTCAAATCCGCGTCCATGCCATTGTGAGAGAGCAGCAGCACCGCATCGACGCGGTCGACCTCGCGCAAGTGCGTCACGAGCTTCTGCAACTCCGCCTCGCGCAGGCCGAAGGTCCAGTCGGGCGCGAAGCGCTTGGGATGGGCGACCGGAACATAGGGAAACGCCTGGCCGATGATGCCGATGCGGCGCCCGCCGATCTCTTTGATCGTCGCCGGCTTGAACACGCGGCCGCTTGCCGGATCGAACGCCGGAGCGTCGTTGAACGCCGCTTCCTGGGTGAGAAAGACGTTCTGCGCCAGAAACTCGCCTTTGAACTGCTCCAGGTTTCGCCGGAGAATTTTTTCGCCGTAGGTGAATTCCCAATGCCCGGTCAAGGCCTCGACGCCGAGAAGGTTTGCGGCCTCGACCATGTCGGCGCCGGCGAGCGCCTGGGCGAGCCCGCTGCCCTGCCATAGGTCGCCGCCGTCAAGGACGAGCGAATTGCGATGCCCCCCGTCGGCGCGCAGGCGCTCGATCAGTGTCTTGAGATGGGCAAAGCCGCCCATGCGGCCAAAGCGCTGCGCGGCCTCCTGATAATCGAGAAAAGTGAAGGCGTAGGCGCCGCGGCTGCCGGCCGCGATGCCGAAATGCTCGAGGAAGGCGCGGCCAACGAGATGCGGCGGCTGCCCGCGCATCGCGCCGACGCCAATGTTGACGCTCGGCTCGCGGTAATGAACCGGCACCAGTTGCGCATGGGTATCGGTGATATGAATGACGCGGACGTTGCCGAAGCGGCCGATGTCGTAAATGTCGTCATCAGCCGCCACGCCGACGCGCGGGATGATGCCGACGCCCGCCGCGAAGGCAAGCGAGCGCAGGAAACTGCGGCGGTGAATATCGGGCATCAGGTATCGGGTATCAGGTACCAAGTAGAAGAGGTCAAATGGCTGATCCCTGATACCTGAAAATCCGATCCCTGCTAAGCGTTCAGTGCCTCATAGATCCCGCGCTCGAACGCACCGTAGACCGCTAGCGTCTTCGTGTCGGCGAACGGCAGGATCTGGGTCATGATCGTGCCGGCGACGCGGCGCTTGGGATCGATCCAGAAATAGGTGTTGTAGAGGCCGGCCCAGGTGAGGCTGCCGGCGCTGCGTCCGTTCGGCCCCGGCTGCATGTTGATCATGTAGGCGAGACCCCACTTGAGGCTGATGCCGGGGAAGAGATCGACGTCGTTCGAGCGCATCGGCATCGTGGTCTTGAGGATGCCGGCCTCGATGTCGCCGATGTGATTCTGCCCCATCAGCGCGACCGTCTCCGGCTTGAGAATGCGCGCGCCATTGAAGCTGCCTTCGTTGAGCAGCATCTGCAGGAAGATCACGTAGTCGGGCGCCGTGGAATAAAGCCCGCCGCCGCCGGCGTAGAACTCCGGCTTGAACGGCGTCTCGAGCGGCTGCGGGTCGAGCGACCCATTGGTCTGGCGCTGGTGCACGCTCGCCTGGCGCGCGCGCTGCTCGGGCGAAGCGACGAAGCCAGTGTCGTTCATGCCGAGCGGCGCAAACACATGGTCGCGGAGGTAGACGTCGAGCGGCTTGCCGCTCACCGTTTCCACGATGCGGCCGACCCAGTCGATGTTGATGCCGTATTCCCAGCGGTCGCCCGGATCGAACACCAGCGGCAGGCGCAACGCCGCGAGCTTGCCGGTCGGCGTTGAGGGCATGCCGCTCGCCTTGACGTAGCGCACCGTGTTGGCGTCCCAAGTCTCGTAGCTGAAGCCTGCCGTGTGGGTGAGCAGATGACGCAGCGTAATCGGGCGTTTGGCAGGCCGCAGCTGCGGCGCGCCTGACGCGTCGAACCCGTCGAGCACCTGCGGATCGTTGATCGCCTTGTCGACATCGGGCAGCGGACCTTCGAGCGAAAGTTTGCCCTGCTCGACGAGCTGCATGGCGGCGACGCAGGTGACCGCCTTGGTCATCGAGGCGATGCGAAATACGGTGTCGCGCGTCATCGCAGGGCCACTGCCCAGGACGCGCGTGCCGAAGACGCCTTCGTACACGAGCCCCTTATCGGTCGTCGCCATGGCGACGACGCCGGGCACCTCCTTGGCGTCAACGGCCGCGCGCAACGCGGCATCGACGCGGGCGAACTGCGCGCTTTGCGCCTTGGCGGATTGCGCGCGCGCGGGTACGGCACCGCCCACGGAAGCCGCCGCCGTCAACGCGCTTGCACTCACCAATACGTCACGCCGGCTCGGATCCTTGGTCATCATTGTCCTCCCTCAGACGAGTTGTGCGGGCCTTTTCCGCGAGCTCAAAGGCCAATTCCATCCCCGGACCGATGCGTTCATATTCCGCACGGAATTTCGGGTCCTTCATCCATTTGCGCCGCAGCGTTTCGAACGGAATGGTCATGGCTAGAATTTCTCGGCAGTTCCGCACGGGCAATAGTTTAGCGTAACGTAACGTGTTCGTCGCGGCGCATTATGGTTCGGTTAAGCGAAGGCGCCCTACCCAAGCCCTTGCCTACGCCCGCGCGGTGCCCGCATAGTCGCGGCCCGATGGGTGCCGCGTCCTTCTCAACCACGCAGCTCGAAGCCGTCACTTGCAAGGCCCGCAACCGCGGGATCGGCGGCGCATGAGCCAATTCGGCACGTTCGTCGAAATTTTTCTCCAGGCGCTGCTCGCCGGGATTCTCATCGGCGCGATCTATGGCCTCATGTGCGTCGGGCTCGGCATCATCTTCGGCGTCATGCGCGTCATCAATTTCGCCCAGGGCGAATTTCTGATGCTCGGCATGTATTTCACGTTCTACTTGGTGGTCGGTTATAATCTGTTGTGGTTTCTCGGGCCGTCGGTCGGGCCTTACGTCGGCGCGCTCATCGCCGGGCCGGTGCTCTTCGTGCTCGGCTATCTGCTGCACCGTTTCCTGATTGCGAGGGTGACCGGGATCAGCGTCGCCGGCACCGAGAGCGAGGGCCATTATCCCCAGCTCATCCTTACCCTCGGCATTGCGCTCGTGCTGCAGAACGGCGGGCTCATCCTGTTCGGCTCGATGCCGCAATCGGTGCGCACCCCCCTCTCCTCGCGCGCGTGGGAAGTGCCGCTTCTCTACAACGCGAACGCGGCGGTATTCCTGAACAAGGCGCGGGTGGTGGCGGCGCTGGTCTCGGTCGTGGTCGCGGTCGCGCTCTACTTTCTGATCAACCGCTCGCGGCTCGGCAAAACCTTGCGCGCGGCCGCCGACAATGCGTCGGCCGCCATCTACATGGGTATCGACGTCGACCGCGCCTATCGCATCGCCTTCGGCATCGGCATCGGGATCACCGCGATCGCCGGCGGGCTCGTTGCCACCTACAATCCCTTCCAGCCCTACATCGGGCTCGACTTCGTCATCATCATGTACGCGGGCGTGGTGCTGGGCGGCATGGGGAGCATTCTCGGCGCCTTCTGGGGCGGCATGACCATCGGCCTGGTGCAGCAGCTCTCGACGCTGGTGCTGCCGACCCAGTTGCAGAACGCCACGATCTTCGTGGTCTTCCTCCTGATCGTGATGGTGCGCCCGCAGGGCCTGTTCGGCCGCGCCACGGAGCGGGTTTAGGAGCCTATCTCGGAATTCGATGGAGGCTGCGTTGCGGAGCGAAGGCTGCATGACAGGAGAAAAGCGAAGCCGATACCGGGGAGTATCGGCGAGCTTTTCGACGCATCATGCGGCCTTCGCGCCGCAACCCTTCGGGCCGGTCGCTTTTGGCCGCCCGGTTCGTCGCCGATCTCGTCCGTACTCCCGGTACGACCTGCGATCGGCTCCTGCCGGATCGGCCAAAAGCGGCCGGCGCAGCCCCCATCCAATTCCGAGATAGGCTCCTAATGCGCTCGCGCCGTAACCTTTATGCCTCGCTGATTGCGATTTTCGTCATCGCCGCGGTGTGGATCGGCCTCGGCCTCGTGGTCAACAATTCCTACTATCAGCTCATGTTTACGCTGGTGCCGATCTGGGCGGTGCTGGGTCTCTCGTGGAATCTGCTCTCGGGTTACACCGGGCTCGTGTCGTTCGGCCACGCTGCCTTCTTCGGCCTCGGCGCATACACGGTGACGATCGCGCTCGTGCAATACGACATCACGCCCTGGCTCGGGATTCCGCTCGGCATGATCGTCGGCACGCTGGCGGGCGTCGTCATCGGCTATCCGACCTTCCGCCTGCGCGGGCATTACTTTGCGCTCTCGATGCTCGCCTATCCGATGGCCCTGCTCTACGTATTCGTGTGGCTCGGGTACCAGGAAGTCTCGCTTCCGATGAAGCGGGAGGCGCCAGCCTATTTCATGCAGTTTGCTGACTATCGCGTATATATCGCGCTCGCTGTGGGCCTGCTCGTCGTTTCACTCTTGATCTCGCTTGCGATCGAACGCTCGCGCTTCGGGCTCTCGCTTGTGGCGATCAAACAGAACGAGCCGGCCGCGGAAGCCGCCGGCATCGACACGCTGGCCTGGAAAATGCGTGCGATCATGCTCAGCGGGGCGCTCGCGGCGGCGGCCGGCGGGCTTTACGCCGTGGTACAGCTGCTCGTCACGCCCGACAGCGTGTTCGGCATGCTCACCTCGGCGCAGGCGCTCATCGTCGCGCTGTTCGGCGGCGTCGGCACGCTGTGGGGGCCGTTGATCGGCTCCGCCATCCTCATTCCGCTGAGCGAGACGCTGCAGGCCAACCTGGGCGACAAAATCCCCGGCATCCAGGGCGTGGTCTACGGCATCGCCATCATCCTGGTGGTAGTGCTCGCGCCCGAGGGCATCTTTTGGCGCGTGCGCGACTGGGTGCGCCGGCCGCGCGCCGTGGGGCTCGGGCAAGTCGATCCGATCGCGCCGCCGCTCGCGGCCGCCGCGCCCGAGCCGGTGCCGCCGCAGCGCCAGCCGATCCTCATCGTCGCCAATCTGTCGAAATCCTTCGGCGGGCTGCGCGCGGTGGCGGACGCGAGCTTTGCGGTCGGCGATGGGGAAATCCTCGGCATCATCGGCCCGAACGGCGCCGGCAAAACCACGCTGTTCAACCTCCTCAACGGCTTCCTGCCGCCGAACAGCGGCAGCGTGACCTTCGCCGGGCGCGAGCTGATCGGCCTCAAGCCCAACCGCATCTGCCGGCTCGGCATCGGGCGCACCTTCCAGGTGGTGCGCGCGTTTGCGCGCCTCTCGGTACTCGACAACGTGGTGATCGGCGCCTACGGCAAGACCGTGAGCGAGGCCGAAGCGGTTGCCGCCGCTACCGCCGCGCTCGCGCAGGTCGGGCTTACCGGCCGCGCCGGCGCGCTCGCCGGCTCGCTGACCAACAAGGAGCTGCGGCTGATGGAATTGGCGCGCGCGCTCGCCGGCGAGCCGCGCCTGTTGCTGATGGATGAGCCGCTCGCCGGTCTCGCCAGCCACGAAATCGAGGACATGCTCGAAGTGATCCGCGCGCTCGCCGCGCGAGGCACCACGGTCGTCATCATCGAGCACACGATGCGCGCGATGGTGCGGCTCGCCGAGCGCTTCATCGTGCTCGACCACGGCGCGATCCTGGCGACCGGCCACCCCGGCGAGATCGTCAAGGACGAAAGCGTGATCGAGGCCTACCTCGGCAAAAAATGGGCGGCGATCCGTGCTCGCGGTTGAAGGTCTCACCGTCGCCTACGGCGGCCTGACAGCGCTCGCCGAAGTCTCGCTTTCGGTGCGGGCCGGGCAGTTCGTCTCGATCGTCGGGCCCAACGGCGCCGGCAAGAGTACGCTGTTCAAGGCGATCTCCGGCACAGTGCGGCCGCGCGGCGGACGTATCCTGTTCGAAGACCATGATCTGCTCGCGGTCACGCCGGCCGAGCGTGCGCACTTCGGCATTGCCCATGTGCCGGAAGGCCGGCAGGTTTTCCCCAGCATGACGGTGCTGGAGAATC
>JAFAUQ010000047.1 GCA_019243195.1 Hyphomicrobiales bacterium
GGCGCGCCTCTTCGCGCGCGGCTTCGGTGGCGAAACGGCGCAACAGCATCAGCAGCGGCTCGACGTCGGCCGACGGGTGGTCTTCGCACGACGTGAGCACACGCTCGATCATGCGCCGCTTGAGGCGCGCCGCGCCGCCGGGGTCGCCGAGGAAACCCGTCTCATGCATGGCCTCGAGCGCCGCCTGGACGGCCGGAAAGGTTGCGGGCGGCAGGCCGGTGCGTTCGTAGAGCGCGCGCAGGCCCGCGCCGCGGTGGTCGTGCACAAGGCCGGCGACGCGCGCTTGCGGCAAGCCGGAGAGCTCCACCAGCGCCTGTTCGAACAGCGCGACGTTGCCTGACAGCAGCGCCCGCAAGATGAGGCCGGCGGTGAGCTGCGCGCTCTCGCGCAGGTGGCGGACCAGCCGCGCCGTGTCGGTCGGTTCCGCAGCGGCCGCGATGGTGACCGTCGCCTTTTCGCACGCTTCGCGCGCGATCCCCTGGGCGCGCTCCTCGCCCAACCAATTGCGCTCGACCACGAAGCCGGCGAGCGTCGCGGAAAGTTTCACCACTAGGCCCTGGCGGTGGGCGGCGGAAAGATCCTCGCGCGCGAGCAAAGATTCGCGCACCGCCGCGAGATGCCCGTGCCGCTCGATCAGCCTTTCGAGCGAGAAGGCGGGAATATCGGCATCGGGGCTTTCGATCAGGATGAGGCACGCCTCGGCCGAACCGACCTCGGCAAGCGCGGCGGCGACGGGACGCGGCAATCCGCGACGCCGGGCAATCGCTGCTTGCACCCACGCCTCGCCGCTGCCCACGCGATCGACGAGATCGGCGTCGATCAGGAGCGGCGAGCGCTCCAGCACGATCGCCGCGATATCCGGCAAATCGCCGGCGAGCGCCAGGATGATGGCGGGCGGCGCCTCGGCGGATGTCGCCAGCGCCTGGGCCAGCGCTTCGCGCACCAGCGGCGACCCATCGTCGAGCAGCATCAGCATCGCGCCTTCGGCGGCGATGCGGTCGTCCTTCGACAAGTCGGAATAAAGGTAGGCGCGGGCGAGAGCGCTGGTGGCATCGGCGCGGTCGGCGGCCGGCGCCGTACGCACCCATTGCAGGAACTGTCGAACGATCATGGCTCTACCGGACTCGAGACGCGACAAACGCGACGAGTCTCAGCTTAGAGCCGGCGGATTAACAAAGGGTTCACCATAAATCTTTGGGAAGCTTGAGCAATTCTTAACGGCGCGGCTCAGATCGGCCAGTTGCCCTGGTTGGTGCCGATGTCCGGACGAAGGAATTGGAACTGACCGAGCGCGGTACCATGGCCGGGCGCAGGCGGGGTGACCGCCGCGGGGGTTATGGTCGGGCCGGAGGGGATCGTCGCTTGCCCGACCGCGGGATTCGTCGGACCGGCGGGCACGGAGGCTGGCTGGAGCAGGCCGGCGCTGCGCGCACCCCACAGTTCACGCACGAACGGCGACACTGCATCCCGACGCTCGCTGCTGAACAAGTTGCTGAACATCGGGCCTTGCTGCGGCGGTGACGGCGCCGGCGTCGCGGGCGGTGTTGCGACAATGCTGGGCGCAGCGACCGGGGTCAGCGCTGCCGTCGCGGGCGCGAGAGGCGCCGCCGGCTGAACCGGTAACGCTGCAACGGCCGGCAACGGGGGCGTCGCCGTCCCGTCGTGCTGGGCAACGAGCACGCGATAGACATCGGCCGACGAGCGCGTCCCGCCCTGCTTGTTGAAGAAGATCGAATGGTTCGCGCGCGCGGCACCGGGGAAAAGCCGCGCGGCGCCGGTCTGCGGCGCGTTCTCCGCCGTGGTGATCAGCTTCACCGCGCCCGACTGGCCGAGCACATGAGCGATGTAAAGTTCGCCGTCGGTCGGCGCGCGGCCGAGCGCGCGGGAAAGCCGCGTTGCGTTTGCCTTGGTGAAAGCGCCAGCCATGACCGCGTTCGCGCTCGGATCGTAACGCAGGTTCATGATCGTCCGGCGCATCGTCGCGTTGTGAACGACGTAGCGCCCCGCCGACGTGCATGTGATCGCATCGGCATATTTGCCGTAGCCGAGGCTCGCGCCCGATTGTTTGACGGTCGCAAGCCAGGTCTGGTCGATGAACTGGAACAGGCCGGTGGCGGAGCTGTTCGACGACTTAGCTTTCGGGTTGAAACTCGATTCCCGCATCGCCGTCTTGAGCAAATACTCGAAGCCGGTCCCGGTCACCCGGGCGGCATCCCGGATGGCTCCGACGACCGGACTTCCAACGTCGCTTGCCCCGGCAACCGCCATGCTGTTTGCCCGCTTCGCACCATCGGCCTTTATGGTAAACGGGGTATTAACGAGCGTTTTCAGGAGGTCACCCATGGCGCAGGCAACCACGACCCGGCATCCCCGCGGCGGACTCTACTTCGAGGACTTCGTGCCCGGCGAAGTGTTCGAGCACAGGCTCACCCGCACGGTCACGCAGATGGACAACATGCTGTTCTCGAACATGACGCTCAACCCACAGCCGCTCCACATCGACCGGCACTTCTGCGAGCAGGAGACCGAGTGGGGCAAACCGCTGATGAACTCGCTGTTCACGCTGGGGCTGATGATCGGCATTTCGGTCAACGACCTGACCGTCGGGACCACCATCGCCAACCTCGGCATGACCGAGGTGAAATTTCCTCACCCGCTGTTCGAAGGCGACACCGTCCACTCCACCACCGAAGTGCTGAGCAAGCGCGAGTCGAAATCGCGGCCCAAGGCCGGCATCGTCGACCTGCTGCATCGCGCCTACAATCAGGACAACAAGCTCGTCGCCGAATGCCGCCGCCAGGCGTACATGCGCATGCGGCCCTAACGCATGATCCCGAAAAAGTCTGCCCCGCACTTGATGCGGGACCGGTTTCCCGCCTGCGCGAAGCCCGTTACACGACTCGCCTTTTCGATAGACGCTTCGGCGGGCGAAGCCAGGTCGGATCAGATCTTGCGCGAATGAGTCTTCGCATGCGCTCGCTGCTGTTTGTTCCGGGCGACAGCCCGCGGAAACTCGCCAAGGGCTTGGAGAGCGGCGCCGACGCGCTGATCCTCGACCTTGAGGATTCCGTCGCCGCCGACCGCAAGCCAGAGGCGCGCACGACCTCACTTGCTTTCCTTAAAGAGGTCAGCGCCGAGGGGCGGCGGCCGCGCCTGCTAGTGCGCGTGAACAGCCTCGACACAGGGCTGACCGATGCCGATCTCGACGCGGTCGTCGCCGGCCGGCCGGACGCGATTTTGCTGCCCAAGGCGGAGGGTGGGCCCTCTGTCATTCATCTCGACGCCAAACTCGCTGCGCGCGAGGCGCTCGCCGGCCTTCCGGACGGCGCCATTGGCATCATGGCGATTGCTACCGAAACCGCCGCGGCGCTGTTCGCGGCCGGCACCTATGCGGGTGCGAGCCCGCGGCTTTCCGCGCTGACGTGGGGCGCCGAGGATCTATCCGCCGACATCGGCGCCGAGACCAACCGCGACGCGGACGGGAACTTCACTGGCCCGTTCCGCCTGGCGCGCAGTCTCTGCGTCGCCGCCGCCGCGGCCGCCAGGGTCACCGCGCTCGACACGGTGTACGTCGATTTCCGCAATGCCGACGGGCTGCGCCGCGAGGCCGAAGAGGCGCGCCGCGACGGTTTTCTCGGCAAGCTCGCGATTCATCCCGGGCAGGTCGCGGTGATCAACGAGGTGTTCACGCCCTCCCCCGCGGAAATCGCCAAGGCCGAGGCCGTCATCGCCGCCTTCGCGGCGGCGCCCGGCATCGGGGTCGTCGGCATCGACGGCATGATGTACGACCGCCCGCACCTCGAACGCGCGAAGCGGCTGCTGGCACGCGCGAGGAGTCCGTAGGGTGGGCTAAGAACGCGAGCGCTTGCGAGCGGCCGTGCCCACCATCCATCAACAAACGATCATCGTTGGTGGGCACGCGCCTTCGGCGCTTAGCCCACCCTACGGTTTCTTTGTTTGATAAACCGTTTGCGGATCAAATATTTTCTCCGCGTCGCGGAACTCGAGTGTCACCGATCCTGCGGCGCCGCGCGGCACCACGCGATAGAAGCACGAATGCCGGCCGGTGTGGCAGGCGGCGCCGCCCGTCTGCTCGACCTTGATCCACACCGCGTCCTGGTCGCAATCGATGCGCATTTCGACGACGCGCTGAACGTGGCCGGAGGTTTCCCCCTTGCGCCAGAGCGCCTGGCGCGAGCGGCTGAAGTACCAGGCTTCGCCGGTCTCGATCGTGCGCGCGAGCGCCGCCGCGTTCATATGCGCAACCATCAGCACGTCGCCGCTGCCCGCATCGGTGGCGACGCAAGTCACGAGCCCTTCCGCATCGAACCTGGGCGCGAGCGCGCGGCCTTCCTCAGCCTCGGCGGCCGAACCGGGAAGCGCAAACGGACCGGAATCCTCGGACAACGAACTCTTCCTAACGGGTCTGCCCGCGCACTAAAGTGAGAAAGCGCACCTGCTCGTTCGCGTCATCCCGGAACAGGCCGCTGAACTGGGTCGTGACCGTGGCGACGCCCGGCTTCTGCACGCCGCGCATCGCCATGCACATGTGCTCGGCTTCCAGCATGACGGCGACGCCGCGGGGTTTAAGAATCTCGTCGATCGCGGTCGCGACCTGAGAGGTCAGGTGTTCCTGGGTCTGCAGGCGCCGCGCGTAGACATCGATCAGGCGCGCGATCTTCGAAAGCCCGACCACGCGCTCGACCGGCACGTAGCCGATGTGCGCCTTGCCGACGAACGGCGCGATGTGATGCTCACAGTGGGAATAGAACGGGATATCGCGGATCAGCACGAGGTCGTTGTAGGTGCCGATCTCGGAGAACGTGCGCTCAAGCACCTCCGCCGGGCACTCGCGGTAGCCGCGAAACAGCTCCTCGTAGGCGTTGACCACGCGGGCCGGGGTGTCGAGCAGCCCCTCGCGATTGGGATCGTCGCCGGCAAAGGCGATGAGCGTGCGCACGGCCGCGGCCGCCTCCTCGCGCGAGGGGCGCGGCACCGTTGATTCGGGCGCGGCGCGGACATGCTCCGACAGGCCGGTTTTGGGGTCCGACAGGCCGGTTTTCGGGAACGATTTGATGATGGCGTCCATGACGGGTCTCTCCGTTCGACCGGGGAACAATCCCGGAAGTGTCACCGGTGGCCGCGTCGCATTCTGGCCCGCCCCTCGCCGGGGCAGGAGGACGCCGCACAGAGGTTTGGCTGCGATCCGGGCGGAGCGCCCGGGCCGGCAGGCCGCGGTGCCACGACCTATCTCGCAGCGCCGCGCGCACCTATATATTCCGTCGGGGCGCGGCGGGGAACGTCTTGCCGTTCAAATTCCGGATATCGGCTGTCATGCTCAACGAGGTTTACAATCGGCGCATCCTGGAGCTGGCGGGATCGATCCCCCGCGTCGGGAGGCTTGCCGAACCGGACGCGAGCGCGACCGCCCACTCCAAGCTGTGCGGCTCGACGGTCACGGTCGATCTTAAAATGGACGGGGATGTGGTCACGGACTTCGCCCACGTGGTGAAGGCGTGCGCGCTCGGCCAAGCGTCGTCCTCGATCATGGCGCGCAACGTGGTCGGGGCGAAGGCGGACGAACTGCGCAGCTTGCGGGAATCGGTGCGGCGCATGCTCAAGGACAACGGCACCCCGCCCAGCGGCAAATGGGAGGACATCGCGGTGCTCGAGCCGGTGCGCGATTATAAGGCGCGCCACGCCTCGACCATGCTGACCTTCGACGCGGTCGTCTCCGCGATCGATCAGATCGAGAGCAAGCGGCGCGCGCCGGCGGCCGCCGCGCAGTGAGCGCGCTTTTCGACTCGGTACGCCGGGCGCCGCGCCGCGCTGGCAGCGGCCTGATCAAACTCTATCGCTACACGCTGTCGGGCTTCGTCGGCCTCGAATGCCGGCACCTGCCGACCTGCTCGTCATACGCGGAAGAGGCGATCCGCCGATTCGGCCTGTGGGCGGGTTCCTGGATGGCGCTCGCGCGCCTGCTGCGCTGTCACCCACTCGGCACCTCGGGCCTCGACTTCGTGCCGGAGGCACCGGCTGCGGGTGCGAGCTGGTACCTGCCGTGGCGCTACGGGCGATGGCGCGGGACGAACGCGGAGCGTTGACTTTTCTTGATTGGCCTCAAATGCCGCTCCGTCATTCTTGTCTACGACGCCCGCTGCTTGTTGTTCGCTCTTATTCGGCGCGGGTTGTTGATCAGGTCGTCGACGATCGCACCTCGAAAGTGGGTCGGAATGATTGCCGATTTCGCAAAGCCTTTTACGATCAAACAATTTTCAAAATCCGCATTCTCGAAATTAACAGCGTCGAGATTCGGTCCCGCTTCCCGAAAAAGGAGTGTCGTTAAGTTCCAAATGCTTTTCCGCGCGAAAGCCGCGGTAAACACACAATCTATTAATATGCTCCCGTCCATGGCGCTCTCGCTGAGACACGCGTATTCGAAGCGCGCATCCGTGCATACAAGATGAAAAGGCACGCGATGCAAGTCGACTCCGGAAAAATCGACCTCGCAAGGGAACCACCCGAGGGCTGGATACCATCCAGCCGCATTGATGCGGGCTGCGTAGTTCGCCAAGTAATGATTGATCCCATCGGGGCTCGATGGCGCAAAGACCCACCATGTCCGCTCTCCCTGCCGGATGCCCGTTTGATACCGGCGACCTCCTTGCACATTGCGCTCGGCACCTTGCCAGATCGCTTGTGCAAGCTCAGAACCGCTTAGTGAGCCGCGATCTAACCAACCGGTCGCCTTATTGATTTGAAAGTGTAGCGTGCAGTTGATCCGAAACAGGGCGTCGCCGAAATGTGCATCCAACGTCGTCAGGCGCAAAGGCTCGGGAAAACGGCCGAGCGGTAGCTCGGGGGGTGCGATCTGTTCAGCAATCCGCAGTGAGTAGGGTAGGTTATACCTGATGCTGCTCTTGCCTTTCTCTCGGTAAGGCTGCGGCCGCATATGCACCCCTTCACCCCACCAATCCCACAGATCGACAAGCCTGTTGCGGACTGTCTCCCATGTCTGAAGCAGGACAGGCGCACTTTCCTCGTCCGTTTGGCGGATGTCTCCGGTCGCAGCCGACCGCGCAACCTCCCATGCAATTAGCCAGCTTAGATGGTGCCAGACCTCTGACTGGACCCATTGAGGCGCCAGCATCAGCCCGAGTTCGTCCGCCAGCGCCTGCCGCGGATCGCCGTCGTCAAAATCCCGCCAATATGCGGAGCGCGGCCGGTCCGCCCCCGCTACCAGGCCATTGCGCTTAAGAGCTTCGACGACTCCTTCCGCAAATAAATATTCTCGAAACGATTTATGGATGAATTCGCACCCCTGCTCGCGCTGACCGGTATTGAAAAAGAAGCTCAGCACCATTTTCTCAATCTTGTCCTCCACCTCCGCCTTGCCACCAGCGGTTCCGGGATTGGCCAGACCGCTCGCCTCGAGCCTGAGCACGAGTTCGTCATAGGAGATATGCTCCGTGCCGCGCAGCGTCATTGCAGCCGCGGTCCGCTGCAGGAGTTCGCGCAGTTCGTCCCCGGCGATCCGGGGTGAGGAGGGGCCGATCGGCTCGACATTACCGCCGTATTGCGTCGTGAGGTCGACGAGGCGGCGGTACAGCGAGGAGCGCTCGACGACCAGGTCGGCGGGCGGATTCTTGTCATTGATGACCAGCCATAATGCCAGCAGTGCGAGAAGCGGCAACCCGAGGATGCTCTGACCCTTCCGATTCGGGTCCTTCTCATCTTTGTCGAACTGTTCTTTAAGTGCTTGTACTCGCCCTAACGTGTTGGGCGTCAAGGTGCGGTCCGTCCCGATTAACTCAGGTTGCCTCATAAGGCTCTCGACGAAGCTATCCAGTTGTGGACGAGTGAAGGGCCTAACGGTCAGGACTGCGGTTTCGTCCACCAGAAACTTGGCTTCATTGACATCGTCCGACGGCCGGCCGGTGAGCAGAACCCTCACCCGATGCGAACGGCCGGTGAGCAGGTGACGTCGAATCGCGTCGAGCGTCTTTTCAATTCGAATCCGAAATCCCTCGCTCGCCGAGATGCTGATTTCGTCCCAGCCGTCGAAAATGAGCACGTAAGGAGACATTGGCGCCCCGCCAAATTCGACCGCTTCGTCGAGAATGTTTGAAAGATCGATGTCCCCGGCTGGTGGGCATGGGCCCATTTGCGCATCGAACTCTTCGTCTCCGCAGTTTCGTGTAAGCGCCTGCGCCACGTCTTCCATCAGGCTAATACGTGGATCGAGACTAAGGTCGCGCATGCGCACGCGGATTGGACGCAGCGCCAAATCGCGGAGCGCTTGGCAGAGCTGAAGCGTAAAGGCCGATTTCCCGCCACCCGCCGTCCCCTGCACAATAATGGCTTCCTTGAATTCCCGGTCGCAGATCAAACCGATGACGGTGTCCAGGAGTGGTTTACGACCGCCGAAATCTTCGTCGAATGGGCTACGCCGGCGCCCGTGCACCGATCCGGTGTGGCTTTCTCGCCGAATCTCTCCCCATTTGAGAACGCCGCAGTCCAACGGTGTGAAGACCCTCTCCAGCGGGATGCGCACAGTAAGGGTACCGCTTTTCCCGAGTGCTGGAGCCTTGGTGAAACGCCAGAGCTGGTAATCGAGGTGCCGGCGTAGGAACGCGTAAGTCGCGACTTCCTTGCCACCGAGTTCCATGAGCTGGAACAAAGGCTCGAATTTCTCCCTTACCCGTCCATCCGAAATGGTCGCGCGGAACCTGTCCGCGAACCTTACGTGGACACCCCCCTGCAACGCGCGCACGACCTCGTCTGGATACCCGGCCGCGGCGGCAACGATGCCCAGGCTTTTGTCTAACCTACGCACGAGCGGGTGGCTGAGGGCCGTCGCGAGCCGAAAGCCCGCGAAGGCTTCGGGCGCTTCGGGCTCGCCCAATGCGGCGCGTGAAAGCCGCACGGACTTTCGGCCGGCTAACCGCGCGCGCATCCGCTCGTCGCGAGCAATGTCCTTCGCGGCATCTCTAAGAGCACTTTGATAGGCGAGCGAGACAGCGAGGAGACCAAGCGCATGCGGGTCGGTTTCGCGGGTCAGGAATTTCGCAATGCTGACGATTGCTTTGACCGGTGGCAGCGCCTCGCCGATCGCTGTGGCCCCAGCGCTGAGCCAAGGCGCCGCCGCCTCAATGGCGTCGTTGAACAGATCCGGCAAGTGGTCGGCGTCTTCTGCCTTCTCGATCAGGTCGGGAAGCTTCTCGGCCACGTCGCCAAGGAATTCGGTCACGGTCTCGACGCGCTCGGCCGCCTCGCCCGCTGCATCGTTCGCCTCTCTCCCGATCCTCAGATACTTCGTCAGCAAACTCATTTCGAGTCCTCGCTGCGCGAACAACCGACGCGAGTATGCGACTCAATTATAGCTTTTGCCAAGCGCTCGACTTGCCGGGCCTGTCATCGCGTTCAAGGCAGTTCCAACGCGAAGGGGGCTGCTGCTTTAATCAAACCCCATCGCAGACATTCGGCAATGGGAGTTGGTCACCTCTGTTGGCTCGCTCCCTCGCCTTTGGCGGCCCGGTCCATTCCCACGGGCGATCACATCGATAAGCCTCCGCCTCGTTCCAAGAAAGTTCTTCAATGGAGGCCTCGCAACAAGACTGTGGACGAGATAAGCACCTCCCGCTAAAGACCCGCGCAAATACCGCTTACCTGCATTCGTAGGCAGCGAGTGAGCAGGAGAGACCCATGGTTGCACTGACTTTCCCCGACGGGGCACGTCGGGAATATCCCAACGGCATCACCGGGCTCGACGTCGCGAAAGGCATCTCGCCTTCGCTTGCCAAGCGCACCGTCGCCATGGCCCTCGACGGTGTCGTCGCCGATCTTTCCGACCCGATCGACTGCGACGCGCGCATCGAGTTCCTCAACCGCGAGGACAAGCGTGCGCTCGAACTCATCCGTCACGATGCCGCGCACGTGCTTGCGGAGGCGGTGCAGACACTGTGGCCGGGCACCCAGGTCACCATCGGGCCGGTGATCGAGAACGGCTTTTATTACGACTTCTTCCGCAATCAGCCGTTCACGCCCGAGGACTTCCCGGCGATCGAAGCGGAGATGCGCAAGATCATCGCGCGCGACCGTCCGTTCCTCAAGGAGGTCTGGGATCGCGAGAAGGCGAAGCACGTCTTCCGCGACAAGGGCGAGTTGTTCAAGGTCGAACTCGTGGATGCGATCCCGGCCGGCGAGCCGATCAAAATCTATAAACAGGGCGACTGGTTCGACTTGTGCCGCGGCCCGCACATGACGTCGACTGGCAAGGTCGGCCCGGCGTTCAAGCTGATGAAGACGGCGGGCGCCTATTGGCGCGGCGATTCAAACAACCCGATGCTCACCCGCATTTACGGCACGGCCTTTCCGAGCCAGCCGGAACTCGACGCCTACGTCAAACAGCTCGAGGAAGCCGAGAAGCGCGACCACCGGCGGCTCGGCCGCGAGATGGACCTCTTCCATTTCCAGGAAGAGGCGCCGGGCTCGGTGTTCTGGCATGCCAAAGGCTGGACGCTGTTCCGGGTGATGGAGGATTACATCCGCCGCCGCCAGACCGCAGCCGGTTATCTCGAAGTCAACGCGCCGCAGCTGATGGATTCCTCGCTGTGGATCGCCTCCGGTCACATGGAGACGTTCCGCGAGGCGATGTTCCTCACCCAGCCGCGCGAAGAGGACGAGCGGCTGTTCGTGATCAAGCCGATGAACTGCCCCGGCCACATCCAGATTTTCAAGCACGGGCTCAAATCCTACCGCGACCTGCCGTTCCGGCTCGCCGAGTTCGGCAAAGTGCACCGGTTCGAACCGTCGGGCGCGCTGCACGGCCTCATGCGCGTGCGCGCGTTCACCCAGGACGATGCGCATGTCTTCATCACCGAGGACGACATCGCCCGCGAAAGCCTCGTCATGAACGACCTGATCCTGTCGATCTACGAGGACTTCGGCTTTTCCGACGTGTCGATCAAATTCTCCGACCGGCCGGAAAAGCGCATCGGCGCCGACGGGGTGTGGGACAAGGCGGAAGCGGCGCTCAAGCATGCGCTCGAAACATCGAAACGGCCGTGGACGCTCAACAAGGGCGAAGGCGCGTTCTACGGGCCCAAGCTCGAATACGTGCTGCGCGACGCCATCGGCCGCGATTGGCAATGCGGCACCGTCCAGGTCGACCTCAACATGCCGGGGCGCCTCGGAGCGTTCTATATCGACGAGCATTCCGACAAGGTGACGCCGGTGATGCTGCACCGGGCGATGTTCGGTTCGCTCGAGCGTTTCATCGGCATTGCGCTCGAACATTACGCCGGCCATTTGCCGCTGTGGCTCTCCCCGGTGCAGGCGGTCGTCGCCACTATCACGTCGGACGCCGACGATTACGCGCGCGAGGTCGTCGCGACGGCGCAACGCCTGGGCCTGCGCGTCGAGGACGACCTGCGCAACGAGAAGATCAACTACAAGGTCCGCGAGCACTCGCTGGCGAAAATCCCGGCGCTGCTCGTGGTCGGCAAGAAGGAGGCCACCGACCGCGCGGTCTCGATCCGCCGGCTCGGCAGCCAGCATCAGACCGTGATGCCGTTCGACCGCGCGCTCGCCGCGCTGATCGACGAAGCGGTCGCACCGGACGTGCGCCGGCTCAAACAGGCGGCCTAGTGCAGAGCTCGTCATTCCCGAAGCTGAGCGAAGCGAGGCTATCGGGAATCCAGCAATCGACGGCGCTGATTACTGGATTCCCGATGCGCCTCTTCGCGGCGCTCGGGAATGACGAAGCCGAGTCAATGGGCCGTAAATACCGCGGCCCTCGTACCTAAGCGGTCCACAAATCGCGCAACTGCGAGGCCACTAGGCGGTCGTACGCAATCGGCTCGGCGGTGAGGCCGTTGGCCAAGGCGAATTTGTTCAAGCCGGCAACCGCTTCCGCTGAAATATTTGCATCATAGAACGGCGCGTCCCACGCGATCAGGCCGGCGATGAGCGCGGCCTCGTCGGCAGGGAACAAACGATTGCCGATTTGCGTGGCAAGGGACGGGTCCGCCTTGAGCGCCTTTTGCGCCCGCACGATTGCGCGCACCGCGCCGGCGGCGATCTCCGGGCGCTCGTCGATCAGGCGCTCGGTCGTCGTCAGTGCGATCATCGCCTTATTACCTGTAACGGTGCGTCGTCGATCGATAACCTAGTGACCGCCATAAAGGAAAAGTGGCCTGAAAGCCGACAGGGCTAGAATAGACAAGGCGCCGTCACTTGCCTGCTCAGCGGGGAAGCGGACGGTTACGGTTCGTCGATGAGGCGTCGGCACCTGTCGTACGTACCTTGATTGCCTCGTGCTTGAAGAACGCGTGGGTGCCGCTTGACCCTTGACATAAGTACGGCTAAGCCGTACTTATGGACGATGGCCCATTCCAATGGGACGACGGCAAAGCGGCCGCAAACTACGCCAAGCACGGCGTCACGTTCGAGGCCGCGCGGGATGTGTTCAAGGATCCGTTCGCTCCCAACTGGATTGACGATTCACAGGACGAGAGCGAGGAGCGTTTTGCCACGGTTGGGATGGTAGAAGGCCGCCTGCTGTTCGTTGCTTACGTCCTGCGAGGCGATACGATTCGCATCATTTCGGCCCGGCTAGCCGAACCCTTCGAGCGACGGAGATACCATGAAGAAGACACGCCATGACTGGCACCGCGCCGATGCGATGACCGACGAGGAAATCCACGCAGCTGCGTTAGCCGATCCCGACGCGCAGCCGCTGACGCCGAAACGCCTGGCAGGCATGCGCCGCATCCCGCAGGTGCGGATCATCCGTCGTGCACTAGGCCTGTCTCAGGAGGAGTTTGCCGTACGGTTTCACATTCCGCTCGGGACCTTGCGGGATTGGGAACAGGGCCGCAAAGAACCTGACACCGCCGCGCGCGCTTATCTTCGCGTGATCGGACACAATCCGAAAGCCGTCACCGAGGCGCTGCGCCCGAAGTCGTGATCGGCAAGAGAGCCGGCCGAGCAATATCACTGAGGTGCGACAACCATGGCTCACGCCGCCAAACGCCACCCGAATCGCTGTCCGACGCATCCTGGCGCCTTGTTGCGCAAGGACGTCCTTCCGGCGACCGGCAGGAGTAAAGCTGAGATCGCGCAGCTTCTCGGTATTTCCCGCCAGCACCTTTATGACATATTGCGCGAGCGCAAGCCGGTGTCTCCATCCGTTGCGGTTCGGCTCGGCAAGTTGTTTGGCGACGGTGCCGGCATTTGGGTGCGCATGCAGGGCGCCTATGATACATGGCAGGCGGAACGTAAGGAGGATGTCAGCAAGATTCCCACGCTTCGCTCCAGGGCCGCGTAGTCAAACTCCGGGTGCACCTACCCCGTCCACAAATCGCGGAATTGCGACGCCACCAGGCGGTCGTACGGAATCGGCTCCGCGGTGAGGCCGTTGGCCAAGCCGAACTTGTTCAAGCCAGCAACCGCTTCCGCTGAAATATTTGCGTCATAGAACGGCGCGTCGCGCGCGATCAGGCCGGCGATGAGCGCCGCCTCGTCGGGCGGAAACAGACGATTTCCGATTTGCGTGGCAAGCGAGGGGTCGGCCTTCAGCGCTTGTTGCGCGCGCACGATGGCGCGCACCGCGCCGGCGGCAATCTCCGGCCGCTCTTTGATCAGTCGGTCGGTCGTCGTCAGGGCCGCGAAGTTGTACCAGCGCGCGCCCGGCGGACCATCGCCGCGCCGCAAATCGAGATGCAGCTTGGCGACCCCGAGCGACTCGCCGAGCGCGACCCGCATGGCATTGCCCCAATAGCCGTCGGCAATGCCCTGCGCGAGCGCATTGATCCCGTCGCGCCCCCGCAAGTGCCTCTTCGGGTTAGTCGATGGACTTGCGACGATGCGAACCTCGTCGCGCGTGAGGTCGATGCCGGCTGCGGCCAGCATGTGCCTGAGCGCGATGATGGGAAACGCCGTCGACGATGAAATCCGCAGGCCCTTAAGGCCGGCGAGATCGCCGCGTTTGATATCGAGATCGGCGCGAACCGCCAGGCACCAGTAGGCGTATTGCGAAAGCGCGCACAGGAGCTTGGCACCCTTCCAGCCCGGGAATGCGCGGGTCGCGGCGTAGGCCGGGCCGGCAAAGAAATGCAAGGTGCCGTCGCGCAGACGTTCCGGCCCATCCTTCGCCCCGAACGCGTGCTCCAACTCGACCTCAAGTCCTTCTTGTTTGAAGAATCCGAGTTCGGCCGCGGCCGTCGCCACGAAATACGACGGCGAATCGAGATCGGCGACCGCGAGCCGAAACATCGGGATCACTCAGGCGCCGGGCGCCTCAGGTCGCCGCGATCGGATATTTCGCCAGGATGGCGCCGACCCGGTTGAGCGCCTTCTCGGCCGCCGCCTGCGGCGTCATCCCTTCGCGGATCACGTCGGCCTCGGCCGCACCCCAGATCTGCTGGGCGTTCGCCTCGGCGTAGCCGGGATTGAACGCGGGATAATTCGGCGCCGTAGGCTCCA
Organism: Hyphomicrobiales bacterium; assembly: GCA_019243195.1. GTDB lineage: Bacteria > Pseudomonadota > Alphaproteobacteria > Rhizobiales > Xanthobacteraceae > AP-16. The sequence goes on from JAFAUQ010000047.1 coordinate 14,488, forward strand.
GCACGCCCTGGCGGGCGTAGGCGGAGCGATGCGGATCCGCCGGGTCGAGCCAGAACGGATCGTTCTTGACCAGCTCCGGCATCGTCGGCAGCCATCGGCCGAGTCCTGATTTCAGGTACTCATTTACGACCTTCGGCTGGACCAAATATTTGAGGAAGTCCTTGGCGACCGGGACGTTCTTCGCGCCCTTGGGGACGAAGACGCCGCCGACACCGAGCTGCGAGGGAATCTTCTTGCCGGCGTTGTCGAGCGGCAGGCCCAGGGTGACGATATCGTCATATTGCTCTTTCTTATGATAGAGAGCGAGTTCGATCGAGATCGTCCCGTCGAGCGCCATGAGTATCTGCTTGGCGTGGAAGGCGTTGTTGTCGTCGGCGTCGGTCCAACTCAAGGCGCCGGGCGGCACATAGCCTTCCTTATAGGCTGTGCTGATGTAGGTGATCGCCTTGATCACCGCCTCCTTGACGGCCGGATCGTCGAGGTGGGGCACACCGTCCGGCGTGACGATGGCGTTGCCCCCATAGGCATTCAAAAAGTAATGGAACAAGAAGTTGCCGTCAGCCGGCCCGGTCGTGGTCGCCTGCAGGCCGAGCGAGTAGATTCCGCGCGAGCCCTTGGCGCGCAGCTCCTTCTGCATCGGCTTGAAGAAGTCCCAGAACGCGTCCCAGGTCTTCGGCGCGTCCGACATTTTGAAACCGGCCTTCTCGACCAACGAATTCCAGATGTGAAACGGCAGCACCGCGCACTTGTACGGCGCGCAGTAAAAGCCGCGGCTCTTGGTGACATTGTTGTAGTATTTGGCCGACAGCAGCGCGGTCGGATGGTAGTGCGACTGCTGCGTGTCGACCACGTCGGCCAGGTCGACGAGTTTGTCGTTCCAGGCGTTCTGGGGGAGGATCGTCTGGCTGGAGTTGTAGTTCTCCACGAGGTCCGGCACGTCGCCGCTGGTCAGCGCCGAGACGATCTTCTGCATCAATGGCCCGAACGGGATGATGCTGACATCGATCTTGTTGCCGCTCTGCTTTTCGTAGTCGGCGATCATGCTGCGCAGCGAGGCGTCCTCTTCGCGGACGAAGCCTTGTGGCCACCACACGCTCGCGGTCGTGGCTGCGGCATTGACGATGTGGGGTCGCGCCACCGTGACGGTCGCGACCACGGCCGCGGACCCACGAAGCATCGAACGCCTGCTCAGCCTTTTCATGAAGCCTCCCTGTTCACACCCTCGATGCCGCGCAAGGTCGCGGCGGACCTCTGGATCGTTGTTAAAATATTGGGCACCACGACGCTCGCAGGAGCGCTGGTGCGCAGCGCGCAGCGTGACTCGCGGGGCCGGTGGCACCGTACGCGATTTCCTGCAGAATGTAAGCGCTTCGCGGCCGCAGATGATCGGG
>JAFAUQ010000075.1 GCA_019243195.1 Hyphomicrobiales bacterium
AAGCGCTATAACCTGCCCCCGCTCGCCTTCTTCCAGGGCTTCGAGGCGGCCGCCCGGACGCTCAGCTTCACCAAGGCGGCGGAGGAGCTGTTCATCACCCAGTCGGCGGTGAGCCGGCAGATCAAGGCGCTCGAAGACCACCTCGGCATCCGCCTGTTCGAGCGGCGCCCGCGCGCGCTGGGCCTCACCGAAAGCGGCCTCGCGCTCCAGCGCATCTCCGCCGACGTGCTGGAGCGGCTGCAGGCGGCGACCGACCAGCTGCGCGCGGCAAGCCGCACGCGCCAGCTCGCGATCACCACCACCACCGGCTTCGCGTCGCTGTGGCTGATCCCACGGCTGCAGCGGTTCACGCGCCTGCATCCCGACGTCGACGTGCGCATTTCGGCGACCACCGACTCGCTCAACCTCGAGCGCAGCCTGATCGATCTCGCCATCCGCTACTGCCGGCCCGACGCGGCGCCGGAGGGGGCGGTGCGCCTGTTCGGCGACGAGATGGTGCCGGTGTGCGCGCCGGCGCTGCTGCGCGACCGCGCGCACCCGCTCAAGCGGCCGCAGGATTTGGCCCATCACGTGCTGCTCCATTACGATTATCCCGGGGCGCAACGCCTGTTCATGGATTGGGGCACGTGGCTGACCTCGCTCGGCATCGCCGACCTGAAAGCCGCCGGCGCGCTGCATTTTTCCCAATACGAGCAGATGGTCCAGGCGGCGATCGCCGGCCAGGGCGTGGCGCTCGGCCGGCAGCCGCTGGTCAACGAGTTGATCCAGTCGGGCAACCTGGCGGCGCCGTTCAAACAATCGATCGTCGGATCGCGCGGCTATTTCGTGATCGAGTCGCCGCTCGCCGCCGGCAAACCCTACGTGCGCGAATTCACGACCTGGCTGATCGATGAGGTCAAGCGCGACGCCGAGCGGGAAGGGACGGAGTGACGGGCGCGACACTAGAGCATTTTCCGATTGGATTGACTCGTCGTCACCCCGGGGCCCGAGCAAAGCGAGGGAACCCGGGGGCCATGAACACGGACCGATCGGATTCTGCACCGTCCGGTGTTCATGGGTTCCGGGCTCGCCGCTTAGCGGCGCCCCGGAATGACAACCGAGGTGCGTCAGGTCAGATGAAAAATGTTCTATCCTGCGCCGGCGGTGCGCGCGTTGACGCGCGCTTCGAGCGCGCGCACCAGCCGGCTCAGCCCGTAGCAAAGGACGAAGAAGATCGCCGCCAGCGCGGTGTAAAGCTCGATCGGGCGCTGCTCGCGCGCGCTGATGATGTTGGTCATCGCGAACACGTCGGAAACGCCGATGACGCTGGCGATGGTCGAATCCTGAAACGCGATGATGCTCTGGGAAAGCAGCGACGGCAGCATGCGCCGGAGCGCCTGCGGCAGAATGACGAAGCGCATCGCTTGGCTCGGTCGCAAGCCGACCGCGAGCGCCGCGTCGCGCTGGCCGGCGGAAATCGACTGCAGGCCGGCGCGCACCAGCTCGGTGAAATAGGCGACTTCGAACGCCGCGAGCGCGATCAGCGCGGCCGTATAGGCGCTGGTGGGCGCGCCGGTGATCATCGGGCCGGTGTAATAGGCCCAGAACATGATCATCAGCAGCGGCGAGGAACGCAGCACGTTCACGTAGGCGGTGACCGGATAATAAACGAGGGGACGACGCGACATTCGTCCGACCGCGAACAAACAAGCGACCGGCAGCGCGATCGCGATCGCCGAGGCGGTCAGGCAGACGTTGAAGACGACGAGGGCACCGAGCAGGGCGAGGAGGTCGTTCGCGAACGCGCTCATGGGCGCGCTCCGCGCCGCAGCAGGCCCGGCACGTAGGTCCAGCGCTCGACGAGGCCCATGAAACCGGCGACGCTCCAGGCGCAGACGAGGTAAACGAGCGTGCCAAGCGTGCTCGCCTCGACCCAGTGAAAGGTCTGCAGGCCGAGCTGCTGGGTCAGATAGGACGTCTCGACCACGCCGATGGTCATGGCGAGGGAGGAGCTTTTGAACACGGTGACGAACTCGGAGGTCAGCCCGGGCACGATCGTGCGCAGCACCAGCGGGCCGACGACGTGACGTTGCGTCCCAATCCAAGTCAGTCCCGTGGACATTGCGGCTTGGCGGACGCCGACTCCGACCGTGTTGAGGCCCGAGCGCACGTGCTCGGCAACCTTTGCCCCGGTGTAGAGCGACAGCGTGAGAACGGCGCTGACGAACTCCCAGCCGAACGCAAACAAAAACTGGCGCAGCGGCAGCGGCAACACGCGCGGCAGCACGAAATAAATCAGAAAGAGCTGCACCAGCAGCGGCACGTTGCGAAAAATTTCGACGAAAGCCGTGGCGGCAAGCCGTGCCGCGCGCAACGGTGCCTCGCGCAGCAATCCGGCAACGACGCCGATGGCAAGCGCGAAAACCCAAGACAGGAGCGAGAGTTCGAGCGTGGTGAGGACGGCGTCGAGGACCCGCTCGCCGTAGGGCGCGCGGAACAGCAGCAGCCAATCGAGCGATTGCATTATGCGGCCGACACAGGCTCTGCATCGTCATCGTCCGCGCAAGCGGACGATCCAGTAACCTCCGGCATCACGAATAAATTTGCGGCGACGCCGTTTACTGGGTGCCCAGCTTTCGCGGGGCACGACGAGTTTGAAAGTCTCACAATTATATACTTTGTGGTGACCACGTATTCTTCGCCAGTTTCCGGGACGATGGCGTCCGGGACCGTGATGGAATCGAGCCATATCCCGCTGCACAAATGGCTACAGGGCTTCCACCTGATGGCAAGCTCAAAAAAGGGCTTTTCCGCCCACCAATTGCACCGCACGATCAAGGTCACGTACAAGTCGGCTTGAGGCCCCGAAGTTCGTTAGGTGGCGCCGCCGATATAGTTGACGCGCCATGGCTGCTCGTAATAAAACTACAGGTAGCATGTTCCGTGCTGGGACTTGAAAACTAAGCGGTTTGGGGCTAAATTCTGTTCGACGGATAACCCACCCACAGCGTGCTGTGGGCTCAAAGGCCGCAAGGGAGCAATCCCGGGCGGCCTTTGCTTTTGTGGAGGGGACTGTGAGTGCTGCCCGCACGCCGACGCGCCTTGATACGATTGTATATATAGATGGTTTCAATCTTTACTATAGAGCGCTAAAGAGTAAACCGCAGTTCAAGTGGCTCAACTTGCTTGATCTTGCGGGACAAGTGCTAAGCCCCAAAAATCGAGTTACTAAGGTCTGGTATTTCAGTGCCCATGTTTCCGCTCGGCTCGATCCAGGCGCGCCAGTACGGCAGAAGCTTTATCTCGACGCCCTCAAAACAGTGCCAGAGATCGAAGCACGTTTCGGCAATTTTCTCGTAAATAAACGGGGGGCGGGACTCGTTCCCCCCGATCTAGACCCCGCAAAACCAAACGCAAGGCCTCCCTTTCTTCCTTGGCCTGACGTTGTTCGAATATTTCGAACGGAAGAAAAGGGCAGCGACGTTAACCTTGCAACTCAGCTACTTATTGATTCATTCAAGAATAATTATGACGTTGCGGCCGTTGTTACAAACGATACCGATCTTGTTGAGCCCATAAGATTTGCAACTCAGGAAATGAATAAGGTCGTTGGAATAATTTCACCCGTGCCAAAAGCCGCTACATCTTTGCAAAATGTCGCATCGTTCGTGCGACACATTCGCGACCAACATTTGGCCGCCTCTCAGTTCCCCGACCCGATTCCGTTGCCAGGGGGCAAGCAAATTGCGAAGCCCCCAACGTGGATCTAGCCCCTCTTGCGCTTTGATCTTATCGCGGCCTTTCTTCTCGGCTTGCCAAGTTTCATTTCGGAATGAGGCTTCGCTGGCATACTCAATCCCGCACGCAATGCTGCCTCAAATCGGCCCGCAGTAGCGCGGTGCCCCTGGATTGCTTCGCTTCGCTCGCAATGACGGTCACTCCGCCGGCCAGGCGTTCATCAGCGGGAGCATGGCGAGCGCAGTCGACTTTTCGAACGGCGCTACGCCGTTCGGGCCGAAATATTTGTCGTAGAGCCGGTCCCATTCGCCGCTGGCGCAGGCTTCGACAATGGTGAGATCGGCGATCGTCTTGAAGCGCGAGCTTTCCGGGCGGATGGGAAACGCCTGGAGGAACACGTTGACGCCGGGATCGAACACCCGCCACTGCGCGGGATCGGAAGCTTTCGCCTTGAGGCCGTACATGATCGGCCCGTCGGAGGCGTAAGCGTCGATCGTGCCGGTACCGAGCGCGGTGAAGCCTTGCGGATGATCGGGAAACGCGACCGTCGTCACCGGCGGCTTGAGCCGCCCCGACTGGTTGAGACTGCGGAACATCGCCTCTTCGAGCCCGCCGAGCGGCACGCCGACGCGCTTGCCGGCGAGATCGGCCAGCGTCTTGATCGGACCGTCGGCGCGCACGATCACCTCGGTCGAGGTGAGAAAATGCGGGACCGCGAAATCGACCACCTTGGCGCGGCTGCGCGTCACCACGGTCGCGCCCGCCTCCATGTCGATGGTGCCGTTTTGCAGCAGCGGAATGCGGGTCTGGCTCGTCACCGGCACATATTTGAGCTCGATTGCGGCTTTGAGTTCCTTTTCCAGATTGGCGTGAATGGCGCGCGCGATTTCGGTGGCAAAGCCGACCCAGTTGTTCTGCGCGTCGAGATAGCCGTAGGGCGGCGTCGATTGCCGCGCGCCGAGCGCGAACGCGCCGGTGCGCTTGATCTTGTCGAGCGTGTCCTCGGTGCACGCGCCTTGCGCCGCCGCGGGGCGCGCGAGCGGCAGGCCGAGCGCCGCGGACGCAAGCCCGAGCCCGAGCGACGCGCGTATGATGCCGCGTCGGTCAGGACCGTTGTTGGAATCGGCCATCGTTGCCTCCGTCCTCTCAACCCGTCATTGCGAGCGAAGCGAAGCAATCCAGATAATTATGCTGCGCCCCTGGATTGCTTCGTCGCTTCGCTCCTCGCAATGACGGCGCGCCGCTCACATCCACGGCGTCGCGGCCGCGTGTTTCTGCTCGAAGGCCGCGATCGCGTCGCGCTGGCTCAACGTGAAGGCCAGTTCGTCGAGGCCCTCCAGCAGACAGCGCTTGCGATAGGCATCGATATCGAACCGGTAGGTCTTGCCGTCGGCGCCGGTGACCGTCTGCGCCGCGAGATCGACCTGCATGTGTGCGCCCGGCTTTGCCTCGTGGGCGGCGATCAGGGCGGCCACGTCGGCCTCCGGCAGCACCACCAACAGAAGGCCGTTCATGAAGCTGTTGCCGAAGAAAATATCGCCGAAGCTCGGCGCGATCACCGCACGGAAGCCGTAGTCCCACAGCGCATAGACCGCGGACTCGCGCGAGGAACCGCAGCCGAAATTGCGCTCGGCCACGAGGATTTTGGCGTCACGGTAGGCCGGCTTGTTGAGCACGAAGTCGCGCTCGCGCCCGTCCTTGTCGAGGCGCAGATCGCGGAACAGATAATCGCCGAAGCCCAGCTTGCGCGGCTTGCGCAGGTAGCGGGCGGGCACGATCTGGTCGGTGTCGACGTTGGGGCGCGCGATCGGCACGGCGACGGCGTCGAGGTTTTTGAACGCCTGCATCTTTACTCTCCTAATTGGCCAACAACTGCCGGACGTCGGTGAAGCGGCCGGTGACGGCGGCAGCCGCCGCCATGGCGGGACTCACCAGATGCGTGCGCGCGCCCTGCCCCTGGCGGCCGACGAAGTTGCGGTTCGAGGTCGAGGCGCAGCGCTGGCCGGCGGCGACGAGGTCGCCGTTCACGCCGACGCACATCGAGCACCCGGCAGCGCGCCATTCGAAGCCGGCGGCGCGGAAGATGCCGTCGAGGCCTTCCGCTTCCGCCGCCTGGCGGATCAGCTCCGAGCCCGGCACCACCATGGCGTTGACGCCGGCCGCGACTTTGCGGCCCTTGGCGACCACGGCCGCGGCGCGCAGATCATCGAGCCGGCTGTTGGTGCAGGAACCGATGAACACCCGGTCCACCGCGACGTCCGAAAGCGGCGTGCCCGGCGTGAGCCCCATGTAGTCGAGGGCGCGGCGCACGGCGTCGCGCCGCTCGGCGTTGTCGAAGACCGAAGGGTCAGGCACGCGCCCGGTGATCGGCGCCGCGTCCTCCGGGCTGTTGCCCCAGGTGACCATGGGGGCGATGGCGGCGCCGTCGAGCGAAACCTCGCGATCGAATGTCGCGCCGGAATCGGACGGCAGCGTCTTCCAATACGCGAGCGCCTGCTCCCACTGCGCACCCTTGGGCGCATACGGCCGGCCGGCGAGATACTGATAGGTCGTGTCGTCGGGCGCGACGAGCCCGGCGCGCGCGCCCGCTTCGATCGACATGTTGCAGACGGTGAGGCGGCCTTCGACCGAAAGCGCGCGGATCGCGCTGCCCGCGTATTCGATGGTGTGGCCGACGCCGCCGGCGGCGCCGATCTTGGCGATGACCGCCAGGATGATGTCCTTGCCGGAAATGCCGGGGCCGAGCGTGCCGTCGATGGTGATGCGCAAGGTGCGCGGCTTACGCTGCCACAGCGTCTGCGTCGCCAGCACGTGGCCCACTTGCGAAGCGCCGATGCCGCAGGCGTAGGCGCCCATCGCGCCATGGGTCGAGGTGTGGCTGTCGCCGCACACGATCATCATCCCGGGCTGGCTGATGCCCTGCTCCGGGCCCATCACGTGGACGATGCCTTGCCGCACATCGCCGAGGTCGAACAAAGTGAAGCCGTGCGCGGCGGCGTTGCGGGTCAGCGATTTGACCAGGTTGCGCGCGTCGTCGTCGGCGATGGCATCGGCCGAGCGGGTGCCGGTCGTCGGCACGTAATGATCGGGCACCGCGAAGGTACGGTCCGGGCGCGCCACCTTGAGGCCGCGCTCCGCCAGCACTTCGAAGGCGCGCGCCGAGCCGTCGTGCACCAGGTGACGATCGATATAGAGCAACGTCTGGCCGTCCTCGCGCTCGACGACGGCATGCGAGTGCCAGATCTTCTCGAACAAAGTACGCGGGCCGGTGGACTGCGGCTGGGTCATGGGGCGCCTCGGATGCGGGGCTGGTGAAGGAGAGAAACCTATCACATGATGCCGGCCGGCCGCGAATAGCGCGAGTTGAGAAAATCGCCAATGACGCCAGCGCTGGCACAACGCATCGCCGTGACGATCGGTGCGCTGCTCCTCTTCAGGCTGGGAGAATACATCCCATTGCCGGGCGTTAATCCGGAAGCCTGGGCGATGCTCACGCATGGCGAAGGCGGCGGCATCGCGGGATTCTTCGCTGCGTCGTCGGCCGGGGTGCGGCGCCTCGCGATATTTGCTTTGGGCCTCGTTCCTTATGTGTCGGCGGCGGTGCTGGTGCAGCTTGCGACCATCGTGTCGCGCCGCTTGCGGGCGCGCGCCCGCGACGGCGAGCCCGGCCGCGCGGCGATGGTGCGCTACGCGCGTTATGTCACGGTATTGCTCACGGCATTGCAGGCCTTGGGCGTGGCGAACGGGCTCGAACACGTGAACGGCGTCGTGGCGCATCCCGGCCTGCCGTTCGTGCTCTCGACCGTCGTGACGCTCACCGGCGGCACCATGTTCCTGGTGTGGCTCGCGGATCAGATCACCACGCGCGGCATCGGCAACGGCATCGCGCTCATTCTGTTGACCGGGTTGGTGACCGAACTCCCGCGGGAGATCGCCACCGCGCTTGAGTTCATGCGCCAATATCGCGTGGCGAGCGAGCAACTTGTCGCCGTGACGCTGATCGTCGTCGCGGTCACCGCGGTTGTCGCCGTGGTCGAGTTGGCGCGGCGCCGGCTGCCGATCCTTTATTCGGCGCGCGCCATCGGCGGGCGCCAACTCCACGAGCAAAAATCGGATCTGTCGCTCAAGCTCAACCCGGCCGGCATCGTCCCGGTGCTGCTCGCCTCGTTCGTCATGAGCGTTCTCGTGGCCGGGCTCGGATTTTTTGCCGGATTCGAGTCGTCGCTGGTCGCGCAGCTTCGTGCGGGCAGCGCGATCCATCTCGTCCTCTACGCGCTGCTCATTATTTTCTGCACGTTCTTCTATACCGCCTTCGTGCTCGATCCGGAGGAGAGCGCGGACAGTCTCGGCAAGCTTGGGGGAAGTCTTCCCGGGATCGCCGCGGGAGAGCCGACCGCAGCCTGCCTCGATCGGATCGTCTCGCGCACCACGTTGATCGGGGCGATCTATCTCGCGCTCGTGTGCCTGCTGCCGGATCTTTTGATGCGCTTCCTGCAGGTGCCGGTTTATTTCGGCGGCACGGCGCTCCTGATCGCCGTCTGCGCGCTCATCGATTTGCGGGCGCAGTTTCAGGCCGAGCTGCGGTCCCGAGCGCGGCCGTAATCGCCTCGTCCAAATCAGTCACCGCGGAGTCGACGCCCTGGCGCCGCAACCAGTCGAGGTCGGCGGCGCGACCGACGATGCCGACCACGACCGGCACCTTGTGACGCCGGGAAAGCTGCGCCAGCGAGAACATCGACCACCACGCGCGGAACGCGGCCCGGGTCCACGCGCGGTGATCCCAGCCGAGAAAGAGCACGTCCGGCGCATAGGCGCCCATCACATCATTTAGCTTCCACGGAAAAACCTCGATGATGCCGAGGCGGACCGGCCGCGCGCCGTGCCAGGGAAACTCGCGCGCGACCGGCGCGAAGGCGAACACCACCGAGCGCTCGGCCATTTTGGCGGCGACGAGCTTGTCGATCACCCGCTGGGCAAGGCCGGCCTCTTTGAGTTCGACATAGAGCTCGAGAGCGGTCCCGGCGAGAAACTCCAGCGCCGCGTCGAGTTCAAGTGTGGGCCCGCCCGCGCGCGGCGGATCGTGACAGACCAGAAGCGTGTTGCCGTCGGGCGCCCGGCGCACGTCGAGCTCGATGCCGGAAATGCCGGCTTGCCCCGCCGCCCGCGTAAAGGCCGCCAGCGTGTTCTCGCCTGCGCCCGCGCACCAGCCGCGATGGGCGAAAAGCTTCACTGGGTTTTTCCAAAACGGCGGGTTACGCGCTTCGCCCTAACCCGCCCTACTTGCCGTCGTCGAAATAATGCGTCTCCAGCAGCAAACAGCCGGTGCGCGACGTGAACGGCCCGTGATAAACGCCGGGCGGACGCACCGCATAGGTGTAGTCCTTGAACTGCTCGCCGCCCTTGCCGTGCTCGTCATTGCCGACCACGAGGTCGCCGGAGAGCAGGAACACCTCCTCCCAATATTCGTGCACGAACGGCTTGGTCGAATACGTGCCGGGCTCGATGCGCAGGATGCGGGTGCGGTTGCCGCGCTTGTTCTTCTCGTCGAGCGAACCCGCCAGAATCTTCTCGGAAAAGCCGGGCGGATATCCGGGAATGGTTTGCCAGCCGGACTGCATGTCCACGGCGTGAAATTCGTGATGCCCTTTATTGAAACCCATGGCGGCCTCCCGTGCTGCCGGAACGGCGCAACGTCGCCGCATTGCCGGCGTGGAGTCAATGGCGCGCAGATGCTTCCCGATGATGTACAAGGGACTTACCATCCGGCGCTCGCGGCGCCCGCACATGAGACAGGTAAGCATGCCTTCGCTCCGTACGCTTCTTGCCCAGCCGCCGATCGTCGTGGCACCGGGCTGCTATGACGCGCTGTCCGCCCTGATGATCGAGCGCGCGGGATTTCCCGCCGCGTATTTTTCCGGCGCGAGCCTCGCCTACACCCGGTTCGGGCGGCCGGACATCGGCCTCATCGCCATGGACGAAGTGGTCGAGACGGTCGCCGCCGTGCGCGAACGCGTGGCGCTGCCGCTGATCGTCGATTGCGATACCGGCTTCGGCAACGCGCTCAACGTCATGCGCACGGTGAAGGCGATGGCGCGCGCCGGCGCCTCCGCGATCCAGCTCGAGGACCAGACCAGCCCGAAGCGCTGCGGCCACCTCGCCGACAAAGGCCTGATCGACACGCGCGAGATGACCGGCAAGCTCAAGGCGGCCCTCGACGCGCGGCCCAGCGATGAGGTGCTGATCATTGCCCGCACCGACGCCATCGCGGTCGAGGGCTTTGCGGCCGCGCTCGACCGCGCCGAAGCCTATGCGCAAGCCGGCGCCGACCTGCTGTTTATCGAAGCGCCGCGCAACGACGACGAGCTTGCCGCCATCGCCCGGCGTTTTGCCGGCCGCGTGCCGGTGATGGCCAACATGGTCGAGGGCGGCAAGACCCCGCTCAAGGACGCCGCCGCGCTGCAGGCGCTCGGGTTTGCGCTGGTGATCTTCCCGGGCGGCACCGTGCGGGCGCTCGCTCACGCACTTACCGATTATTTCGCGAGCCTGCACCAGCATGGCACCACAGCGCCGTACCGCAACCGCATGCTCGATTTCGCCGCGCTCAATGAGCTGATCGGGACGCCCGAGATGCTGGCGCTCGGACGCCGTTACGATTCTGAACGGCGGGCGCAGGAATAGTAATGCTCGACCCGGTCACGCTCGCGGTCCTCAAGGGCCGGCTGGAACAGATCGCCGACGAAATGGACGCGACCTTGTTCCGCAGCGCCTTCAACCCGATCATCGCGGAGGCGCACGATGCCTCGCACGGGCTCTACGACGCCAGCACCGGCGAGACGCTGGTGCAAGGCAAGGCCGGCCTGCCGATCTTCGTCGGGGTGATGGCGTTCGCGGTCAAGGCGGTGATCGAGAAAGCCGCCCGCGACGGCGATCTCGCCGACGGCGACGTCTATATTTTCAACGATCCCTACGAGGGCGGCACGCATCTTTCCGATTTCAAGCTGGTGCGGCCGGTTTTCCGCGGCGGCAAATTGTTCTGTTTCCTCGCCTCGGTCGCGCATTATCACGACGTCGGCGGCAACGTGCCGGGCAATTACAATCCGGTCGCGACCGAATCCCATCAGGAGGGCGTGCTGATCCCGCCGGTGAAGCTGTTCGTGCGCGGCGAGTTCCGCGACGACATTTTCGCCATCATCAAGGCCAACAGCCGCCAGCCGCTGAGCGCCTATGGCGACCTGCAGGGGCAAATCAACGCGCTCGACCTCGGCGCGCGCCGCCTCGCCGCGCTGCTCGACGAATGGAGGGACGTGACGGTAGCGGCGGCGCTTGCGGAGCTGCGCGCTCGCGCGGCGCGACAGATGCGCGATTATCTTCGCGATCTTCCCGACGGCACCTACAGCGCCGACGATTTCCTCGACAACGACGGCATCGTCGACGTGCCGCTGCGCGTCGCGCTCGACCTCACGATCGCGGGCGAGACGATGACGCTCGACTTCTCGCGCTCGTCGCCGCCGTGCGCCGGGCCGGTCAATATTTCCTATTCCACCGCGGCGGCCGCCTGCTACGTCGCGCTCAAGCACGTCTTTCGCGACGTGCCGGCGAACGCCGGCGTGCTCGATCCGATCACCTTCGTGATCCCACCCACGACCCTGCTTAACGCGGGCGCGCCGCGGCCGGTCGGCGGCTACACCGAGACGATCCTGCGCATGATCGACGTGGTGTTCCAGGCGTTCGCGCAGATCGCCCCTGAGCGCAGCAACGGCTGCGCCTACGGCACCATCAACTCGCTCTCGCTCGCCGGCCATCGCCGCGACGGCCGCCGCTGGGTGATGTTCTCGTTCTTCGGCGGCGGCCACGGCGGACATCCGGAAGGCGACGGGCTCAACCACGGCAACGCGCCGATCTCGACCGCGCGCATTCCCCCGATCGAGATTCTCGAAGCCGCCTATCCGGTG
>JAFAUQ010000086.1 GCA_019243195.1 Hyphomicrobiales bacterium
AAGCGGGGCTGCTCGCGCTTCACACAGCCTGGCTTGACGCGAGATACTCCCGATGAGGAAACCACCGACTGGAGAGCCGCATGCGGGAAAACCGCCCGTGCGGTTCGGAGGGCGGGGAGAGCTAAACTCTTCCCGACCCCTATCGAATGAGTTTTGATCATCACGGTTTCTTCGGCCCCACCTTAACGAACCAATCGAGGATCTGCGCGCCGGTCCAGAACAGCACGTCGCGCTTCTTCCGGATCGTCTCGATCGTTTCGCGGAAATATTTGAGCCGGTGCGGCGCACCCATGATGTAGGGATGCAGCACCAGCGCCATCACGCGCGCGGAGTCCTTGGCGTCCGCGTATATTTGCTCGAACTGATCGAGCGCGCGGTCGCGGTATTCCGACGCCTTGTGGTGCTGAATGAGCATCATGGCGACGTCGTTGCATTCCTGCGTGTACGGCACGTTGGCGATCGGCCGCGTGCGCGTCTTGAGCCACACCGGCTGGTCGTCGAGCACCCAGTCGCAGACGTAGTCGTAGCCCTCTTCCATCAGCAAATCGGGCGTTTCCCATGTTTCGGTCAGGCCCGGCCCGAGCCAGCCGCGCGGGCGCACGCCGGTTGCCTGCAAGATCACCTCCGCGGTCTTGCGGATATCGGCGCGCTCGTCCGGCACTTTCTGCATGTTGCGCTGGGTGAATCCGTGGCCGATGAACTCCCATTTGCGCGCCACCGCCGCATCGACGATCGGCCGATAGGCGGCGATCGCCGAGCCGTTGATGGCTAGCACGGCCGGGATGGCGAACTCATCGAACACCTTGAGCATGCGCCAGAAGCCGACCCGGTTGCCATATTCGTGCCACGCCCAGTTGGGTACGTCGGGCGACGGCGAGCCGCCCGCCGGCGGCGTGAGCACCGTGCGCGGCATCGGGGCCGTCGCGTCCCATTCCTCGACGTTGACGATCACCCACACCACCATGCGGGCGCCGTCCGGCAATTTCAGCGCCGGCCGCGCATCGATCGCCGAATAGGCGAGCCGGTCGGTCGGCAGCATCCGCCCGTCGGGCGCGTTCATGCCGCCACCGCCTTGCGGTCGCGCGTCGTGTTGTACCAATCGAGGATTTCCGCGCCGTTCCAGTGCAGCACGCCCTCGAAGCGGTTGACGTAGTCGTAGATCGTTTCGAGATATTTGATCCGGTGCGGTTGCCCGCTGATGTAGGGATGGATCGCGAGCGCCATGATTTTCGCTCGCTCCTTTCCCTCGGCGTAGAGCCGGTCGAACTGATCGATCGCGCGCTTGAGCAGATAATCGCTCTCGTGGTGCTGCACGATCATCATCGGGATGTCGTTGAGCTCGACCGTGTAGGGCAGGGTGACGAGCGAGCCGTTGGCGGTGCGGATCACGGTCGGCTCGTCGTCATACACCCAGTCGCCGATGTATTTGACGCCCGCCGCGACCAAAAGCTCCGGCGTGTCGAGCGTCTGCGTCAGGCCCGGCCCGAGCCAGCCGACCGGGCGCTTACCGGTGAAGCGTTCGAGGATGTCCATCGATTTGTTGATCATCCCGGCCTGGTCGTCCTGCTTGTGGATCGGCATCTGGTCGTAGGCGTGGCCCATGAACTCCCAGCCGTCGCGCTTGGCCTGTTCGGCGACGCGCGGATAGTCCTCGCAGACGCGGGCGTTGGTGGCGAGCGTCGGCCGGATCTTGAGACGCGCGAACAGATCGAAGAAGCGCCACGCGCCGACTCGCATGCCGTACTCGTGCCAGCTCCAGTTGGGCACGTCGGGCAGCAGCGCCTGGCCGGTCGGCGCCGGGATCACTTGGCGCGCCATCGGCCGCGCGATGTCCCAGACCTCGTAGTTGACGATGCTCCACAGCACGAGCCGCGCGTACCCCGGCAATTTGAGCGGCGGCCGGTCGACGATGGCGGAAAACTCGCACCGCTCGCGCGGGATCATGTGGTCGGCCATGGGTACCTCGTTTGCAAGCGCGAATAGTGAGTAGCGAATAGCGAATAGAAAGAACACGTCCCCACTATTCGCTATTCGCCATTCGCTATTCGCCCCTTCACGCTGGCTGCTCGCGCACGCGGCTCACCAGCTGGGTCGGGTTGACGAAACGCAACGCTAGCAAAAGCCAAACCAGCGTCACAACCATGTAGACGATCGCCATGGCGTCGACCGACTGCGGCGCGCGCACGCCGGCGGCGAACACCGCGTAATAGAGCGCGACCACCAGCGTCTGCGAATCGGGCCCGGCGGTGAGGAAGGTCAGCTCGAACAGCGCGATCGTGCGCACCAAGACCAGCAGCGCGGCCGCGAGGATGCCGGGCATGAGAAGCGGCGCCAGCACGTAGGCGAACATGCGCGCGGTGCCGGCGCCGAACACGCGGGCGGCGGATTCGAGATTGGGATCGATCTGCTCGATGAACGGCGTCATCACGAGAATGACGAAGGGGAGGGCCGGGATGAGGTTGGCGAGGATCACGCCCGGCAATGTGCCGGCGAGGCCGACGCGGTACATCACGGTCGCAAACGGAATGCCGTAGGTGAACGGCGGTATGATCAGCGGCAGCAGGAACAGCAGCAGCACGATCCGCTTGCCGGCAAACTCGCGCCGCGCCAGCGCATAGGCCGCCGGCACGCCGATCAGGACCGACAGCACGACGACCGCGAGCACCACCTCGACCGTGACCCACAGCACGTCGCCGAGCTGAAATTCCTTCCACGCCGCCGCATACCAGCCGGTGGTGAAGCCGTCCGGCAGCCAGGTGCCGAGCCAGCGCCGCGCAAACGAATTGGTGGCGACCGCCGCGACCATCAGCGCGACGTTGACGATGAACAGCGCCATCAGTCCGACGAGCAGGGCGCCCCACGCGCGCCCGCCCCACCGCTCCACGGTCGCGCTCATCCTTTCCCTCCCGACACCGGCCCGCGGTAGAACGCGCGGCGCAGCGCGAGCACGGCGGCCACCACGATCAGCTGGGCAAAGCCCATGATCATCGCGATCGTCGACGCCATGGCGTAGTCGTAGTTCTCGAATGCCGCCTCGTAGGCGGCAATCGAGATCACCCGGGTCGAGCCTGACGGCGCGCCCACCAGCACCGCCGACGGGAACACCGAGAACGCCTGCACGAACGCGAGGCAGAAGGTGATGGCGAGGCCCGGCGCCAGCAGCGGCAGATAGATGTGGCGGAACTGATTGAAGCGGTTGGCGCCCAACGTCGCGGCGGCGCGCGCCAGCACCGGATCGATGCCGGTGACGTAGGAGAGCAGCAGCAGGAACGCGAACGGGAAGCCCGAGATGACGAGCGAGATCAGCACGCCCCAATAATTATGGGTGAGGCGGATCGGTCCGTCGTAGAGATGAACGAGCTGCAGCGTCTGCGCCAGCCAGCCGCGCGGCCCGAAATAGGTGAGCATGCCGTCGGCGATCAGCACGGTGCCGAGCGTGATCGGCACCACCAGCAGGGCCGTGATCCAGCGCTGGTATCGCGTGCGCCGGCGCAGCCGGAACGCGATCGGCAGCGCGAGCCCGACGTTGATGACGGTCACCGGCAGCGCGAGACCGAAGGTGGTGACGAGGGTGCGCCACGCACGCGAGTCGGCAAAGAAGTTCTGATAATTCGCGAGCCGGCCGCCTTCCAGCGGTTGGAACGACAGCGCGAAGCCGTAGAGGAACGGATAGACGAACAGCATCAGCAGGAACAGGACCGCGGGGCCGACCAGCAGCCAGGCGGAATCAATCAGCGCCGGCCGCGCCACGCGTGCCGCCGCGTTCATGGCGCGCCCCCGTGCGGATAGACCAGCACGCGCTCGGGCGGAACCGTGAGCTGCACGGTCTCGCCGGGCGTGGGCTTTCCCGGCGTGCGCGCGTGCAACAGCAGGCCCGACCCGGTTCGCACGTCGATGAGCGAATCGCGGCCGCCGTATTCGACGTTCTCGATCTTCCCGTCGATGACGTTCACGCCGCCCGTGCCGACCGTCATCTCCTCGGGCCGGATCGCCGCCCAGGCGCGGGCGCCGTCGAGCGGTTGTTTGATCGTGCCGGTCAGCCGCACGCCGTCGCCGCTGACGACGACGTAGTCCCCGCTCGTCTTTTCGACTTTCAGGTCGAGCACGTTGCGGTATCCCATGAAGCGGGCGACATCGACGTTGGCGGGCTGGGCGTAGACCTCCTGCGGGCTCGCGATCTGCTGCACGCGGCCATCCTGCAGCACCACGATGCGGTCGGCGAGCGAGATCGCCTCATCCTGGTCGTGCGTCACGTAGATCGTGGAACGCCCCAGCTCCCGATGGATGCGGCGGATTTCGCCACGCATTTCCAGCCGCAGCTTGGCGTCGAGGTTCGACAGCGGCTCGTCCATCAGCAGCAGCGGCGGCTCGATCACGATCGCGCGCGCGATCGCGACGCGCTGCTGCTGGCCGCCCGAGAGTTGGCCCGGCAGCTTGTCCTCGTGGCCCTCGAGCTGCACCAGCGCGAAGGCCTTGGCGATCCGGCGCGCGGCCTCAGCCGCCGGCGTGCCGCGCATGCGCAGGCCGAACCCGACATTGGCGCGCACGCTCATGTGCGGGAACAGCGCGTAGTTCTGAAACACCATGCCGAACCCGCGCCGCTCGGGCGGCAGCACGTCGATGCGCTGGTCGTCGAGAAAGATGCTGCCGTCCGAGAGCGGCAGCAGCCCGGCGATGCAGTTGAGCACCGTCGACTTGCCGCAGCCGGACGGCCCGAGCAGCGCCACGAACTCGCCGCGCGGGATCGTCGCGCTGAGCGCGTCGACCGCGGTCGTTATCGCGCCGCTCGGGTTTAAGAACCGGCGCGAGACGCGGTCGAGACGCAGTTGTTTGAAGTCGTGCGGCATCAAACGAACTCGTCGTTCCGGGGCGCGCCGCAGGCGCGAGCCCGGAATCCATGAACACCGGATCGTGCAAGATTTCTTCGGTCCGTGTTCATGGGTTCCGGGCTCCCTCGCTTCGCTCGGGCCCCGGAATGACGACGATATGTGAGAAACATCACTTCGTCTTCTGGGCGCCGATCTCCTGGTCCCATTTGTGGAACGCCTCGACCATCGCCTTGGCCTCGAGCGGCTGCACGTGCGGGAACTTGGCGGTCCACTCGGCGTACTCCGGCCGCCCGTATTCCTTGATCACATCCTGGCTCTCCGCCGGCGCCATCGACAGCGGCACGTCTTTCACCGCCGGGCCGGGATAGAAATAGCCCTTGTCGTAGGTGAGCGCCTGCTGCTGCGGTTGCAGCAGATAGGCCATGAGATCGAGCACCACGGCGACCTTGTCGGCGGCGAGCCCCTTCGGCACCATCAAATATTGCGTGTCGTTGACCCAGGTGAGGTTGTCGAACGCCGCGACCTTGTAGCTCTTCGGCACGATGCCGAGCGCGCGCGGGTTGATGTCCCAGCCGGTGACCGTCACGGTCATGTCGCGCGAACCCTCGCCCAGCTCCTTCATCACGATGCCGGTGCCGGTCGGGTAGTACTCGATGCAGCTGTTGAGTTCTTTCAGATAGGCCCAGGTCTTGTCCCAGCCGTTGATCGGGTCCTTCGGGTCTTTGTCGCCGAGCAGATACGGCAGTCCCATCAGGAAGGTGCGGCCGGGCCCGGAGTTCGCCGGCCGCGCGTAGATCAGCCGGTTGGGATTGGCCTTGCACCAGGCGAGCAGCGCGTCCGTCGTGGTGGGCGCCTGTTTGACTTTGTCGGGATTGTATTCGACCAGCGGCCCCGAAGTCATGAACACCACCGCGATCGCCTGACCCTTGGCCAGCTCCTGCATCTTCGCCGCCGGCGCCAGATAGTTGCCCATCAGGTTGGGAAACGTGTCGGCGTGCTCGGGCAGCATGTGCGTCCACAGGTTCTGCTCGATCCCGGCCGACATGATGTCGAGGCCGCCCAGCACGAGGTCGATGTCGGCGCGGTTCGCCGCCTGCATCGCCTTGAGCTTTGCCGGCAGCTCGGGCGCCGGCGCCTTGGTGAAGGTGAAGCGCGACACCGCGTCGGGGTGGGCGGTCTTGTAGGATTCGATCGCGTCCTGCAGCAGCGCCAGCGCGCCGCCCACGTCGACCACGTTGATCGTCTGCGGCGCCGCCCGAACGGCGGTGCCGCCGATCAGGAGCGCGGCCGCGGCGATGGTGAGCAAATAACGTGCCTGCATGGGTTCCTCCGAAGGTTTTTAGTTTCGTGAAGGCGTCATTGCGAGGAGCGAAGCGACGAAGCAATCCAGGGCAGCGCGTGACGCCCCTGGATTGCTTCGGCACTCCGTGCCTCGCAATGACATTTCCCGCTACATCACTGCCAGGCCCTTGGCGCGCCGTTCTCGTCGAAGAAGCGCGTCGCCATCACCTGGCAGCGCTTGACGAGGCGCGGCTCGTCCGGCCGGTAGTCGGCGATCGCGTTGTGGATGGTGCCGAAGTTTTCCCACATCAGCACGTCGCCTTCCTGCCAGCGGTGCACGTAACGGTACTTGGGCTGGAGCTGATGCGCGAACAAATAGTCGAGCAGCTCGTCGCTCTCGGCTTGCGGCAGCTCGTTGATCTTCACCGTATAACCCGGGTTAGCGTAGAGCACGTTGCGGCCGGTGATCGGGTGGGCGAGCACCACCGGATGCGTCACCGGCGGCCGCGCCTGGCGCTGCGCTTCGGAGAGCGGGGCGCGCTTGCTGCCGGGGCGCTTGACCATCATCGACCAGAATTTGTCGAAGTCGTGGGTGGCGGTGAGGCCGTCGATCCGCGCCTTCACGTCGGCCGGCAAATCGTCGTAGGCCGCGTGCATATTGGAGAACTCGGTGTTGCCGAGCACGACGCCGTCGCGCCGCGGCACCTTGACGGCGTAGAGCACGTTCGCAAACGCGATCATGCGTGCGTAGGACATGTCGGTGTGCCAGTCCTGCCCGGCGTCGGCGAGGCCGATCGGCTTGCCGTTCTCGACGATGTTGGAAAGGATCATCACTTCCGGGATATCCGGTTCCTGATAGACGTTCGAGACGTGCACCTCGAGCTCGCCGAAGCGCGCGGAAAAATCGCGCAGCGCGCCTCCCGACAGCTGCTGGCGCGGGAAGCGGATGACGCCGTATTCCCCGAGCGCGCGGGTGATGGCATCGACTTCGCTCTCCGCAATCGGCGCGGCGAGATCGAGCCCGTCGATGGTGGCGCCGAGCCCTTCGCCGGTCGGAATGATGTTCATTGTTTGCTCCTGTCCGCCAGCATCCGATCATATCGCAGCACCGCCTGCAGCAGCACCTGCGCGCCCATGGCACATTGCTCCTGCGAGGTGAACTCCGCCTCGTTGTGGCTAATGCCGCCGCGGCACGGCACGAAGATCATGGCGGTGGGCGCGACCCGCGCCACATAGGCCGAGTCGTGGCCGGCGCCGGAGACGATGTCGCGCACGGAATAGCCCGCCTCCGCGGCGGCGTGGCGCACCGCGTCGACGCAATCGGAATCGAACCGCACCGGCGGCTGGTCCCAGATTTTGGCAAGCCTCACGTCGAGCCCGAGCGGCCGGCACACGGTGTCTACCTCGCGCAGGAATATTTGCTCCATCGTGTCGAGCAGGCTCGCCTCGGGATGGCGCAGGTCGACCGTGAAGAACACCTCGCCCGGCACCACGTTGGGCGAGTTGGGCTTGACCTCCATCGAGCCGACCGTGCCGACCGCGAGCGGCGCGTTCGCCTGCGCGATCTGCTCCACCGCCTCGACGACCCGCGCGGCGCCGAGCAGCGCGTTCTTGCGCAGCCGCATCGGCGTTGCCCCGGTGTGCGCGTCCTGGCCGGTGATTGTCACCTCGTACCAGCGCATGCCCTGCACGCCGGTGACGGCACCGATCTCGATGTTCTCGGCTTCCAGGATCGGCCCCTGCTCGATGTGCAGCTCGAAATGCGCGGAGAGCCGCCGCGCCCCGCACGGCTCGGCGCCGCGGTAGCCGATCGTCTCGAGCGCCTCGCCGAAGGTGACGCCGGCGCGGTCGCGCCGCGCCGCCGCCCAGTCGCGCGTGAACACGCCCGCGAAGGTGCCGGAGGCGAGCATCGCCGGCGTGAAGCGCGAGCCCTCTTCGTTGGTCCAGTTGACGACCTCGATCGGCGCGTAGGTCTCGTAACCGGCTTCCACCATGGTGCGCAACGCTTCGAGCGCGCCGAGCACGCCGAGCGCGCCGTCGAATTTGCCCCCGGTCGGCTGGGTGTCGAGGTGGCTGCCCATGACGATCGGCGGCACGTCGCTTGTGCCCGCGCGGCGCGCGTACATCACGCCCATGTCGTCGACGCTCACCGTGCAGCCGAGCTTTTCCGCCCGCGCGGCGAACCAGTCGCGCACCTGACGGTCGAGATCGGTGAGCGTGAGCCGGCAGATGCCGCCCTTGGCGGTGCCGCCGATCGCCGCCGTCTCCATCAGCTCGCCCCACAGCCGCTCAGGATCGATGCGCAGGTTGGTCATGCTATTTGTTTGACACTCCGCGGCCGTCATTCCGGGACGCCGCGAAGCGGCGGGCCCGGAACCCATGAACACCGGTCCGTGCAAACATTGCTCCGCCTGTGTTCATGGGTTCCGGGCTCCCTCCCCCGGATGCAGCGCTTCGCGCTGTCCGGGGTCGGGCCCCGGAATGACAGTGGCGGTTGCGGGGCGGGACTCAATCCCAAACACCGTCGCGGCGAATTTGGGGTAGGTGGGGGCGAGCGCGGGGGCGACGGTCTCGCGCATCAGCCGCAGGGTTTCGGGGGACGGCGCGGGCGTCACCGGCACCTGGTCGGGGAGGTCGAAGGCAAAGCCGGTGTTGGCGAGAACTTCCTCGACCGTGTGGCCGGGATGCACGCTGGTCAGCGAAAAGCGCGCCCGCGCCCGGTCGAAAGCAAACAAACAGCGATTGGTGACGAGCGCGATCGGGCCGCCCGGGCGGTAGACGTTCGCGGGGCTGGTGCCGGGCGCGCTGATGAAGTCGACCTTCTCGACCAAGGTGCGGCGAGTGTGCTCGAGCCGGAACAGGATCACCCGCGGCACCACGAAATAAAGATAGGCCGAGCCGAACGAGCCGGGGAAGCGTGCCTTGGGTTCCTGATAGTCGCCGACGCTCACCAGGTTGATGTTGGCCTGCCCGTCGATCTGGCCGCCCGAGAGGAAGAACACGTCGACGCGGCCCTGGCCGGCGCAGTCGAAGAGTTCGCGCCCGCCGTCGGAGAAGAAATTGTCGACGCGGCTGCCGAGCACCGAGACGTAGGGCCGGCCGTTGCCGCGCGCGCGGCACACCATGGCGGCGAGCGCCGGGATCGGCGAGGCGTTGCCGACCGCGACGTGGCGCGCGTCGCCGATCAGCCCGGCGATCACGTTCGCCAGCAGCTCCTCGGGGCGGAAATTTGTTTCAGGCGGCGCGCCGCTCATGGACATGAAGGTCGAGGTAGCGGGAAAAGCCCTCGGGCG
>JAFAUQ010000187.1 GCA_019243195.1 Hyphomicrobiales bacterium
GAGGCGCATCTGGTCGATTTGATTCCGCAGTTCGCCGTGACTGCCGAGGCGCAGCGCAAACTGCTGGTCGACAATCCCGCGCGGCTGTACGGGTTTGTTTGAAGCGCGTGAGGGCCTCTAGGTTCCCCTCCCCCGCGCGAAGCGCGGTGGGGAGGGGTCAGGGGTGGGGGGTCTTCTCTTTATTTGATTTGCTCAGTTGGTGATTGTTGAGCACAAGCGCCCCCACCCCTTACCGCTCCCCGCCATTCGCTGCGCGAATCGGGGGAGGGGAACCCAACCGCCTGCGAATTGGAGAGCGACGCTTGCTGCACCGTTGTCGATCACCCATGATGCCCGCAACAAACGTCGGGGAGGAAATCGGTGAAACCGGCGCCGTTCGATTACGCCCGGGCGCGCTCGGTCGAGCACGCGGTCGAATTGCTCGGCCGCGAGGGCGCGCGGGTGCTGGCGGGCGGGCAGAGCCTGATCGCCACGCTCAACATGCGGCTGTCGCATCCGAGCCTGCTGGTCGACATCAACGAGGTCACGGGCCTCGACCGCATCGCGCGGCGCAACGGGCACATCGAGATTGGCGCGCTGGTGCGTCACGTCCAGGCGGAGCGTTCCGCTGAGATCGCGCAGACTGCGCCGCTCGTCGCGCGCGCGCTGCCGCACATCGGCCACCCGGCGATCCGCAATCGCGGCACCATCGGCGGCTCGATCGCCTTCGCCGATCCGGCGGCCGAACTGCCCGCGTGTTTGCTCGCGCTCGATGGCGAAGTCGAGATCGCCGGCCCCGCGGGAAAGCGCACGGTCAAGGCCGACGATTTCTTTCAGGGTTTGTTCGAGACCGCGCTCGGCCCGCGCGACGTGCTCATCGCGATCCGCCTGCCGGCGGCAACGCATGACACCCGCGTCGGCTTTGCCGAACTCGCGCGCCGGCACGGCGACTACGCCATGGTCGGACTCGCCGCTGCCGCGCGCGCGAACGGTACGAAGCTCACGGACGTCCGGCTCGTGTTCTTTGGCGTGGGTTCGACGCCGGTGCGCGCGCGCGACGCGGAGGCGGCGCTCGCGGCGGGCGACCTCGAGGCCGGCGTGAAAGCGCTCGCGCGCAACCTCGATCCGCCCGACGACGTGCAGGCGACCGGCGCCGTAAAGAAACATCTCGCCGGCGTGCTGCTGCGCCGGGTGGCGCGGCAACTCACCGAGGCGCCGCAATGACTGCGCACGAGATCACGCTCACGGTCAACGGCGAAGAGGTGCGCGAGGCCGTCGAACCGCGCACGACGTTGGTCGATTTCCTGCGCGACACCCTCGGCCTCACCGGCAGTCACGTGGGCTGCGAGCACGGCGTGTGCGGCGCTTGCTCGGTGCGGCTCGACGGCGCGGTGGTGCGCGGCTGCCTCACGCTCGCCGTGCAGTGCGACGGGCATAAGGTCGAAACCATCGAGGGCGCCTCGGATTCCGGCGCCATCGCCGATTTGCAGGAGGCCTTTCGCACGCGCAATGCGCTCCAGTGCGGCTATTGCACGCCGGCGATGCTGCTCACCGCGGCCGAGTTGCTCGCCGGTGGCGGCGTGCCCAGCCGCGCCGCGATCCGCGAACACCTCTCGGGCAACTACTGCCGCTGCACCGGCTATCACGCCATCATCGACGCCGTCGAAGCGGTGGCGCGCGTCCGGGCGGGAGCAACGTCATGAACGACCGCGACCTGCCTGCCGGCCTGACCGCGCTCGACCGACCTAACTCCTACATCGGCCGCTCGGTGGCGCGCCCGAACCTCGCGCGGCTCACGCAAGGCCGCGGACAATACGTCAGCGACGTGGTGCTGCCGCGCATGGCGCACGCGGCGTTCGTCCGCTCGCCGCACGCGCACGCGCGCATAAAACAGATAAATACCGATGCGGCGAAGCGCGTGCCCGGCGTGATCGCGGTCGTCACGGGCGCGGAGCTGGCGACGGTGTGCACGCCGTGGGTCGGCGTGCTCACGCATCTCAAGGGACTCAAGTCGGCGCCGCAGCACGCGGTCGCGGTGGAGCGCGCGTGCTGGCAGGGCGAAGCGGTCGTCGCGGTGGTAGCGCGCACGCGCGCGCTCGCCGAGGACGCGGCCGAGCTGGTCGAAGTCGAATATGAGGAGCTGCCCGCCGTCACCGACGCGGAGACCGCGCTCGACAAGGCAACGCCGGTGATTCATCCGGACCTCGGCGACAATCTCACCTTCGAGCGCACGCTCGATGCGGGCCAGGTCGACAAAGCGCTCAACGAATCCGATGCCGTCGTCGAGACGACGTTCCTGTTCGGCCGGCACACCGGCGTCACCAACGAGCCGCGCGCGGCCGTGGCCGATTGGAACGAGGGCGCGCAGCGGCTCACCGTGCATCACGGCACCCAAGCGCCGCACATGATGCAAAACATTTTCGCCAAGCACCTCGGTTTGGCCGAGCATCAGGTGCGCGTCGTCACCAATGACGTGGGCGGCTCGTTCGGCATCAAGGTGCACGTCTATGCCGACGAGATGGCGACGGTGGCGCTGTCGAAACTGCTCAAGCGGCCGGTCAAGTACGTGGCCGACCGCATCGAGAGCTTCGTCACCGACATCCACGCGCGTGACCACCGGGTGAAGGCGCGGATCGGCGTCACCAAGGACGGCCGCATCACCGCCTTCGAGATCGACGACCTCACCGGCATCGGTCCTTATTCGGTCTACCCGCGCACCAGCGGCATCGAGGCGAACCAGATCGTCAACCTCGTGGGCGGACCCTACGCGTGTCCGAACTATCGCGCCCGTGCGCGCGTCGTGTTCCAGAACAAGAACGTCATGTGCCAGTACCGCGCGGTCGGTCATCCGATCGCGACCGCCGTGACCGAAGGGCTGGTGGAACTGGCGGCGGCGAAGATCGGCATTGATCCGGTCGAAGTGCGGCGGAAGAATCTGATTGCCGACGAAGCCTATCCGTGCGGCTCGGCGGCGGGACTGAAATTCGAGAAGCTTTCGCATCACGCGTCGCTCGATAAGCTCATCGCAATGATGGACTACGACCGCCTGCGCCGCGATCAGGCAGCGGCCCGCGCGCGCGGCATCCATCGCGGCATCGGGTTTGCGGCCTTCATCGAAGTGACAAACCCGAGCGCCGCGTTCTACGGCGTCGGCGGCGCGCGCATCTCCTCACAGGACGGCGCGACCGTGCGGCTCGACGCGCAGGGCGCCGTCATCTGCCACACCGGCGTGACCGAGCAGGGCCAGGGCTCCGAGGCGGTGATCGCGCAGGTGGTCGCGACCTCGTTCGGCGTCCCGCTCGATCGCGTGCGGGTGATCACCGGCGACACCGACAACACGCCCTACGGCGGCGGCACCTGGGCCTCGCGCGCAGCCGGCATCGGCGGCGAGGCGGCGTGGCAGGCCGGCAAGGCGCTGCGCGCCAACGTGCTCGCGGTAGCGGCGAGCATCCTGCAGGCGGAGCCGAAGGCGCTCGACATCCGCGCCGCCGCGGTGGTCGATGCCGACACCGGGCGCGAGCGCATCGGCCTCGACGAGGTCGCGCGCATCGCCTACTTCCGTCCCGACACTTTGCCGCCCGGCTTCCAGGCGGAGCTGATGGCGACGCGCCACTACGTGCCGCGCGCGTGGCCATTCGCCTTTACCAACGGCATTCAGGCCTCGCACCTCGAAGTCGATACTGACACCGGCTTCGTCACTTTGCTCGATCATTGGGTGGTCGAGGACTGCGGCACGGTGATCAATCCGCAGCTCGTCGACGAGCAAATCCGCGGCGGCGTGGTGCAGGGGATCGGCGCCGCGCTGTTCGAACACTGCCTCTACGATGCACAAGGCCAGCTGCTCAACGGCAACATGGCGGATTATCTGGTGCCGATGGCGGCCGAGATGCCGGACATTCAGGTCGGCCACGTGGTGACGCCGACGGGCGACAGCGAGATCGGCGCCAAGGGCGCGGGCGAGGCGGGCACCGCCGGCGCCCCCGGCGCGGTGATGAACGCGGTCAACGACGCGCTGCGCCCGCTCGGCGCGCGCTCGATCACGGTGATGCCGATCACGCCGGGCGTGGTGCTGCAGGCGCTGGGGAAGTCTGAGTAGCCCGCATGAGCCCGCGTAGCGGGCGAAATGCGGGGCCCCGGATGTCGCGGCTAGCGCCGCTCATCCGGGCTACATTACAAGGGAGGAGAAAACGCCATGGCCACAAGCAACAAGGTCATCATCACCTGCGCGGTCACCGGATCGATCCATACGCCGACCATGTCGCCGCACATTCCGATCACCGCGCAGGAGATCGCCGATGCGGCGATCGGCGCGTCGGAGGCGGGCGCCGCGATCGTGCACCTGCACGCGCGCGATCCCAAGGACGGCCGGCCGGACCAGTCGCCCGACGCGTTCGCGCCGTTCCTCAAGGTGATCAAGCAGCGCGCTAATGTCGTGGTGAACATCACGACCGGCGGCGCGCCCACCATGGCGATCGAGGAACGCGTGCGCCCCGCCGCGACTTTCAAGCCCGAGGTTGCCTCGCTCAACATGGGTTCGATGAACTTCGGCCTCTATCCGATGCTGGCGCGCTACAAACAGTTCAAATACGACTGGGAGAAGCCGTATCTCGAAGGCTCGCGCGAACGCATCTTCCGCAACACGTTCGCGGACATCGAATATATCCTCACCACCTGCGCCGAGAACGGCACCCGCTTCGAAATCGAGTGCTACGACATCGGCCATCTCTACACGCTCGCCCACTTCGCCGATCGCGGCGTGGTCAAGCCGCCGTTTTTCATCCAGTCGGTGTTCGGCATTCTCGGCGGCATCGGCCCGCATCCCGAGGACGTGATGCACATGCGCCGCACCGCCGACCGTCTGTTCGGGCGCGAGAAATATCATTGGTCGGTGCTCGGCGCCGGGCGCAATCAGATGGCGGTCGCGGCGATGTCGGTCGCTATGGGCGGCAACGTGCGCGTCGGGCTCGAGGACTCGCTGTGGATCGGCCCCGGCAAGCTCGCCGAGTCGAACGCCGCCCAGGTGACCCAGGCGCGCCAGATCATCGAGGGGCTCGGCTATGCCATCGCTTCGCCCGACGAGGCGCGCGACATCCTCGGCCTCAAGGGCGGGGATAAGGTCGGATTTTGATTAACACACATGCCGTCATCGCCCGCGTAAGCGGGCGATCCAGTAACCACAGACCTTTCAAATAAAACTATGGCCGCTGTTTACTGGATGCCCCGCTTTCGCGGGGCATGAGTGCGTCTGTGATGTCGCTCTGTCGGCGTGGTGAGAGTCCGCGTCGTGTGGGGTCACGACATACGTAGCCGAAGGCAACTGCGTCGCCGCGAGGTGAGGTGGGGAGCAGCTGGAGGCGAAGGGATAGCCCGCAGGATGACGA
>JAFAUQ010000140.1 GCA_019243195.1 Hyphomicrobiales bacterium
CAGCGTGTTGATGCGGCGGCTGCGCGAGAACGCGATGCTTGAAACCGAAATAACGAAATCTGGCGAAGTCGTCGTCGAGGGCCATCCGATCGGCCGTCTCGCGGGCTTCCAGTTCGCCGCTGACTCGGCGTCCGCCGGCCCCGAGGGCAAGGCGTTGCGTGCCGCCGCCCAGAAGGCGCTCGCCGGCGAGATCGACGCGCGCGCCAATCGCCTGACACATGCGGGCGACGACCAGCTCGTGCTCGCAAGCGACGGCTCGCTGCGCTGGCAGGGCGAGCCGGTCGGCAAGCTCACCGCGGGCGACGACGTGCTGCGCCCGCGCGTGCGCATTCTCGCCGACGAGCACCTGACCGGCGCCGCGCGCGACGCCGTGCAGGCGCGGCTCGATCTGTGGCTCAAGGCGCATCTGGAGAAGCTGCTCGGGCCGCTGTTCGCGCTCTCGACCGCCGAGGACATCACCGGGATCGCGCGCGGTGTCGCGTTCCAGCTGACCGAGGCGCTCGGCGTGCTGGAGCGCCACCGCGTCGCCGAGGAGGTGAAGGGGCTGGACCAGGCCGCGCGCGCGACGCTGCGCAAGTATGGCGTGCGATTTGGTGCCTATCACCTCTACCTGCCGAACCTGTTGAAGCCCGGCCCGCGCGCGCTTGCAGTGCAGCTCTGGGCGCTGAAGGAAGCAACCCCCGACACCAAGGGGCTGACCGACGTGCCGCATCTGGCGGCGTCGGGACGCACCTCGTTCCCGGCCGACAAGGACGTGCCGAAGGCGCTTTATCGCGTGGTCGGCTACCGTGTCTGCGGCGAGCGCGCCGTCCGCGTCGACATCCTGGAGCGGCTTGCCGACCTGATCCGCCCGGCGCTCGCCTGGCGGCCCGGCGCATCCGGGCCGAAACCGCCGGGCGCGATCGAGGGCGGCGGCTTCACCGTGACGGTGAACATGACCTCGCTGACCGGTGCGTCCGGCGAGGACTTCGGTTCGATCCTGCGTTCCCTCGGCTATCGCATGGAGCGCCGTCCCAAGCCGTCCGAACCGGAGGCACCGAAGGGCGCACCCCCGGCCGAAGCAGTCGAAGGAAGCGCCGTCGAGCTGGCGGCTGACTCCCAGAGCGTGGCCGCTGAGGTGACCGAAGGGGGCGCCCCGGAGTCAGAGGGAGAGCCCCAAGCCGCCGTTGCCGAGGCGATCGCAACAAGTGTGGCACCAGCGGCTTCCGAAACTTCGGCTGAACCGGCACCCATCGAACCTGCGCCTGCCGAATCCGCCGCTGCTTCTTCGGACGAGGCATCTCCGCCGGAAGCGGCGATGGCTGCCCCAGAACCCGCAATCGCTCCGGAACCCGCCGCTGCAACGGAAGCCACGCCGACCGTGCCGGAATCGACGGTCTCGGCCGCCCCCGCTGAAGAGGCCTTCATCGAGGTGTGGCGGCCCGGACGACCGGAAGGCACCCGGCGCGAGCGTCCGCGCGGTCCGCGGCGCCCGCCCCGAGAAGCGGCGCAAAAGCCATCGATCGAACCCGCGGCCCCGGCCGCCGCAGCTTCTGCTGGCCCCGCTTCGGGTGAGCCTGCGAAACCCGCCGAGCGGCCGCCGCGGCCACCCCGTCCGGCACGTAAGCCGAGGCCCGATCGTTCGCCGCGCCCGCCGCGCGAAGGGGGCCTGTTCGCCACAAGCGCTCCCAGAGAGCGGGGGCGCGACAAGGCGCCAGACCCGAACTCGCCTTTCGCCAAGCTCGCGGCGCTCAAGGAACAGCTCGAAGCGAACGCCAAAGAGAGACGCTAATCAGAGCATGATCCCGAAAAAGCATGCCCCGCACTTGATGCGGGGTGGGCACCGGTTTTCGGACAAGATCATGCTCCAGGCAGAGTCGTGGAAGGGGACCGGCAGCGAATCGACAAGTGGCTGTGGCACGCCCGGGTCGTGCGCACGCGCCCGGCGGCAGCAGGGCTTGCGACATCTGGCCGCGTCCGCATCAACGGCCAGCGCATCGACGGGGCCGGTCGCGCGGTGCGGCCGGGCGATGTCGTCACGGTTGCACTCGATGGCTGCGTGCGGGTTCTCAAGGTCGCCGGCTTCGTCGAGCGGCGCGGCTCGGCAGAGGTGGCGCGCGCCCTCTACGAGGAGCTCGATATGTCCGGCAAGCGGTCACCATCGCGGTTCGGATGACCCCGTGCGCAACAAAAACCCGCGCGACTGCGCGTTCTCTTGCGCGCCCTCGACCCATGGGATACTGACCCTATTTCAGGGCTTTGGGGATCCGGTGACCAATGACCTACGTCGTCAACGATAATTGTATCAAGTGCAAGTACATGGACTGCGTCGAGGTGTGCCCCGTCGATTGCTTCTACGAGGGGGAAAACATGCTGGTCATCCACCCCGACGAGTGTATCGACTGCGGCGTGTGCGAGCCCGAGTGTCCGGTCGAGGCGATCAAGCCCGACACCGAGCCGGGTCTGGAGAAATGGCTCGGCGTCAACGCCGAATATGCCAAGACTTGGCCGAACATCACCGTCAAGAAGGAACCCCCCGAGGACGCCAAGAAGTGGGAGGGGGTGCCAAACAAGTTCGAAGAGCATTTTTCCGCCAATCCGGGCGGGGGCGATTGAGCACGTTAACTAAGGGCGCCGCGAAATACCATTAAAGGGGCCATTTTGGCGCACCTAAGGCTTTGATTCTCGCCGAAAATGTGTTATATACCTGTCAAGAAAGAATAAGTCCGAGGGGGCTCCCGCCGGGGAGCTTATTTTTTCGGATTTTCGGGGATTCGTATCAGGGAGCGTGTGGCCCACGCGTGAGCTGTGGCAGGACGAACGCGTAAACGTGTGAAGAAGAGCACCGTCAAGAAAGCCTCCGGCTTGGTCCGGCGGGCTTCTGGTTCGCGGACGGCAACCAATAGGGCTGCCTCCAAGAATAAGGCAGTGCGGCGCAGCAAACCGATCAACCAGGGAGCCCACCGCGGCATGAACAGCACTAAGAATAAGAAGGCCACACCCCGTTTGGCTCCGCGTCCGGTCGAAGTTGCGGCGCCCCAGCCCGCCATGCCGCGGGCGACCCAGCGTCAGGGCTTCAAGACCAACGAATTCATCGTTTACCCCTCCCACGGCGTCGGCCAGATCGTCGCCATCGAGGAGCAGGAAGTCGCCGGCTACAAGCTCGAGCTGTTCGTCATCAACTTCGTCAAGGACAAGATGACGCTGCGCGTCCCCACCGGGAAAATCGCCTCGGTCGGCATGCGTAAGCTTGCCGAAGGCACGATGGTGCGCAAGGCGCTCGAGACCCTCAAGGGCCGCGCTCGTATCAAGCGCACCATGTGGTCGCGCCGCGCGCAGGAATACGACGCCAAGATCAACTCCGGCGACATCGTGGCGATTGCCGAGGTGGTGCGCGATCTCTATCGCTCCGAGTCGCAGCCCGAGCAGTCCTACAGCGAGCGCCAACTCTACGAGCTCGCGCTCGACCGACTCTCGCGCGAGATTTCCGCGGTCCACCGCATCACCGAGACCGAGGCGATCAAGGAGATCGAGGCGGCGCTCGCCAAGGGCCCGCGGCGCGGTCCCAAGCCCGAAGGCGGCAGCGAAGCGCAGCTCGAAGACGAGGCGGCGTAATCAGAGATCAGATGACGGATGTCAGATGATGAAGGCGGCTCCATTTGGAGCCGCTTTTTTTCTGACCTTTTCACACCGTCGTCACCCCGGGGCCCGAGCGAAGCGAGGGAACCCGGGGTCCATGAACACGGGCGGAGCCGGTTCTGCACGGTCCGGTGTTCATGGTTTCCGGGCTCGCGCCTTCGGCGCGCCCCGGAATGACGGATCTCGTATCACTCCACGATGATCTTCACCGGGTCGCCCTGTTTCGGGGGATCGGCGGCGGTGCGGCCGTTGAGAATGAGGAAGCGTTCGAGCGGCCGGTCGGGGACGGTCATGCGACGCGCCATTTCCGCGGCGCTCGCATCCATCGCCACGACTTTCAGATGGAGCGGCTTTGCGCCTTGAACTTCCTCCGGCGTCAGGCGGCGGAACGTGTTGACCGCTTCGCGGAACGCGCGGTCGACGTCGGCGCTCTTGTGTTTGGTCGCAAAGATGAAACGGTAGACCTCGTTGCCGAACCGCACGACGTAGAGGCGGAATGCCCATTGATCGCCCTTGGCGGCGGCGGTCGCCGCCCGGAACTCGTTGATCGTGAGCTCTTCGATCGACTCTTTGTCCACGTTGTCGATCCAGCCGGACATCAGATAATCGGCGAGCGACTGCTCCGGCGGCACCTTCACGACGTCGACGCGCATGGCCTGCCCGCCGCCGCTCCGCACCCCGAGCACCGCCTGCGCGGTGTTCTCGAGCGTGAAGTTCTCCGGCGCCGTGAAGGTGAAAGCCAGCCGCGGGTGCAAAAAGCGCCGGCCGCGCACGAAACCGTCGCTCGGATCCTCGCCGTAGACCATGCCGTCGAGGGTGGCGAGATAAGCGGCCTTGTCCTTCTCGCCGGCGGGGCCGCCGTTCGCCGTGTACTGCTTGGCGTTGGCCTCGGCGATCTTGATGCGTTCGGGGGTCGCGGGATGCGAAGCGAGGAAATCGAGCATGTGCGGATCGATTCCGCCGGACGCGGGGCGCATCTCGGCGTTGCGCGCCATCGAGGTGAGGAAATGCACCGCGCCGTTCGGGTCGAAGCCGGCGCGTGAGGAAATTCCGACCCCGATGCCGTCCGCCTCCAGCTCCTGGCCGCGCGAGAAGGTCGCGAGCGCAAGCTTGTTCTTGGCGAGCGCGAGCGCGCCCACCTGCGGGTCCTTGAACACGTCGGAGGCAACCTGGCTCACCAGCTCGGCCTGGCGCAGCTGCTCCTCGCGGATCGCGGCATGGCGGGCGATCACGTGCCCCATCTCGTGGGCGAGCACGGAGGCGAGTTCCGAGGTGTCGTTGGCGAGCGCGAGCAGCCCGCGCGTCACGTACAGCTGCCCGTTGGGGAGCGCGAACGCGTTGACCGACGGCGCGTTGAGAATCGTCACCTTGTAGCGCAGGTCGGGCTTCTCCGACGCCGCGACCAGCCGGTCGACCGTGTGGGTGATCAGCCCCTCGAGCCGCGCGTCGTGGTAGACGCCGCCGTAGGCGGCGAGGATGCGCTGATGCTCGCGCACGGCGGGGCCGGTTTCAGCCGTGTGCTTCGGCGGCTCGCGCAGCGGCACCCGTTCGCCGAGATCGAGGCGGGTCGCGGCTTCGCATCCGACGAGGAGGAACGCAAGCACGAGAACGGCGAGAGTCGCGAACCCACGCACTCCGTTGTCTGCTCGGCTGCGCGTCAGCGTCACGTCAGCGAGTCCCCTTATCCTTGGCGCATGATCTTTTCCGAAAACCGGTACCCACCCCGGATCGCGTACCCGGACGCGTCCGGGGCAGGCCTTTTCGGGATCATGCGCTAATTACGCTCGGCCAGTTCGATCTGCTCCGGCCGGGTGGCCTCGACCCAGGGGCCACCTCGCTGTTCGACATATCCGCGCACGCGCACACGGCGGCCCTGCAGCCGCTTCGGCTCGAGGCCGGCGCTGGTGAAGGCGGACTCGTTGCGCTTGGCGATGGTGACGGTGAAGTCTTGCGTCCATCGCCGTCCGAAATTGACGTAGATCACGGGGCCGCTTTCGCGGACCGAGAGCACCTTGCCTTCCACAATGGCGAACCGGCCGCGTTCCGCCGCCACGGCTGCCGCGTCGTCCGCCGGCCGGATCACATAGACTGGATCAGACCACAGGCCAAGGTTGGCCGCCCGCGCCGCGCGCTCGCGCGCGAGAAGCGCGTTGGCGCAGGCGCGCTCGTCCACGCGCGCGGCAACGCGCGCGTGCCCGCCCGCAATCAGCTCGGCCTCTACCCACCGCTCGCCGTTGTCGTTTGTGACATAGACCTGACCGAACAGCCGGCCGTAGCGGTCGATTTCCCTCTTGTCTGCACCAGCGCGCAGCTCAATCCGCCGGCCAGCCGTGAGCGCTTCGAATGCGGCCTTGGCGTCGACGCCGCCGGGCTCGTTTTCGGCTGCCACTTCGATCGCGGCGAGCCGCACCTCGCGGCCGTCATCGAGCACGAGTGTGCGGCCATCGACGACCGAGGCGACCGTGCCGCTTGCGACAGTCGTTAGTTTGCATTCGGCACTCGCGATGGGTTTGGCGGGCGCCGGTTTTTTGCCCGCAGTTTGGGCGTGCGCCTGCGCGGCAGCCGCCGCGCTCAACGCGACCGCGAGCGTCCCGACGAGGAACCCCTTACCCATGGCGAATGAAACGCCGCGCCCCGCACCACTCTAACCACGCAACCGCCCCAATGCGGCGAGGGTAGGGCATCCCTTCCCGGAGGCGGGAGGGTGGCGCCGCGCGCGAAGCGCGCGGCCAGGTGGGGGTCTTGCTAACGCGCAAGCCCTATCGACATCCGCCGCCTGCGCCGCGCCCCCATCTATGCTAAATCGCCTCCGCGGTCCCGTAGCTCAGCCGGATAGAGCAGCGGTTTCCTAAACCGAAGGTCACAGGTTCGAGTCCTGTCGGGACCGCCATCCTGCTTCGCGCTGTGCGCTTCGCAGGATTTACTCATTCACCATCGCCACGGCGCGGATCGGACTTGCGGTGCCGCCGCGGATCTTGAGCGGAAAGCCGATGAATTTGAAGCGGCCTTTGCCGACGACCTGATCGAGGTTGATCAGGCCCTCGACGTGGGTGAAGCCGAGGTCGCGGCAGACGTGATGGACCTCGAAATTGTTACGGCCGGGCCGGCCGGGGCTTACGGCCTCGACTCCAAACATGGCGATGTCCTGCTTACCGAGCCAAGTCGCCGATTCCTTGGTCAATCCCGGAAAATCCATAAGGAAGCTGTCAACGCTGGTCGCCCGGCGCGTGAAATTCATCTCGAGCAGCACCATGTCCTTCGGCCGGATATCGACGCCCGCCGCGTCGCGCGCGCGCTTGAGATCGTCGATCGAGATGTCTGATTTAAGGGGTTTATGAGAAAGATCGAGGCAGACGGCGTCGAGAAAAAAGTTTTCCAGCGGCTGTTGGTCGATGGTGGTGGCGCCGGGCTTCGCGTCGAAATGCGCCGGCGCATCGACGTGGGTGCCGGAGTGATCGCCGAGCGCGAGCGACATCGTCGCGGTCGAGAATTTGTAGCCGTCCGCGTCGCGGCTCTCGTCGTGCGTGCCGTAGGTCGTGATGATGATCGGCGGATGGTTCGGCAGTCGCGGCATCTTGTGATAAATCTCGCGGCTCAGATCGATCAGCTTCATTTTCTTCTCCCGCTTACGCACGCCCCCTCATTATCACGCAGGCGGCGTGCCGCATCTTGCGTTCGTCCACATCTTGCGGTACAAATCGTGAACAGGATTCGAGCCGAAGGAAGCCATGCCGCAGCGCGCCGGAAGCGCCGATTTGCCGTTGCACGGCGGGCAGGTGCCGCGCTGGCTCAGCCTCCGCATGAGCCGACTCGGCGCGGTCATGGCCGAGGCGATCGTGCACCACTACGGCCGCGACGAGTTGCTGCGCCGGCTCGCGAACCCGTTCTGGTTCCAGTCGTTCGGCGCCGTCATGGGGATGGACTGGCATTCCTCCGGCATCACCACGAGCGTGATCGGCGCGCTCAAGCGTGGGCTTGCGCCGCTCGAACAGGAACTTGGGCTTCACGTGTGCGGCGGCCGCGGCAGGCATTCGCGCCAGACGCCGCAGGAGCTGGTCGCGATCGGCGCGCGCACCGGCGTCGACGGCGAAGCGCTCGCGCGGGCGAGCCGCCTGGTTGCCAAGGTCGACAGTGCCGCGGTGCAGGACGGCTTCGATCTTTATTTGCACGGCTTCATCGTCGCCAACGACGGCAAATGGGTGGTGGTGCAGCAGGGCATGAACGGCGGCCGCAGGCAGGCGCGGCGCTATCACTGGCTCTCGGAAGGCCTGACGGGCTTCCTCGACGATCCGCACGCGGCGATCGACGGCGTCGCGCAGGGAAACATCGTCAATCTCGCCGATCGCCGCGCCGCCGCGTCGCGGCACGCGCAGCTCGATCTGCTCACCTCGCTCGGGGCGGACAAGATCGCGCGCGAGTTCGCGCGCCTCGATGATGGTGAAGAACCGCAACCCGCCGGCGACGCCGCACAGCCGCTGCTGCCGCATCTCGTCATGCCGGCCCATCATGACGTGCGCGCGAGCGACGTGATCGCGCGCCGGCTGCACGGTACGCTCGCCGCCGCGGCCGAGCGCGGACCGAAGGATTTTCCCGATCTGCTGCTCACGCCGGGCGTCGGCGCGCGCACGGTCGCGGCGCTCGCCATGGTCGCCGAAGTGGTGCACGGCGCGCCGTGCCGCTTCGCCGATCCGGCGCGTTTTTCTTTTGCCCACGGCGGCAAGGACCGTCACCCGTTCCCGGTGCCGATCAAGGTTTATGACGAGACGCTGCGGGTGCTCAAATCGGCGGTGCGCAAGGCGAAGCTCGGGCGCGAGGAGGAACTCGGCGCCCTTAAGCGTCTCGACGACCAGGCCCGCACGCTCGAGCGGCACGCGCGCGGCCCATCAGTCGAGAGCCTCATCGCGCAGGAGCGCGCTCGCTCGCCTTCGTATGGCGGCCGCTCGGTGTTTGGATGGGAATCAGAGGACAGAGTACGGACGACAGAGGACGGAAAAGAAAATTCTGTCCTCCGTCGTCCGTCCTCCGTCGTCTGATCAATCCACCTTCGGCAAGGTCGGGTCGGGGGTGAGGACGAGGGTCAAGTACCCCGTGACGTAGGCGCCAAGCACGTAGTGGAACTTGGCGAATGTCGTCATCAGGTCCTGCTCGTAGCTCGCCACCCGGTCGACGCGGCAGAGCACGAATTTCGCCGCTGCCGTGATGCTCTCGCGGTCGATGATGCACAGCACCCGCATCTCCGGATGGCGCGCAAGATAATCGAGCACGGTCGTGACCAGGGTCGGGTAGCCCGGGTGCAGCATGTCGTCGATGACGATCACGCCGTCCGGGTGCAGCACGGCGTGTGCGAGCTCGAGGTCCTGGGTCAGGCACTCCACGTTGTGCTCGCCGTCGACGTGAACGAAGCGGG
Source organism: Hyphomicrobiales bacterium (assembly GCA_019243195.1). Taxonomy (GTDB): domain Bacteria; phylum Pseudomonadota; class Alphaproteobacteria; order Rhizobiales; family Xanthobacteraceae; genus AP-16. The sequence continues at coordinate 9,026 of JAFAUQ010000140.1, forward strand.
CAGCACCGGCCGGCAACTTGGCGCGCAGATCGTCCGCGGTAATCGTGCGGGTGTCCGTTTTCCAGGCGGTGTAACTGTGCGCATCAAGCCCGGCATCGGCGCAATTGGCGAGAAAGTGATCATAGACGCGGGCGCTCGGCCAGGTGAACACGTCGATCCCGACCCCATGCTCGTCCGGCGCCAGCAGCATCGCCATGGCGATAAAGAATCGGCCCTCGAAGGTACCGATCTCCAGCAGATCGCCGGTAATCCCGAGCGCCGTCTGCCGCCGCATGATGTGGCCGCAGATGGCGGCGGCGAAGCGCGACGACATTCCACGGATACGCAAATAATGGCCGGCCAGAAACGCATCGAGGGCGGCGTGCCCGCTGGAAATATCGATCACGGCGCCGCCCTGAACTCGCGAAACACCATGTCGGGCGCGCTGGTGTTGTGCCGTGACGGCACCAGCCGCCCCGCCCACAGCTCGGCGGCGGCGGCGCGGGAGAAGTCCATCACCGGCGCGCGCATCCACGAGTGGCTGCCCATGGTACGCCAGCCGACGTGGGCCACGTCCGCGTTGCCCTCGGTCACGAACATGGAGCGCAACGCCGCGAACGGCCGGTCGGCAACGGGCGCGTCGAGCGCGACATCGAGCGCAATCCGCTCCTGATCGAGTTTTTGCAGGCGCAAGGTCGCGCTGCCGCCGCGCACGAAATCGAGGGTGAATGAAAGCGTCGCCGGGTCGAACGCCACCGCGCGGATGTCGACGAACGGGCGGGCCTCGGTTTCGACCGGTCCGAGCAGGAACGACGAACCGTACGCGCTCCAGCGCAGGTTCACCGGCGGGAGCGGGCGCGCGCGCCAATAGCCGTCCGCCGGATACAGCACGAGCACTTCGTCGGCGCGGCCGTCGCGCCACGTCCACAATTGCAGCAGGTGAAAGCCCGTCTCGACCCGGTTGCCGACCCGTACCGGCACCTGGTTCGGGCGCCAGAAACTCGGAAAGGTGAGGCCGACCAGCCACCACTCCTCGGTCTCGTAGATAGTCAGCCGGCGCTTCTCAAACGTGAAGACCGGATCGCCCGACATGTCGCAATTGGTGAAGTCAGGCTTCCATCGGTCGACCAGGATGGTGCCGACATAGGCCGGATGGACGGCTTCGATGGCGAAGCTGCGTGCGTGCGGCGAGATCAGCTTGAGATAAACATTGTCTTTCTCGGCGCACAGCGTCGGCTCGCTGGCGTTGACCACGTCGACCGCGAGCGCTTCCGCCGCGTGTGCCGGCACCGGTGGGTCGAGGACCGCCATCATCAGTACCGAGGCGCCGATCAAACTCGCTGCGCGCAACACTACTGCAGCATCTCGGCGACGCCGCCGGGCGCATCGGCGGGCGCGGCGTTAAAGGCCGCCTCCCAGACCGCGATCTTGCCGTCGCGCATCAGCCAGGTCTCGACGCCGTAGCCGCGCATGCGCGTGCCCGTGTCGGCATTGTCCCATTCGCCGCTCCACACGTTGGCGATCACATCGCCCATGAGCGCGCGAAACTGTTTGTCGAGGCGATAGTTCTTCTGCCGCGCGCTGCGCGCGGTGAAGAATTCGCGCAGCGCCTTGCGTCCGCGCAATTGCGGCACGGTGCCGAAACGCACGACGCAGTCGTCGGTGAAGCCCGCGACCAGCGCCTCGATGTTCCACGGCATGAACAATGACTCCACGTGCGCCACGAACGCGCGTGCCTCATCCATGGTGCGCGGGTTGTGGTCCTGCGTCTTGCGCAACGGCTGAACCGGCATGGATCCCACCTCCGGAGGGGTTGTTTGCGGGATTCTATCGGCTTGGCTTGGTTCTGGCCAAGCGGGAGGTAGCCCGGGGCGAATCCGTCCGTTTTCCTTGACTCCGCCATTCTCTCGCGTGAGACCCGCTCCGGAGGAGCCGCATGGGGGCAAGATTCGCCCGACAGGTCTTGCTTGCGCTGGCGATCGGGCTGGCGCTCGCCGGTGGGCCGGCCGCCGCACAACAGCCGCCGGCCGGCGCCGACGGACTTGCCGCCGCCAAGCTGGCGCTCGATGAGATCGAGGCCGCGGCCGGCCGGGAAAGCACGAGCAGCGTCGCGCTCGTCGAGCTGCGCGCCCGCGCGGCCGGCGTGCATGAGGACTTGCTCGCCACGGTCGCGGACCTTGCCAACCAACAAGCGGCCGCCGAGGCGCAGCTCAAGGATCTCGGATCGCGGCCCACGGACGGGCGTGCCGAGGCGCCGGCAACCGCCGCCGAACGCACGCGGCTCACCGCGCTCACCGCCACGCTCGGCGCCAGCGCGAACCTCGCGCGTCAGCTCGCGACCCGTGCCGGCCAGGTCTTCGACCGCGTGAATGAACGCCGGCGCGTGCTGTTCACCGAGAAGCTGTTCGAACGTGCGCCGAGCTTGCTCGATCCGCGCGGCTGGATCGAACTCGGGCAAAGCATCCCCGACGAACTGCGCGGGGTCGCCTCGCTCGCCGGATCCTGGTGGCGGTTCCTCCTCGATGCCGGCTACGACCGCATCGGCGCGGCGCTCGCCACGCTCCTCGGCCTCGCGCTCGCCGGAGGCGTGGTCTTGCGTTGGTGCCGGCGGCGCTTGGCAGGCGAGAAGCCGGCGGACTCCCGTTTCGGCAAGGCCATCGCCGGGCTCCTCGTCCTTGCGTTTGCAGCCGCGCCGGCACCGCTCGCGATTGCGATCGTGATCGCGACCTTGCAGGCCTATGCCCTGCTTCCGGAAACCATTCGCGCGCTCGCCGTCGGTCTCAATCTGGCGGTCGCGATTGCGACCTTCGGGAGCGGCATCGCTCGCGCCGTGTTGGCCCCGGAAACCGCCTGGCGGCGCCTTCCGGCCATGAGCGATGCCGCGGCGCGCCAACTCTACGGCCATCTTTCGTGGGCCGTGCGTGCGCTTGGGCTCGTCGTCTTCCTCAATACCGTGCACGGGCAGGTCGTGGCGCCGCCCTCGCTCACCGTCGCGACCAACGCGCTGCTGGCGCTCGCCGTCGCCGCGCTGCTCATTCATCTGTTGCGGCGATTGCGGCAGCGTCAAGCGTCGGGCGAAGGATCGTCCGCGCCGGGTTTGATGACGATCGGCTGGATCGCGGCGGCGCTCATCCTCGGAGCGCTTGTCGGCGGCTACATCGGGCTTGCGAGCTTCATCGCCGAGCGGCTCGTGATCATCGCTATCGTACTGGGCGCCGCGTATCTCACGATTGTTTTTATCGACGCGCTGTTCGCCGACATCGTGGTCGCGGACAAGCCGGTCGGCCGGGCGGTCGCCGCCAACCTCGGGCTGCGGCCGCAGACGATCGAGCTTGCCGGGACGCTCGTTTCTGCTGTGCTGCGGCTCGTCGTTTTCGTCGGGGCCGTGCTCGCCCTGGGGGCGATCGTGGTGGCGCTCGGGCCGCGCGGTCTCACCGCCTACGAAGTATTCGGCCGGCTGCAGGAAACACTGCTCGGCGCCAGCATCGTCGGCATCACCATCTCGTTCGGCGCCATCCTCGGCGCGGTGGTTTTGTTGCTGTTCGGGCTGCTTGCCACCCGCGCGGTGCAGCGGTGGCTCGAACGGCAGTTCCTGCCGCGCACGAGCCTCGATGTCAGCCTGCAGCATTCGATCTCGGCGATCATCGGCTACGTCGGCGTGATCGCGGTCGCCACGCTGGCGCTCGCCGAGGCCGGCATCGACTTGCAAAAAATCGCGCTGATCGCCGGCGCCCTCTCGGTCGGCATCGGCTTCGGGCTGCAATCGGTCGTGTCGAATTTCGTCTCCGGGTTAATTTTGCTCGCCGAGCGGCCGATCCGCGTCGGCGATTCGATCGTGGTGAAAGGCGAGGAAGGCTGGGTGCGGCGCATCCGTGTGCGCGCGACCGAGATCGAGACGTTCGAACGCGCGAGCGTGATCATCCCCAACTCCGAACTGATCACCGGCGTGGTCAAGAACTGGACGCACGCCAACACCATGGGGCGGATCACCCTCAAGCTCGGCGTCGGCTACGACAGCGATCCCGAACAGGTGCGCGACTTGATGCTCGAATGCGCCGATGAGCATCCGCAGGTCGTCGACGTGCCGCCGCCGCGCGCACTGCTGCTCAACTTTGGCGATAGCGCGCTCGAGTTCGAGCTGCGCTGCGTGGTCGCCGATTTCGACCGTTCGCTCATCGTCAAGAGCGACCTCTATTTTGCCATTCTCAAGCGCTTGCGTGCCGCCGGCATCGGCATTCCCTTCCCGCAGCGGGAGGTGCGGCTTCTCGGCGACGGCGCGACGCCGCTCGCCAAGCCGGCGGATGTCTAGGGATCGGCGGGGGGATGCTGGAGTGCGGCTTTTCGTACGACTGATCGCAGTAGGGTTGCTCGCGGCAGTGCTCGCTGGCTGCCTGCTGAGTGACCGCGATCCGCCGGCGGGCGAGCCGAGCTTCTACCGCAGTCTCGCGACACATGGGGCGGAGCTTGACCTCGCGGCGGCTCAGTCGATGATTTCGGGCTACCGGCGGAACAACGGGCTCGGCCCGGTGACGATCGATCCGTTGCTCGTGCGCCTCGCGCAAGACCAAGCGAAGGTCATGGCGGAGCGGGACAAGCTCGACCACAGCGCTGGCCGGCCCTTCCAGGAGCGCATCCGGACATCGGGCTTCGATGCCAAGGTAGCGGTGGAGAATGTGTCCGCCGGCTACCACACGCTCGCCGAAGCCTTCTCCGGCTGGCGCGACTCGCCGCCACACCGCGCCAACATGCTGGTCAACGGCGCGACCCGCATGGGCATCGCCGCGGTCTACGCGCCCGGCTCCAAATTCAAGGTGTTCTGGGCGCTGATCCTCGCGGCCCCGGACGAGAAGCGGACGTAAGAAGGCCCCGCATATCGCCCGCTGCGCGGGCTCATGCGGGCTACGAGCGCTGGACCGGCCGTCGCCGCCTTACTACGTTCCAGACGCCATGCTTCCCGATATCCGCGACTATTCTGAGCTTTACCGTCAGTTTCGCTGGCGGGTACCGGCCGCCTACAACATCGGCGTCCACGTGTGCGACCGCTGGGCGGCGGTCGATCCGCGCCGATGCGCCATCGTTCACGTGCGCCCGGACGGAACGTCCGAAGATATTTCCTTCGGCTCGCTGCGCGAGACCTCGAACCGCCTCGCGAACGCGCTCTCCGCCCACGGCATCAAGCGCGGCGATCGCGTCGCCATCATGCTGCCGCAGGCACCCGAGGTGGCGGCGAGCCACGTCGCGATCTATAAGCTCGGCGCGATCGCGCTGCCGGTCGCCGTCGTGTTCGGTCCCGATGCGCTCGTTTATCGGCTGCAGAACTCCGGCGCCGCGGCGCTGATTACGAACGCGGTCGGCGCAGCGAAGATCGCCTCGATCCGCGGCGACACGCCCGATCTCAAGCTCGTACTCTCGCTCGACGGCGCCGCCGACGGCGTGCTCGGCTTTCATGAAACGATCACGCGCGCCTCTTCCGATTTCACGCCCGTGCGGACCTCAGCCGATGACCCGGCGATGATGATCTACACGTCGGGGACCACCGGCCCGCCCAAGGGTGCGCTGCACGCCCACCGCGTGCTGCTCGGGCATCTGCCCGGTGTCGAGCTGCCGCACGATTTCTTTCCGCAGCTGGGCGATCTGTTCTGGACGCCGGCTGACTGGGCCTGGGCGGGCGGCCTCCTCGACGTGCTGCTGCCGAGCCTGCATCACGGCGTGCCGGTCGTTGCGCGCCGCTTCGACAAGTTCGATCCAGAAGAAGCCTTCGCGCTGATGGCGCGCACCGGCGTGCGCAACGCTTTCATCCCGCCGACCGCGTTGCGCATGCTGCGCAGCGCGGAAAGCCCGCGCGGGCGGCACGATCTCAAACTGCGCACGCTCGGCTCCGGCGGCGAGTCGCTCGGCGCCGAGACCTACGATTGGGGCCGCGCCGCCCTCGGGCTCGTCATCAACGAGTTCTACGGCCAGACCGAATGCAACCTCGTGCTCGCGTCTTGCGCCATGCTCGGCGTGTCGCGCCGAGGCGCCATCGGCAAGCCGGTGCCCGGCCACGAGGTCGCGGTGATCCGTCCCGACGGGACGGAGGCCGCGCCGGGCGAACTCGGCCAGATCGCGGTGCGGCGGCCCGACCCGGTGATGTTTCTCGAATATTGGCAGCGGCCCGATGCGACGCGGGAAAAATTCATCGGCGATTGGATGACGACCAGCGACCAGGGCATCGTCGATGAGGACGGTTATTTTCAGTTCGTCGGCCGCGACGATGACGTCATCACCTCGGCCGGCTACCGGATCGGTCCCGGCGAGATCGAGGATTGCCTGATCCGCCATCCGGCGGTGGCGCTCGCTGCTGCGATCGGCAAGCCCGACCCGGTGCGAACGGAAATCGTCAAGGCGTTCATCGTGCTCAAAGCCGAGCACGCGCCTTCCGACGCGCTTGCCGCCGAGATCCGCGACTTCGTACGCACGCGGCTCTCCGCGCACGAATATCCGCGCGAGATCGCCTTCATCGACGCGATGCCGATGACGACGACCGGGAAGGTGATAAGGCGGTTGTTGCGAGAGAGGGCGTGAGAAGGGGCGAATAGTGAGTAGCGAATAGCGAATAGTAGGAAAGAACCTGCTCTTTCTATTCGCTACTCGCTATTCGCTATTCGCTGCTTCGGCCCTTGCCAAATAAACACGTGCAGCCCCAGCCGCCGCTTGGTCACGACAAACAGCAGCACGGATTCGAACAGCACCGCCGCGGCGGTGGCGATGGCGGCGCCGTGGATGCCGAAGGGCGGGATCAGCACCAGGCAACCCGCGAAGTTGAACGCGAAGGCGCCGGCATAAACCAGCGCGCAGGCGCGCTGCTCGCCCAGCATGTTGAGGAGCCGCTCGACCGGGCCGATCGCGGATCGCGCCAATGGGCCGAGCGCGAGAATAAACATGACCGAGTAGCCGTCGAGGAAGCGCGGGCCGAACAGCCACAGGAACGGGCGGCCGAGCGCGAGGATGGCCACGGTCGCGACCAGCGACGGCCAGAATGTCCAGCGGATCGATTCGGACAGGAAGGCCGCGAGCCGCGCGCGATCGCCGCGCACGTGATACTCCGTGAATTTGTGCGTGGTCGCCGCGGCGACGGAGTAATGCACGAAGGCGACGAGCGCCAACGTCTTGACGGCGGCGTAGTAGATAGCGACCTCTTCCGGCGAGCGGAACTGTTGCAGCACCAGCACGTCGGTGTAGGTAAGCAGAAAATAGAATCCCTCGACCATGAAGATCGGGATCGACGTGAGAAGCCAGGCGCCGGCCTCGTATGTTTTCGGCCCCGACACGACCGCGCGGCCGAGGCGCCGCTCGAGCATCAGCATCTGGACGACGGCCGTCGCCCAGGTGGCGATCACCGCAGCGGTCATCGCCGTCACCGCGTCTGCGGCAAAGCCAATCGCGTGGCCCGCCGCCATCACCACGATGAGCAGAAGTGAGCGCACGATATAGGGCGGCAGCAGCGCTATATTGACCCAGCCGTATGAGCGCGCGATGCCTTCCTGCATTTTGGTGAGCGCGAAGAGCGGCAGCGCCGCGCAGGCGAGATAGAGCGGCACGATTTCGTATTGGCCGACCCACGGCTCGAGCGCGCGGATGCCCAGCGCCGCAAGGCCGGACATGGCGGTCGCAATCGCGAGCGTGAGCCAGCGGCTGCCGGAGAGGAATCCGCGCAGCAACGCGAACGCGCGCAGGCCCAGATATTCCGGGATGAAGCGCTGCGCCGCCGAGGCGAGGCCGAAATCGACCACCGCGCCGACCAGCAGCACCCAGGTCCAGACGTAAACGTAGATGCCGAACTGAAACTCGCCCATCCAGCGCGCCAGCAGCACCTGGCTCAAATAGACGAGCACCGCACTGGCGACGCGGATAAGGAATGCGTTGCCGGCGGTGCGCTGGGCGCGTCTGTAGTCGCTGTGGTCGGCGAGCCAGGCGCGGGCGCGCCCATAGAGGGCAGCCGGCGCCAGCCGGGCGAATGCGCCCGAGGCCTCATGCGAACCGACGACCGACATGGCTCTCCCTGCCACCGGCGTAGTGTTTGGGCTGCCCTGCCGATGGAGGCTCGGGTCTAGCGTAAAGGCCTTAACGTTCAGTTGGATGACACGCGAAAAATCGCCGGCGAGCCGAAAAACAGCAATAAAATCAATGGTTGGTTACCCGGCAAAACCGCCGGCATCGAGGAACGCCTGTTCCTCCGGCGTCGTCTCGCGGCCGATCAGGCGGTTGCGGTGCGGAAAACGGCCGAACCGGCGAATGATATCAGCATGCACCTCGGCCCACTTGAGGCCGTCCTCATCCGCCGCGGCGCGGTTCAAAGCGACGCATCGTTCCTGGTCCGCAAGGTTCTCCGAATGCTCGAACGGGAGGTAGAAAAAGGTTCGTTCGGGCGGCGCGTAGCGCTTATCGAACCCGCGCGCGATTGCCCGGTTGGCAACCTCCCGGGCAAGCGGGTCGGCCGCATAGGTGCGCGCGTCGCCGCGGAACATGTTGCGTGGAAATTGGTCGAGCACGATCACGAGGGCCAGCGCGCTTTCCGCGTCATCCTCCCAGGCTATGAGCCGGCCCGCCGCCGCGGCCGCGTAGGTATCGAGAAAGCGCTCGCGGATTTCGGCGTCGAAGGCGTCGTCCTTCTCGAACCATTTGTCCGGCCCGGCGGCGCGCCAGAACGCCAGAACTTCGGCCGGGGTGGGGAGCATGCGCTCTATCCGGTTGCTCGTCATTGCGAGCGGAGCGAAGCAATCCGGGAATAACGCATGCGGCCCCTGGATTGCTTCGTCGCCGCTGCGCGGCTTCTCGCAATGACAGTCACATCTTTACCCCGCCCGACTGAATGCGCGCGTAGAGGGCGGCATCGATCGGCACGAAGGTGCGGCTCTCCGCGTCGTTGAAATAGAGCGGATCGGTGGTGCGCGCGGGGTCGAAGCCGTCGCGTACCAAGTCGAATTTCTTCTGTTTGAACGTCGCGGTGATGTCGAGTTCCGGCAGCACGCGCAGGAACAGCGGCCGCGCGTATTCGGGAAGATGCGCGGCGAGGTGCTCGCGAAATTTCACGAAGTCGAAGCCGGGCTCGACCACCACGGCGGCCATGCCGGCGCGGCCTTCGCGGCCCGAGACGGCGACGCCGTAGACGTTCGCCTCGGTCACCCCCGGGAAGGCGGTGATCGTCTCCGACACTTCGGACGTGGCGACGTTCTCGCCCTTCCAGCGGAACGTATCGCCGACGCGGTCGATGAAATAAAAATATCCGTTCTCGTCCTGCCGCATCAGGTCGCCGGTGCGGAACCAGGCGTCGCCTTTCTCGAACACGTCGCGCAGGATTTTCTTCTCGGTCTCGGCCTCGCTGGCATAACCCTCGAACCGGCTCCCCGGCCGGCTCGGGTCTTTGAGGATTTTGCCGACCGCCTCGCCGATTTCGTTGGGCGCGCAGGCGGCGCACAGGCCGTCGGGCGTGCGCACCGGCTGCTCGGTCTCCACGTCGAACTTGATCAGCTTGGTCGGGAAGCGGTGCGCAAGGAACCAGGGAATGCGGCCGACCGCGCCCTGCTTGCTCTCGAAATTGAACATTGAGACGTTGCCCTCGGTCGCCGCGTAGAACTCGAGGATCTGCGGAATGTGGAAGCGCTGCTGGAAATGTTCCCACACGTCGGGCCGCAGGCCGTTGCCGCAGGCAAGGCGCAGCCGATGTGAAGTCTCGCGCGGATGCGGCGGCGAGTTCACCAGATACCGGCATAGCTCGCCGATGTACTGGAAGATGGTGCAGTCCCAGCGGACGACGTCGTCCCAGAATTCGCGCGCGGAGAATTTCTCCCGGATCACCGTGGCGCCGCCGTTGATCAGCATCGCGCCGGTCGCCACCACGCCGCCGACCGTGTGATACATCGGCAGACAATCGTAGAGCCGGTCGGTCGCCTTAGTGCCCATGATGCCGGCGAAGCCGTGGCTCGCGAGCATCAGCCGGTAATGATTGATGTTGGCGGCCTTGGGCATGCCGGTGGTGCCGGAGGTGTAGATGTAAAGCGCGCGGTCCTCGATGGTGAGCGCTCGGCGTTCGCCGGGCACAAGGGCCGCGCCGTCGTACGTGCCCACTTCCTGGTCGATGCGCGGCAGGTCGGCGCCGTCGGCGCCGTGCAGCCACACTTTCGCATTGACGGCGAGATGCGGCCGCGCGGTTGCGAACGCGCCCGCCAACTCGGCCGCGACGATGACGTGCTTGGGCGCGACCACGTTGATGCAGTGGGCAAGGGCGGCGCCGGCGAGGTTGGTATTGACGAGGGCCACCACGCCGCCCACGCGGGTGAAGCCCAGCCAGATCGCCATGAACTCCGGTCGGTTCGGCATCATCAGGCAAATGGCGTCGCCTTTGCCGAGCCCTTGCGCGAGCGCGAAACGCGCGTATCGGTTCGAACGTTCGGCGAGCGCGCGATAGGAGAGCTGCTCGCGGTCGGACAGCAGAGCCGGCGCATCGCCGAATTTCTCAGCGAGAGCGTCGATCACCTCGGGAAACACGCGGTTCGGATTTTTCGCGATCGGCGTGGTCATCTTGAGGGTGCGCAACGCCCCCTTGAGCGTGACCACGTCGCCCTTGAGACGCTCGATCAGACCCATGCGCTTCCCCCACGGCCGCGCCATTCGCTACGGGCGGCTCATGATTGTGCCAGCAGCATCAATAAGTTTTTGTACGCTGGCAAGAGCAGTCAGACGTCGTCAGCGCGAGCGGTTACGTCCGTAGCCCCATTTGCGCAAATAGTACTTCGTGCGCGCGCTCATGTCGGCTGGCAGGTCGTCCACCGCGCCAACTACGTCGGCAATGATTTTGGGGAGGCCGCGTCGCGGCGCCGAGGGTGCCGGGCGAGACCGTTTCGTTTGCCGAGATTTCTTCATGAGCAAATCATTAGCACACCGCGATCCAATTGGCACGTGGCGCCTAACGGTCTGCCCCGCCGAAGGGAACGAGCGGATTGTCGAGCAGCGCGGCGCGGTCGGGCCGGTCGATCGATCCGGTGCCGAGGAAGGCATCGAACAATTCGCGGATCGCGCGCGGGTCCATGTCGCAGGTGATGAATACGAGCCGCGTGCGGCGGTCGTCGTCGGGCCACGCGGGCAATGATGTCGGCGGATGGAACACGTGCTGCACGCCATGGATGACGACGGGCTCGTCGGGCGACTCGGCAATTTTGATGATGCCCTTGACGCGCAGCAGGTTCGGCCCGTGCATCCCGCGCAGCAGATCGAGGAACATGTCGAAAGTCGCGGCGGGAAGCGCACGCTCGGTGGCAAGCGTGAGCGAGCGGATGCGCTCCTCGTCGTGATGATGATGTCCGTGCGCATCGGCGGCCGCGTAGGCCTCCTCGGCGAGCCAGCGCCGCACGTCCGGCACCTTGCTGTCCGGGTCGTAGAGCCCGCAGTTGATCAGGCGCGCCGCCGTCGCTTCGCCGGCGGCGATATCGAGAATTGGGGCCGCCGGGTTGAGCCGCTTGAGACGGGCCCGAAGCGCATCGGCGGTCTCGCGCCGCTCCGGCGTGTCGAGCAGGTCGGTCTTGGCGAGCGCCAGCCGGTCGGCGGCGGCGGCCTGCTTCATCGCCTCGGGATGTTGCTCGATGGTCGCGAGGCCGTTCACCGCATCGACTACGGTGACGACGCCGTCGAGGCGATAGCGCATCACCAAATAGGGATGCACCATCACCGTGTGCAGCACCGGCGCGGGGTCGGCGAGTCCGGTGGTCTCGAGCACGACGCGGGTCAGGTTGGCCCGGCGGTTGTCGAGATCGCGCAACAGGCGTTCGAGCGCGTCGATGAGGTCGCCGCGCATGGTGCAGCACACGCAGCCGCTCGGCAGCAGCACCAAGTCGTCGCTGATTTTCTCGACCAGCAGATGATCGAGTCCGATCTCGCCGAACTCGTTGATGAGCACGGCAGTGCCGGCGAGCGCCGGGTCCTTGAGCAGGCGGTTGAGCAGGCTGGTTTTGCCTGCGCCCAGAAAACCGGTCAGCACCGTGAGCGGCAGCGGGGGGCCGGGCCGGCGCGCGTGCGAGGTGGCGATCGGCTCGTCCGGCACGATGTCGCTATTGCCCTGCCGGGGCGGATGCCGTGGCCGGTTTTTCGCCCCCCGCCGCCGCTGCCGGCTTCTTGCGATGGGCGGTCGCCGGAGCGGCCGCCGGCGTCGTTGGTTTGGCTGCGGCGAGGGCCGGCTTGGCCGGTTTTCGCTTATGCACCGGATTCGGCTCGCTCTTGGCGACCGCGGTTTCCGGGTTACCGGGCTTCTTCGGCGGCCCGACGAACACCACGATCGGCGCCATCGACGGCACCGCCGGTCCGAGCACCGGGATCGCCGGCTTGGCCCCACCGCTTCCGAACTGCGGCAGCAGCGCGTTCAAGCCGACGCTGCGGTCGGGATCGGCGGTCGGCGGCGGCTCTTCCTCTGCGGTTTCGCCCCGGTGCCGGTTCTTGCCGCAGACCTCCTCGTGCAGATCGGGCGGCGGTGCATTGACCGGCTGCAGCGAATCCACCGTGCCAAGCGACGGAGTGAGAAAGGAGAGCGCGTTGCCGCTGCCGTTGAAGCCGCGCTCGAACAGCTCCAACACCTTGTCGGTGCGCACCGCCGAATTTGGAGCGCCAAGCACAATGCCGATCAGCCGTCGGTCGCCGCGCGTCACCGTCGCGACGAGATTGAATCCGGAGGCACAGATGAATCCCGTCTTCATGCCGTCGGCGCCGGGATAGCGGTCGATCAGCGGATTGTGGTTGCGGATCAGGCGCCGTCCGAACTTGAGTGCCGAGATATGCCAATAGAGCGCGTAGTCGGGAAATTCGCGGATGAGCGCGCGGGTCAAGATCGCCAGGTCGCGCGCCGAGGTGACCTGCTCGTCGTCCGGCAGTCCGTTCGGGTTGACGAAATTCGTTTGCGTCATGCCGAGCCGCTGCGCGTCGCGGTTCATCTCGGCCGCGAAGCCGGGAACCGATCCGTCGATTCCTTCCGCCAGCACCACCGCCATGTCGTTCGCCGACTTGACGATCATCATCTTGAGCGCGTTATCGACCGTGACCTTGATGCCGACCTTGAAGCCCATCTTGGAGGGCGATTGCGCCATCGCGTTGGGCGATACGGTGAACAGCGTATCGGGCGTGACGCGGCCTTCCTTGAGCGCGTGCAAGGTCACGTAAGCGGTCATCAGCTTGGTAAGCGAAGCGGGGTGCCACGGCCGCGTCGCGTTCTCGGCGTAGAGCACCTTGCCGCTCTCGGCATCGACCAGCAGCAGCGCCTCAGGCGCGGCTAGGCACGGCTCCGCCGCCAGCGCGGCGGCGGCGACGATGGCGCCGAGCAGCCAGGTTTTTGCGCGCGAGAGGAAGGGCACTGGCATGTCCGGTTTCTAGCGCTCCGTGCCGATGGGAACCCGCGCCCATTGATCCCACGCGGCTTGGAGCGTCGGGGAGGGCGCGCTATCTAATGCGGAAACGCGGAACGCTCCGCCGGGCCAGGAGCCCGAGGAAAGCGACGAAAATTCGGCAGAAGTATACCACGGAGATGGCCATGACCGCCTGTATCGTCGGATGGGCGCACACGCCGTTCGGCAAGCTCGATGCCGAGACGGTCGAGAGCCTGGTGGTGCGGGTCGCGGCCGAGGCCCTGGCCGATGCCGGCGTCGCGGCGGCGGACGTGGACGAGATCGTGCTCGGGCACTTCAACGCCGGTTTCTCGGCGCAGGACTTCACCGCCTCGCTGGTGCTCCAGGCCGATCCCGATTTGCGCTTCAAGCGCGCGACCCGCGTCGAGAACGCCTGCGCGACCGGATCGGCGGCGGTGCACCAGGGTCTCAGGGCGATCGAGGCGAAAGCCGCGCGCATCGTGCTCGTGGTCGGGGTCGAGCAGATGACGACGACGCCGGCCGCCGAGATCGGGCGCAACCTGCTCAAGGCGTCGTACGTGCGCGAGGAGGCGAACATCGACGGCGGCTTCGCCGGCCTCTTCGGGAAAATCGCCGGGCACTATTTCCAGAAATACGGCGATCAGTCCGACGCGCTCGCCCGCATCGCCGCCAAAAACCACAAGAACGGCGTCGGCAATCCGTATGCGCAGATGCGCCGGGATTTGGGCTACGCGTTCTGTCGCACAGAGAGCGAGAAGAATCCGTTCGTCGCCGGCCCGCTCAAGCGCACCGATTGCTCACTCGTCTCCGACGGCGCCGCCGCCGTGGTGCTCGCCGATCTCGACACCGCGCTCCTGCTCGACAAGGCGGTCGCGTTCCGCGCGGCCGAGCACGTGCAGGACTTTTTGCCCATGAGCCGTCGCGACATCCTCAAATTCGAGGGCTGCACCGAAGCGTGGAAGCGCGCGCTCGCCAAGGCCGGCGTGACGCTCGGCGATCTGTCGTTCGTCGAGACCCACGACTGTTTCACCATCGCCGAGCTGATCGAATACGAGGCTATGGGGCTGGTGCCGGAAGGGCGCGGCGCCACAGCGATCGCCGAAGGCCTCACGGAGAAGACCGGCAAGCTGCCGATCAATCCCTCCGGCGGGTTGAAGGCGAAGGGCCATCCGATCGGCGCGACCGGCGTGTCGATGCACGCGCTCACCGCCATGCAGCTTACCGATCGCGCCGGCGACATCCAGGTGCCGGGCGCGCGCCTCGGCGGCATTTTCAATATGGGCGGCGCCGCCGTCGCGAATTACGTGAGCATTCTGGAGCGGATCAAGTAGCCCGCATGGAGCGCAGCGTAATGCGGGAATGACATTCCCGGATTTCCGCCCGCTTT
>JAFAUQ010000219.1 GCA_019243195.1 Hyphomicrobiales bacterium
GTCGAGGCGAAACGCACCACGCCGCCGACCCGATCGCCGCGCCGCAGCAACACCCGCGCCGCACCCAAGAAGCGCTCCCGTACGGGGGCTCGGCACCGCAAGGCGAGCTGACCGAATCATGCCGGCGTGGCTGCGCGAACGCCGCCACCGACGTTCACCCAAAGGTAAATCACGGGCTGCGGTCGTGAGCGACGCGAAGCAATCTCATCACGACGTAATTCACGATCGACGCTTTAGCCCTCGGCTGCTCGCTTTGCGACCTTGGCAAACTTCTTGAGCACGCGGTCGCGCTTGAGCTTGGAAATGTGGTCGATGAATAGCACACCATTAAGGTGGTCGATCTCGTGCTGTAAACAAGTTGCGAGCATTCCATCCGCATCGATCTCCCGTCTTTGGCCGTCACGATCAGTAAACGCGACCCTCACCCGGGCCGGACGCTCGACTTCCTCGTAATACTCGGGAATCGACAGACACCCTTCCTCATAGCTAGCAAACTCGCTAGACCTCCACTGAATCTCTGGATCAACGAAGACTTGAGGATTCATCGGCTCGCCCTTCTTCGCAACATCCATGGTGATAACCCGCTTAGGAACCCCGACCTGGATCGCCGCGAGCCCAATACCGGGCGCCTCGTACATGGTCTCGAACATTTCGAAGATCAGCCGGCGAACGCCCTCATCGATCCTGCCAACTCGCTGCGAAACGGAGCGCAGTAGCTTGTTCGGCAGCTTGACGATCGCGCGGCTCCTAAAATCTCCGAATGGAATGCCCTCAAATAGGCTCCTGGCACGTTCCGCTGCGTCTTCAGATTTCCATTCCGATGACTCCAGCGGCGCATGGCGAGCAAGTAAGAGAAAAGCACTGCTGTACGACAAAATGTCACCAAACTCTGCGCGTTCCCAAGCTCTGTTATGGCTAAAGTCACTGATCGTCTTTGCTGTATTATCATTACAAACGAACTCAATTACGTCCTCAAGAAGACTTACTTCGTGACGGTTCAGACGATCGACTTGTGGTGCCTCCTTAGCGTCATACTCCTTTTTTAGATATCCGAAGTATTCTGATTCCCGAATCTCAATCGCCCCCTCAGCAGCGAGCTGGTGCAAGAGAGGAGACAATTCCTGACATGTTGGACCAAAACGATTTTTTCGGTATGTCGCGCCAGTGGCTGGCGAACCGGCGCGCAGGTAGTGCAGCATATCGGTGAAATAAAGCACCTTATGGAGCTTAACCGCACCGAGCTTCGCAGGATCGGAATGCGCGAAAGTGTACAGGACGGTCGCGCGCAATTTTGCTTCGTCAAATTGCATTGCGGTCTCTCCTGCAGACCCGCAGCAAGACTTATCCGATCGCGGGACATGTGGCAACATATTGATCATGCGAGTAAATTCCGGTTCTCCGTCGAAGGCTCAGGTAAGCACTGCTAACGCGGTTCGCAATCGGGGAACTTTTTCTGACCAAAAGTAAGTATTATATTACCTAAATTGCGAGCTTTGCGCACTGGGAATAGTTCTCCTTCCGTTCACCGCAGAAAACGAATCGCGCTAGAACGGCCCCCATGGGCACCACGTTATTCGTCCTCGGCGGCGTCCGGATCGGGCCGGCCGAAATCCTTTCCGCGCTCGGCCTTGCGGTCATGGTCGTGCTCGCGATCGTGCTGATGCGCGCGTTCCGGCGGCAGGGGGGCGAGACGGCGCGGCACGCGCAGCGCGCCGCCGACCTTGAGACACGGCTGGCCGAAATGGTGCGCGTGCAGGCCGATACCGCCGGGCGCGTGCACATGATGGGCGAGACGCTTTCCGGCCGGCAGGCGGAGCTGGCGCGCCTCGTGGGCGAGCGGCTCGACGCGGTCACCCACCGGCTCGGGCAATCGATGACCGAGTCCGGCCGCCACACGATGGAGAGCCTGCGCCACCTGCACGAGCGGCTTGCCGTCATCGACCACGCGCAGAAGAATCTCACCGACCTCGCCTCGCAGGTGACATCACTGCGCGAAGTGCTCGCCAACAAACAGATGCGCGGCGCTTTCGGCCAGGGCCGCATGGAGACCATCGTGCGCGACGGCCTGCCGCGCGGCTCCTTCGAGTTCCAGTTCACGCTAACCAACAAGACGCGGCCCGACTGCGTGGTGTTCCTGCCGGGCGACGACCGTCCGATCGTGATCGACGCCAAGTTCCCGCTCGAGGCGGTCTCGGCGCTGCGCGAAGCGAAGAGCGAGGAGGCGCGCAAGCAGGCGGCGCAACGCGTGCGCCAGGACGTGTCGCGCCACGTCAACGACATCGCCGACCGCTATCTCATCCCGGGCGAGACCCAGGACATCGCGCTGATGTTCGTGCCGTCGGAATCGGTCTACGCCGAGCTCTACGACGGCTTCGACGACATCATCCAGAAGGCCTACCGCGCGCAGGTCGTGCTGGTCTCGCCCTCGCTGCTGATGCTGGCGATCCAGGTGATGCAGCAGATCCTCAAGGACGCACGCATGCGCGAAGCGGCCGGGCAGATTCGCACCGAGGTCGGCCACCTGATGGGCGACGTCGGGCGCTTGCGCGAGCGCGTGCTCAAGCTGCAGCAGCACTTCGGCCAAGCGTCGGAGGATGTGACCCAGGTGCTCATTTCCGCCGACAAGATCGCCAAGCGGGGCGGCCGCATCGAGGCGCTGGAATTCGACGGCGAGGACGCGCCGCGCGAGGCGCGCGTCGTCATGGCGCCGCTCGGGCTGAAGCTCGAGGCCGGGGAATGATCCAGCGAGCGAATAGTGAGTAGCGAATAGCGAATAGGGAAATGGAGTCCCGTGGCGAGACTTGCTATTCGCCATTCGCCACTCGCCATTCACCGTCACGCTATGCCACGAACCTCTGGACCTGCACCTCCCGCCATCACCGACGCGCTCGCGGTCTATCTACAGCCGCGCGTGCTCGTGGTGCTGCTGCTCGGCTTCTCCGGCGGGCTGCCGCTTGCGTTGTCCGGCGCGACGTTGCGTGTGTGGCTGCGCGAATCCGGCATCGGGCTCGAGACCATCGGCCTGTTCGCGCTGGTCGGCACGCCCTACACCATCAAGTTCCTGTGGGCGCCGGTGGTCGATGCGCTCGACGTGCCGATCCTCGCGCGGCTGTTCGGCCGCCGCCGCGGCTGGCTGGTGTTCTCGCAGGTGCTGCTGATCGGCTCGATCGTCCTGCTCGCCTTCTGCAATCCCGCAGCGGTGGTCTGGTATTTTCCGTTCGGCGCCGCGCTGCTGGTGGCGACCGCCTCGGCAACGCAGGACATCGTCATCGATGCGTTCCGCATCGAGAGCCTGCCGGAAAGCGAGCAGGCCGCCGGCATGGCGTCCTACGTCGCCGCCTATCGCATCGGCATGCTGGTCTCGACCGCGGGCGAACTGTTCCTGGTGAGCGGGATCGAAGGGCTCGGCGTCGGGCGCGGGCTCGCCTGGACGTGGGGCTATCTCGCCATGGCGGCGGTCGTTGTCGTGGGCATCGTGGCGACGCTCGTGGCGCACGAGCCGGAGAAGTCCGCGCTCGCCGCCGCCGAGCACGCCACCCGCGCGCGCGACAATCCGCTCGTGCGGGTCGCGCGTACCGCGGTCGGCGCGTTCCAGGATTTCCTCACCCGCGACCTCGCCTTTGCCGCTCTCGCCTTCGTGGTGCTGTTCAAGCTCGCCGACGCCTTCGCCGGCATCATGATCGAGGCGTTCGTGATCGACCTCGGGTTTTCGCGCAACGAATACGCGGCGATCATCAAGGGCGTCGGGCTCGCCGCCACCTTGATCGGCGGCTTTGCCGGCGGCTTCGTGGCGCGCGCCTTTTCGCTCGCGGCGAGCCTGTGGATCGGGGGCATCCTGCAGGCGATCGCGAACCTCGCCTTCTCCTGGCAGGCGGTGGCGGGCCACGACATCGTCATGCTCACTGCCGCCATCGTGACGGAGAATTTCACCGGCGCGATCGGCACCGTGATTTTCGTCGCCTATCTCTCGGCGCTGTGCCGCAACCCGCTGCACACGGCGACGCAATACGCGCTGCTCACCGCGCTCGCCGCGGTCGGGCGCACCTATCTCTCCGCCGGCGCCGGCTACGTCGCGGCGGCGACCGGCTGGGCGTGGTTCTTCGCGGTATGCGCGCTCGTCGGCGTGCCCGGCCTCGTGCTGCTCGCCTGGCTGCAGCGCCGCGGGCATTTCAAGGATTTGTAGGGTGGATTTCCGTTGCGGTCGCCAACGTGACTTAGCGCCTGTAAACATGGCCTCGCCGGCGCGCCAAATGCTGCCGAAAATCCTGAGCTATCGCTTCAAACAACCTGGGGGGAACGAAGCCGTAATGGAAACGATCGCGCCGGCCAGGGACGTGAGCGAGGTCAAAAGGCCAATCGTCCTCGCAGGCGTTGGTCGTATACACGTACGACTTCTCGGCGGTCAGACCCAGGTGGTTTGTCACGCGCGCCGGGATCAGCTTCGCGCTTTCGCCCTCGCGAGGCTCGGTATGCGATATTGGCAGATAAGTGACCCTGAGCGTCTTTCGACCGGGAAGATCTTCGACTTCCAAGAGATCGACAATCACGCACGGCCCGTCCTTTCCGCTGTCCGGCGCAGACGGGCGATCGGCACCGCTCCAAACAAATCCATAATGGACGACGAGGCCGAGTTCCGGCTGCGGAAGCGGCATCAGTCATCCATCAGCTCATTCAGACCGCTGTGCCGCTCGTCCATCTTGTTCGCGGCTATCCGCTCGATCTTCTCGACCGGCATTTCGTCGATTCGGTATGCCAGCTTTCGGTTTTGACGCAGCAGCTCGTAATCCTCGACCGACATGACGACGAGTTCGGCGCGTCCGTGATAAGTGACTTCGACCGGATGACGCCGCGCCTCCGCGCGCAGCAGACCCGCCTTTTTCTGCAACTGCTCGCCGGTTATTGAGACCATTGTATTCTCCGTATTTTACGTAGTATATGGAATTTCGCGACGAGTTTCAAGTTGGCAGTCGGGAACTACAACAATCAAAACGCTGTGCGCTGCCTAATAGCCGCGGAGAGGGTGCCTTCGTCGAGATAATCGAGTTCGCCGCCGACCGGCACGCCGTGGGCAAGGCGCGTCACCTTCACGCCGGTATCCTGGATGAGGTCGGTGATGTAATGCGCGGTGGTCTGGCCGTCGACGGTGGCGTTGAGCGCCAGGATGAGCTCGTGCGGCTTCTCCGCATGCACGCGGTTGACGAGAGCATCGATCGTGAGGTCCTGCGGGCCGACCCCGTCGAGCGGCGACAACGTACCGCCGAGCACGTGATAGCGCGCGTTGATGGCGCCGGCACGCTCGAGCGCCCACAGATCCGCGACGTCGGCGACCACGACGATCACGCCGCGGTCGCGTTTGATATCGGTGCACACCGTGCACGGGTTCTGGCTGTCGATGTTGCCGCAGATGCGGCACACCTCGATCTTCTCCAGCGCCGTTTGCAGGGCGGCCGCGAGCGGCGTCATCAGCATCTCGCGCTTCTTGATGAGAAAGAGCGCGGCGCGGCGCGCCGAGCGCGGGCCGAGCCCGGGCAAGCGCGCGAGCAACTGAATCAGGCGCTCGATTTCCGGTCCGGCGGCCGCAGGCATCTAGAGCATGATCCCGAGAAAGCCTGCCCCGCACTTGATGCGGGGTGGGTACCGGTTTTCGGATAAGATCATGCTCGAACAATAACCCGCTCAGAAAAGCTTGAGCCCGGGCGGCAACGCCATGCCGCCGGTTAGCTGCTTCATCTTGTCCTGCAGCAGCGCTTCCGCCTTGCGCCGCGCGTCGGCATGGGCGGCGATGATCAGGTCTTCGGCGACCTCACGCTCCTCCGCCTTCCACAGACTCGCGTCAACCGACAGGCTCTTGAGCTCGCCCTTGGCGGTGAGCCGCACTTTGACGAGATCGCCGCCCGCCGTGCCCTCGACCTCGATGCTGTCGAGCTCGGCCTGGAGCTCCTGCATCTTGGCCTGCAGCTGCGTCGCCTGCTTTGCCAAATTGAGAAAATCCATAATGTTTCCTCATTGCGATTCTTGGAGCATGATCTTTTCCGAAAACCGGTTCCCACCCCGGATCACGCCCCCGGCGTGTCCGGGGCAAGCTTTTCGGGATCATGCTCTAGTCGTCATCGACGCCTTCGCCGGGATCAAAGAAAGGCGGCTCGTCATCGGACGGCACGTCCATCGGCGGCTCGCCCTCGCCCGGCGCGTCAGCGGGGTCGGCAGCCGCGCCGCGATGGCGTACGCCGACGATTTCGGCGCCGGGGAAGCGCGCCAGCACCGCCTTGACGAGCGGATCGCCGCGGATGCCCGCCTTCATGTCGGCGTCGCGCGCCTCGATTTGAGAACGCACCGTCGGCGTCCCGGTTTCCGCCGATATCACCACCAGCCAGCGCCGCCCGGTCCACTCGGCAAGCTTGCGCGAGAGGTCGTTGACCAAGGTCTTGGCGGCGCCCGGCTCGAGCGCGATCTCGAGCTTGCCGTCCTCGAAACGCACCAGCCGCACGTCGCGCTCCAGCGCGGACTTCATTTGCAGGTCGCGCCGCGCGGCGGCGAGCGCGATCAAATCTTCGAATTTCCCAACCGCGATGGACGGGGCCGCCGGCTGCGGTTCGGCGCTGCGCGCGAGCGCCATAGGCGCGGTCGCGGCCGCCGCACGCGGGGCGAGATTTCCGCGCGGCGGGTCGGAGCGCGGGGCCGCTGCCGGCGCGCTCGCCGCCTTGACCGGCGCGGCCGCAACGCCGCCGTTGCCGGCCGGGCGCGATGCGGCGGCCGCCGAGCCGTTGCTCTCGCCGAGCGAACGGATCAGCTCGTCCGGCGTCGGCAGGTCGGCCGCGTAGGCGATGCGCACCAGCACCATCTCGGCGGCGGCGATCGGCTTCGCCGCGCTCTGCACGTCCGGGATGCCGCGCAACAGCATCTGCCAGGTGCGCGAGAGCACGCGCATGGAGAGCGCGGTGGCAAACGCACGGCCGCGCGTGCGCTCGACTTCGGCGAGCGCGGGATCATCGGCGACCGCCGGCACAACTTTCACGCGGGTGACGAAATGGGTGAACTCGGCGAGATCGCCGAGCGCCACCGCCGGATCGGCGCCGGATTCGTATTGGTCGCGCAATTCCTTGAGCGCCGCGGCGATGTCGCCGCGCATGAGCGCCTCGAACAAATCGATGATGCGCGCACGGTCGGCAAGCCCGAGCATCTGCCGCACGTCCTCGGCGCGCACAGCGGCCGAGCCCCCTCCCTTCCCTCCCCCGTTTGCGGGGGAGGGTAGGGAGGGGGCGGAATGCGCAATCGCCTGATCGAACAGCGAGAGCGCATCGCGCACCGAGCCCTCCGCCGCGCGCGCAAGGAGCGCGAGCGCGTCCGGCTCGGCGGTGATGCCTTCCTTGCCGGCGATACCTTCGAGATGCTGCATCAGCCGCGCAGCCTCGACCCGGCGCAGGTCGAAGCGCTGGCAGCGCGAGAGCACCGTCACCGGCACCTTGCGGATTTCCGTGGTGGCGAAGACAAACTTGGCGTGCGGCGGCGGCTCTTCCAGCGTCTTGAGCAGCGCGTTGAAGGCCGCGCCCGAGAGCATGTGCACTTCGTCAAGGATGTAGACCTTGTAGCGTGCCATCACCGGCGCGTAGCGCACGGCTTCGTTGATCTGCCGCACGTCGTCGACGCCGTTGTGGGAGGCGGCATCCATTTCCAGCACATCGACGTGGCGGCTCTCCATGATCTCGCGGCAATGCATGCCGATTGCAGGCATGCGGATGGTGGGCCCGCCGGAGCCGTCGGGAAGCTGGTAGTTGAGCGCGCGCGCGACAATGCGGGCGGTCGTCGTCTTGCCGACGCCGCGCACGCCGGTGAGGATCCACGCCTGGGGAATGCGCCCGGTCTCGAACGCATTCGAGAGGGTACGCACCATCGCGTCCTGGCCGATCAGGTCGTCGAAACTCCATGGCCGGTATTTGCGCGCGAGCACGCGATAGCCCGCCTCCGGCGCGGCGGCCGGAGCAGGCCCGAGATCGAGCCCGAGGCTTGACGGATCGGGACGCTCGGCGTCGCTCATCATCGGCGGCCAGAGGACAGCGGACAGAGGACGGATGAAGAACGCAGGCGCTTTCTTCTGTCGTCCGTCATCCGTAATCCGTTTTCTGTGGGTGGGAGGCTGACGAGCGACCCGAACCGGAGCTCGTTAGGGCTGCTTCCTTCCGGACCTGACCCGGTTGGCGAGTGGCTCGTCCACTGCCAACCTCCCGCCTTTATATCGGCCGAACAGGACGGGAACGCAAGCCGCGCACCGCCGCATCCATGGTAGTTTTCCGCCGGAAAATAGCGCCTGTTCGCAGGATTTCCCGATGACCGAAAACACGCCCTGAACCCTCAGTCGCCGCGCGTCCTTACGCTGTGGGGAACGCGAGCGGCTGAGCGCTGCGGCGCGCGCTCGGACTTGCCTGACGCGTTGCGCCTTGGCGGTGGCCGTGCCACGGTCATGGCCCGCCGGAGTTTTCCATGTCGCCCCGTCCCGACCTCGGGCCGCATCCAC
>JAFAUQ010000005.1 GCA_019243195.1 Hyphomicrobiales bacterium
GGAAGCGCACGAGGCGATCCGCCCGACCGACCTCGCGCGGCGCCCGCGCCAGGTCGCGCGCTTCGTCGATCGCGACCAGGCCAGACTCTACGAGCTGATCTGGCTGCGCACGGTCGCGAGCCAGATGGAATCCGCCGAACTCGAGCGGACCACCGCCGAGATCGAGGCGACCGTGGGCGCGCGCCGGCTCGATCTGCGCGCGACCGGCACCGTGATCAAGTTCGACGGCTTCCTCACGCTTTATCAGGAAGGCCACGACGAGAACGGCGAGGACGACGAGAGCCGCCGGCTGCCGGAGATGCACGCGGGCGAGCCGCTCGCGAAGCGCTCGATCGCCGCCGACCAGCATTTCACCGAGCCGCCGCCGCGCTATTCGGAAGCCTCTTTGGTCAAGCGCATGGAAGAGCTGGGCATTGGCCGGCCGTCGACCTACGCGGCGATCCTCCAGGTGCTCAAAGACCGCGGCTATGTGCGCATCGAGAAGAAGCGCCTGATCCCCGAGGACAAGGGCCGGGTCGTGGTCGCGTTCCTGGAGAACTTCTTCACCCGCTACGTGGAATACGATTTCACGGCCGACCTCGAAGAACAGCTCGACCGCGTTTCCAACAACGAGGTCTCCTGGCGCGAGCTGCTGCGCAACTTCTGGCGCGACTTCGCCCGTGCCGTCGACGAGATCAAGGACCTGCGCGTCGCCGAAGTGATCGACGCCCTCGACGAGATGCTGGCGCCGCACATCTTCCCGCCGCGCGCCGACGGCGTCGATCCGCGCAAATGCCCGAGTTGCGAGGGTGGCCGGCTCTCGCTCAAGCTCGGCAAGTTCGGCGCCTTCATCGGCTGCTCGAATTATCCCGAGTGCCGCTTCACCCGCACGCTCTCGGTGCCGGGTGAAGGCGATCCGGAAAACGGCCACAAGCGCCTGGGCGAAGATCCTGCCAGCGGACTTGAAGTGACTTTGCGCAGCGGCCGTTTCGGGCCCTACGTGCAGCTCGGCGAGGCGGTGGAGGGCGAGAAGCCCAAGCGCGCCGGCATCCCGCGCGGGGTTTCGCCCGACGACGTCGATCTCGACCGTGCGCTCGGCCTGCTCTCGCTGCCGCGCGAGGTCGGGCGCCATCCCGAGACGGGCGAGCCCATCCTCGCCGGCATCGGCCGCTTCGGTCCCTACGTGCAAACCGGCAAGACCTACGCGAGCCTGGAGTCGGGCGACGACGTGCTCACCATCGGGCTCAACCGCGCGGTGAGCTTGATCGCGGACAAGAAGCTCAAGGGCAAGAGCGGGCGCCGCTTCGGTCCCGATCCGGGCCGGCCGCTGGGCGATCATCCGAGCAAAGGCGGGCCCGTGGTGGCGAAGAACGGCCGCTACGGCCCCTACGTGAGCCACGAGGGCATCAACGCGACGCTGCCGCGCGACAAGACACCGGAAACGATCACGCTCGACGAGGCGGTTTCGCTGCTCGACGCGCGCGCGGAAGCGCTCGGCGGCAGGCCGGCGAAGCGGCCGGCCGCGCGCAAGGCCAAGACCGCGAAGACGAACGGCCTCGCCGAAGCGGGCGCGCCGGCGCCGCGACGCCCGGCGGCGAAGGGGGCGAAACGCGCGGCCAAGGCGGCGAAAAAGCAGCCCAAGGCTCCGCCACGTGACGCCGCCAAGCCCGCGCGCCGGGCGAAGGGTTCCGAGTAGCCGGCGCGTCACGATACACCGTCATCCTGAGGAGCTCGGCGCACTTCGCGCCGAGCGTCTCGAAGGATGGCCACATGCACGGAGCCTGCTTCCATCCTTCGAGACGCCGGCCTTCGGCCGGCTCCTCAGGATGACGTTTGTGTTTGTTTCACGCTCTCTCAGCATGATGCTGCGAGTGTTTGTTTGTGACTATCGGTTTGAACGTGGCCAAGCCTCGCAATCCGCAGCCGCGCCCCCTCCCCTCCAAGGAAGAGGTGCTGGAGTTCATCGGCAGCCGCTCCGGCACGGTCGGCCGCCGCGAGATCGCGCGCGCGTTTTCGGTGGCGCCCGGCGACCGCGCCGCGCTCACCGCGCTGCTGCGCGAGCTTGACGACGACGGCGCGGTCGAGCGGCGGCGCAAGAAGCTCCACCGCGCCGGCCATTTGCCCGCCACCGTGCTCGCCGACGTGAATGCGCGCGACGCCGACGGCGAACTCATCGCTGAGCCGACCGAATGGGACGAGGAGGCGCACGGCCCGCCGCCGAAAATTCGCGTGCCGGTGCCGCGCCGCGCGCGGCCGGGCGAAGCCGCCGGCGTCGGCGACCGCGTGTTGCTGCGTGTCGAGGAGACCGGCGCGGAGGACGACGGCATCCGCCACAGCGGCCGCGTCATCAAAGTCATCGACCGCGCCAAGCATCGCATCATCGGGGTTTACCGCAGCCTCGCGGATGGCGGCGCCCGCCTGGTGCCGGTCGACAAGAAGGCGCTCGGCCGCGAACTCACGATCGTGCCGGGCGCAACGGGCGGCGCGCGCGACGGCGACCTTATCGCCGCCGAGGTGAGCCGGCCGCCCGGCTATGGCCCGCCGCAGGCGCGCGTGAAGGAGCGGCTCGGCTCGCTCAAGAGCGAGCGCGCCGTGAGCCTCATTGCGATCCATGCGCACGGGCTGCCGCACGAGTTTTCGCGCGCCGCGATTGCCGAGGCGGACGAGGCGCGCGCCGCGACGCTCGCCGGGCGCGAGGACTGGCGCAAGCTGCCGCTCGTCACGATCGATCCGGCCGACGCCAAGGACCACGACGACGCCGTGCACGCGGCGCCCGATCCGGATTCAAACAATCCGGCCGGCCATGTCGTCACCGTGGCGATTGCCGATGTGGGTTACTACGTGCGCCCCGGCATGGCGCTCGACCGCGAAGCGCTCGAGCGCGGCAACTCGGTCTATTTCCCCGATCGCGTGGTGCCGATGCTCCCCGAACGCATCTCGACCGATCTGGGCTCGCTGAGGCCGCAGGTGGATCGGCCCGCCATGGCCGTGCGCATGGTGATCGGCGCCGACGGCCGCAAACGTTCGCACACCTTTCACCGCGTGATGATGCGGTCCGCCGCGCGGCTTTCTTATCCGCAGGTGCAGGACGCGATCGACGGCCGCGCTGACGCGGAAACAGCGCCGCTTGTCGATCCGGTGCTCAAGCCGCTCTATGCGGCTTACGGAGCGATCAAACGCGCGCGGGACGAACGTGCGCCGCTCGATCTCGATCTGCCCGAGCGCAAGCTGCTGCTCAAATCCGACGGCACCGTCGATCGCGTGATCATTCCGCCGCGCCTCGATTCGCACCGCCTGATCGAGGAGTTCATGATCCTCGCCAACGTGGCGGCGGCCGAGACGCTCGAACGCGCGCGCGTGCCGTTGATCTACCGGGTGCACGACGCACCCTCGCTGGACAAGCTCGTCGCGCTGCGCAAATTCCTCGCGAGCCTGAATATTCCGCTGTCGAAATCGCAGCAGCTAAAACCCGCGGACTTCAACCGCATCCTGGCGCGGGTGAAGGGAACCGACGTCGAGGCGCTGGTCAATGAGGTGGTGCTGCGCAGCCAGGCGCAGGCGGAATATTCCGCTGAAAACTACGGCCACTTCGGGCTCAACCTGCGCCGCTACGCGCATTTCACCTCGCCGATCCGCCGCTATGCGGACCTCGTCGTGCACCGCGGCCTCATCCGCGCGCTCAAACTCGGCGACGGCGCGCTGCCGGAGCGCACCGAGGTCAAGGAACTCGCCGAGGTCGCGGCGCGCATCTCCGCGGCCGAGCGGCGCGCCATGGCGGCCGAGCGCGAGACGGTCGATCGCCTGATCGCGCATTTCCTGTCCGAAAAGATCGGCGCGACGTTTTCCGGCCGGATCGGCGGCGTGGTGCGCGCCGGCCTGTTCGTCAAGCTCGACGAGACCGGCGCCGACGGCTTCGTCCCTGTTGGAACGCTCGGCAATGACTATTTTGCCTATAACGAGGCCGCCCACGCGCTGGTCGGCCAGGCGACCGGCGAGACCTACCGGCTTGGCGATCGCGTCACGGTGAAGCTTGTGGAGGCGATCCCGGTGGCAGGCGCGCTGCGCTTCGAGATTCTCTCGGACGGCCGCTACGAGCCGTCGTTGCGCAAGCAGCGGCGGGCCGGCCGAGGCCGCAATGATAGCCGGCAGGGCCGCAACCGTTTCCGCCGGCGTCGTTAGACAACTCGTCACCCCGGGGCCCGAAGCGAAGCGAGGGAGCCCGGGGTCCATGAACACAGACCGAGCAGATTCTGCTTCGTCAGGTGTTCCTGGGTTCCGGGCTCGCCGCTGCGCGGCGCCCCGGAACGACAAGCGAGGAATGGATTTGTAATGGACGCGACCAACCGTCTGCCACGCGACGCCCGCGCTGCCTTGCTGCGCGGGTTCATGTGCCGCTGCCCGAACTGCGGGCAAGGCAAGCTGTTTCGCGCCTATCTCAAAGTCGTGGACCGTTGCGCGGTATGCGGCGAGGACTATTCGCATCATCGCGCCGACGATGCGCCCGCCTATTTCGTCATCCTCATCGTCGGCCATGTGGTGGTGCCGTGGGTGCTCATCGTCGAGGAGGTTTATTCGCCGCCCTATTGGGTGCACGCGCTGATATGGATTCCGCTGATCATCGGGCTCGCGCTCGGCCTGCTGCAGCCGGTCAAAGGCACGATCGTCGCTTGGCAATGGGCGCATTTCATGCATGGCTTCGAGCACGCGGCGCAGGAGCAACCGCGCTGGATGGGCGGCGCGGACTAGTGCCGCGAACCCGAAGTTCGCACCACAACAGCCGCGAGTCCGGTTGCGAACTTCGGGTTCAAAGCGGCACTAGAGTCATAGAGTTGCTAGTGTCCTACGATTCCGAAGTTCGCTTCGGGACGTGCGGCAACTGGGGCGAACTTCGGAATCGGGACACTAGCTGATGAGCGAACTTGCAGAGCACATGACGCGCACGGCGCGGGCGTCGAGCGCGCCCGCGCCGCGCCCGCGCGACGCCGCGACCCTCATCCTGATCGACCGCTCCGCGGAAGTGCCCAAGGTGCTGCTCGGCAAACGCCACGGCGGCCATGTCTTCATGCCGGACAAATACGTGTTCCCGGGCGGCCGCGTCGAGCCGCACGACCGCCACGTGCCGGTCGCCGGCCAACTCGATCCGGCCATCGAAGCGAAATTGATGCGGTACGTATCGCGCCCGAGCCGCGACAAGGCGCGCGCGCTCGCGGTTGCGGCGATCCGCGAAGTGTTCGAAGAGACGGGCTTGCTGGTCGGCCGCAAGGTCGAGGATGCACCGCGCGTGCCGGCCGACGGTCCGGTCGATCCGTTCGCGGCCGCGGGCGTGCGCCCCGATCTGTCGGCGCTGCATTTGATCGCCCGCGCCATCACGCCGCCGGGCCGGCCGCGCCGGTTCGATGCGCGTTTCTTCGCCGCCGACGCGCAGCTCATCGTGCACAAGGTCGAGGGCGTCGTTCATCCCGACGCGGAGCTGGTGGAGCTGACTTGGCTGCCGATCGCGGCCGCGCAAAAACTCGACATCCCGCCGGTGACGAAGCGCGTGCTCACCGAACTCGAGGCGCGCGTCGCGGCGGGCTTCGGCCACAACCTCCCCGTCCCGTTCTACCGCGTGCTGCGCCGGAAATTCACGCAAGTGATGTTGTAAGTTGCTTTGTTTGTTTGGCTGCGGGTGCAACAACAAAACCGTCATCCTCTGATGTCCGTTAAGTCAAGAGGCGGACGTGGTTATTTTTTCACGCACGGAACGGCGTGTGAGCACGTCGTAGCCGGTGCATTGGGTCTGGGAGCGGGCGTAGCTGCGACGGTTGATCGATCTCTGATAC
>JAFAUQ010000214.1 GCA_019243195.1 Hyphomicrobiales bacterium
TTGATCCCCCTCTTGTAGGCCCATCCCGCCAACGGTTCGGTGGTCTGCGGAATGGTGACCGAGGTGCGGACCATGTAGGGCGATTTGGTCGTGATGATCGCGGTCGCGGCGTTCATCACCACCATGAATTTCTTCGCTTCCTCCGAGACCGCCGCCGCCGACATGGCGTTGGGCGTGAGCAGGAAGCCGGCGAGGACATCGACGTTGTCGCGCACCACGAGTTCCTGGGCGAGGCGCTTCGCCACGTCCGGCGCAACGCCGCCGGTGTCGCGGCGGGTGATCTCGATCTTGCGGCCGGCGACCGTGTCCCCGTGCTGCTGCACATAGAGCTTGATGGCGTTGTCCATCTGGGTCGCGCCGTCGGCGAACTGCCCGGAGTAGGGCAGGATCACGCCGATCTTGAGCGGCTGCTGGGCGTGTGCGCACGTGGCTGCAAACACGGCGGCCAGGGCGCAAAGGGCAAGCGTTGTTGTTTTACGCATATGTCTCCTCCCGAGGTGACCGGGGAGCTTATATGCGTGGGCAGACAGGCGAGCAATCCAGCCGGCGGAAAGAATTGCCTGGGCAAACGGGCCGAACGGCCGCGATCAATCGGCCATGAACTCGTCGGCGGTGTAGATCGCCTCGAACGCAATGCCGCGGTTCTTGAAATTATCCACCGCACCTTCCAGCCGATCGACGATCGAGAGCACCAGCACGATGTTTGCGCCCTCGGCTGTCGCCGCCTCGACGGCCGTCGACGCGGAGCCGCCGGTAGTGGTCACGTCTTCGACGATGACGACGTTCTTTCCGGCTAGACTCTCGCCGGTGCCTTCGATGCGCCGCTGGGTGCCGTGGTCCTTCACCTGGGCGCGCACGAAGAAGCCGGGGATCGGGCGCCCGCGCTGATGGCTGAGCATGGCGATGGAATTGACCAGCGGCACCGCGCCGATGGCCAAGCCGCCGACGTAGTCCACCTTGAGCCCCTCGATGCGATCGAGCATCAGTTCGGCGATCCAGGCGGCGCCGGCCGGATGAAACATGGTCGGCTTCATGTCGAAGTAATAACTGGTGCTGCGGCCGGACACGAGCATCTTGGTGCCGCGGCTGAACGAGCGCGCCTTGATGAGCGCAAACAAGTTGCTGCGAGTGTCGGACGCGGCACGATCCTCCCTGGAGACGCGCATCGGCTGCATGATTGCCTCTCGTTGATGCTTCGCGCTTATAGCCCCGGTATCGCGCTAAAACAACGAAGCCGGACGAAACGACGCCGATTGTTCACAGGCGATTAGACCTGGACGAACGGCCCGGGCCGTGCGCGCAAGCCACCGGACGGCAGCAGGTAGAAATAGTGACGCGGCGGTTCGTAGTGCTCCTGCGCCGTCGCGGGCTCGAGGAAGCGATCACCTGCGAGGTCCGCACGCACGAAGAAGGCGTTCACCCCGGCAATCGAGCAGCCGACGATATGATAATTCTTTTCGGCACCAAGCTTGACGAGCGCCTCCAGGCTCGCCCCGTAGTAATTTGAGCCATCCCATTGCGTCTCCGGCCGGTATGGCACGACGAGCGACATGGGCGGCCGCAGGGTCGCGTTGTATTCGATCACGACAACGCGAGGATTGACCGCGTCGATCGCCTTCCAAATCCAGTAATCGTTGAAGTCGATGTCGATGCTCAGCAAATCGATTTCGTTAGCAAGGCCGGACTGGGCGATGAGCGCGTTGATGTTTTCGGCGGTGACCCGGCTCTCGACGACGCTAAGCCTTCCGTCCGCAATGAAGGATGCCAAGTTGTCGCGGATCGCAGCCACGCTTTGCGGATTGGCCTCGATCCACAGGCCGCGCCAGCCGTCGACCAGAAGCTTCGCCGTGTTGCACTCGACGCCGGTCTCGACCCCGAACTCGACGAAAGTGCGGCTCGTGATGCCGATGCGGCGGAAGATTTCGGCTATGATGCCGTCCTCGTCATTCTGAGAATAAACTTTGTAGCCGTAGCGCACGAGCCGCTTGGGATCGGCGTGGCGCGGCTTTTTCATCTCCTCGTCCCAGGCGCGCTGCACGCGCAGTTGCGAGAGATAGCGCGAGCGCTGCTCCTGCTTCTCGATCAGCGCGATGATTTCGGCCGTGTCGCTCGGCGGCTCGGCCATAGCGTCAACCAATTCTGTAACGCGCGACCGCGTCCGGATTCCACATAAGACCGTTGCCGGGGCGCTCGGCGACACGCGCGTGTCCATCCACGATCTTGAGGGGCTCGGCGAGGATCGGACTGGCCCAATCCATGTATTCGAGCCAGTGGGCGGTCGGGGTCGCGGCGAGCAAATGGGCGCTCACCTCGGGAAACAGATGCGAGGACATCTCGATGCCGCGCGCGGCCGCGAGCGCGGCGGCCTGCATGAAGCCGGTGACGCCGCCGATGCGGTCGAGATCGGGCATGACGTAATCGGCCGCGCCGGCGTCGAGCGCCTGCTGCATCGACGTGATCAGGTTGAAATTCTCGCCGATCTGCACCGGTGAGGTCAACTCCCGCACCAGCCGGGCGTTGCCAGCGTAATCGTCGTGACGGATCGGCTCCTCCAGCCAGTAGATGCCCTCCTTATCGAGCGCGCGGCCGCGCTCGAGCGCCTGCGGAACCGTGAACGCCTGGTTGTAATCGACCATCACGACGACATCGGCGGCCACGCGCTTGCGTACCGCGTCGAGCGCGGCGATGTCGGCGGTTAGCGTAGGATATCCAAGGCGAAGCTTGATGGCACGAAAGCCATCGGCGAGAAGCTTCTCCGCCTCGTCGGCCACTTCCTGCGGCGCCATCAGGCCGAGCCCGCAGCTGTTGTAGGCTGGCATCGGGCGCAGCGAGGCGCCGAGCAGCCGCGCGAGCGGCTGGCCGACCGCGATCGCGACCGCGTCCCAAGCGGCAACGTCGATTGCCGAAAGTGCCATCCGCACGATCCCAGTGACGCCGATGAGCTTAAAGCGCCGCGCAAGCTTATCCCAAAGATTCACGGGCGCGATTTTTTCGCCCACGATTGCAGCCGCGGCGGTCTCGACCATGCGCAGCATCACCGGCACGAGGTCGCGTGCAAAGCAGAACAGATACGCGCGTCCGGTCACGCCCTCATCGGTTTCGAGATCGAGCAGCACGAGCGCAGCCGTTGTGATTTTCGCGGCGCTGGTGCCGAGCGGGTAGGTCATCGGCACCTCGACGCCGGTCGCACGCACGGCGCGAATGGTGAGTATCGGTCCGACGTTCCCGCTCTCTCGACGGCTTAACATGGACGCTTGCGCCCTCCCCGGCAGCCGCATGCTTAATGCATGCAGGGCGGACGCGACAGAGGGATTCCTCTAGGGATGCCAGGCCGCGAGATGCGCCGCGTGGGTGGGGCCGTAAGCGCCGGGGCGAAAGAACCGATCGTAAAAATCCGTGTCGATGTGATGGGCCTGGAAAAACCACATCAGATGCATGGCATCGAGATTGCCGGGAAACCGGGCGTAGGTTTCGTAGATGTAGTTGCACACCGCCTTGGTGCAGGCGATGCCTTCCTCGCTCACGCTCACGGTGCTGCGCCGGTGTTCCGCGTCGGACATGAGATAGGCGGAAGGAGTCGATGCGTCCGTTGGCTCGGCGTTGTGCGCATAGGGACGCAGCACCGCCTCGACTGCCGCGTCCATGCTCGGGAAGAAGGGTGGGCAATACGCCTCGAACACGCCGGCAATGCCCACCGGATTTCCGACGAGCGTCATTTCATCGGGAACCACCATGGTGAACCCGAGCGCGTCGAAAATCTCGCGCGAGACAAAGCCGCAGTGTTTCCAGCCGCCGAGACCCATGGCCTCGGTGGCGAGGAACATGTTCTGACAGATCGCCGCCGGCTCACTGAACATGAAATAGCAGGCTTGCCGCTCGAGCTGAGAGAGCGTGAGGACGTTATCGCCGCGTAGAAACCCCGTTTTCACCCAGCGCTCGCAGCCTGCGGAGCGAAAGCCGTGGCGATCGTCCACGATGTGCATGCCGCGGCCGCCCCTCGCGAATCGTTCCAACTGCGGGTCGAGGAACTGGGCGGTGAGCGAGATGAGCGAATAGGTCACGTCGCATACCGGAATGAACAGGGTTGAGCCGGGTCCGTTCGAGTCCCACCAATCGTGGCCGGAGAGCGGAGGCATGCGCCGCGGAATATCCAGCCGACCGGGCTTTATCAGCTTGCGGTGCTCCCGGTAGATCGCGAGCACGCGCTCGCGCTGATCCCCCTTGTCGATTTCGCGCAAGCGGCTCGCGGACGGGCCTGCTGGATCGATGACGTAGACGCCTTCCTCGTTGGTGAAGAAGAGCGCCGTACGCCGGCCACCCGACGTGCTCGGGAACGTGCGGCCGGTGCTGCCGCGGTACGGCAGCGGACGGCTCAGTTCCCAGAGCGTGATGCCGGAACAGCCGACGCCGGCGGCGACCAGCAGCGCTTCCTCGATCTCGCTCAGCGGCAGCGGCGGATGCGGCGATGTGTATTGGAATGGTCCCTCGGTCATGGCGAAGCCGCGGCCGAAGCGGCGTGAGCGGCGGCCGAACAGCGCCTCGAACAGCGGGTATTCCCAGACGCTCTGCAAATCGTGCGGGATGGATGTGGTCATGGCGCGAAGGCTAGCGTTTGACTGGCCTTCTGAAACGGTCCAATTTGACCCGTTGCACCAGACCACTTTGCGAGGCAGGCAAATGCAGTCGCCCGGATGGGCAGACCTCCACGGCTGGCGGTTGGAGCGCAGCGGCGGCATTCCGCTGGTCCGGCAAATTTACGGCCAAGTCCGCGCGGCCGTACTGTCGGGAGCGCTCCCCGCCGGCACCAAACTTCCCTCCTCGCGGGCGATGGCAACGCGCCTCGGCGTCGCGCGCGCGTCGGTGGTTTCGGCCTACGAGCAACTGCTGGCCGAAGGCTATGCGGAGGGGCGGCACGGATCGGGCACTTTCGTGGCCGCCGACCTTGCAGAACTCTCGGTCCGCCGGCACACAACGCGGCCGATCAAAGCGCGGGCGACGCCGGCGCCGGCGCGCGCCTTCCCGGAGTTTGAACGCGCGGCCGCGCAGATCGACGCGCGGCCGTTCGGCACCGGCCGCACGCTTGTGGACGCGCGTACGATGGACACGTGGCGCAATCTGACAAGCCGCGCCGCGCGCGCATTCGGCGCGAACGACCTCGGCTACAGCGATCCCGCGGGGCTGATCGAGCTGCGGCAGAGTCTCGCCGACTACCTGCGCGCGGCGCGCGGCGTGCGCTGCGAGCCCGAGCAAATCGTCGTCACTGCGGGCACCCAGCAGGCACTCGACATTGCGATCCGCGTGCTGCTCGCGCCCGGCGACGAAGTGTGGGTCGAGGATCCCGGCTACCCGCTGACCTACGCGCAGTTGCTGCTGGCGAACGCCCGGCCGCGGCCGATCCCGGTGGACGCCCAGGGCCTCGTGATCGCCGCTGGCCGGCGCGCGGCGCCCAAGGCGCGCGCGGCTTTTGTCACGCCGTCGCACCAGTTTCCCACCGGCGTGGCGCTGTCGATGGCGCGGCGCCTCGAGCTTCTCGCCTGGGCGCGGGTGAGCGGCGCCTTCATCATCGAGGACGACTACACCAGCGAGTTCCGCTACTCCGGCCCGCCGCTCGCTTCGCTGCAGGGCCTCGAAGCGGACGGGCGGGTGATCTACGTCGGCACGCTCAACAAGGCGCTGTTTCCCGGGCTGCGTATCGGCTACGCGGTGGTCCCGCCGGCGTTGCTGCCGGCGTTCGTGAGCGCCCGCTACCTGATGGACCGTCAGCCGCCGACCTTGCACCAGGCGGTGGTTGCCGCGTTCATGCAGCAGGGCCACTTCGCTTCGCACATCCGGCGCATGCGCCAGATGTATCGCGGGCAGCGCGACGCCCTGGCGGAGACCTTGGCACGCCGCGCTGCCAACCGGCTCAAGGTAGACGTGCCGGACCAGGGCATGCACCTCGTCGCCTATCTCGAAGACGGCACGTCGGACATCGCCGTCGAGAGCGCGGCGCAGCAGGCGGGCATCGTCGTACGCGCAATCAGCCGGTTCTATCGCGTGGCCTCACCGCGACCGGGGCTGATGCTCGGCTTCAGCGGATTTCCCCGGCAGCTGATCGTGCCAGCAGCGGCGCGGCTTGCCGCCGTTGTCGCCAAGTAAACCTCTCGCAGCGGTATGCGGCCCCTTCCGCCGCGTGTTTACACCGGCCTAGAATGGGCTTGGCGTCACTGACGCGTCACCCCTTGCTGATAACGGGGGCCGCGCCTCACGCCGGGGAACAAGGGAGAACGCTATGTGGATTCGTCGCTTCGCGGCGGGCGTTGCCGCGGTGCTCGCAGCCGTCATCACGACGCCGGCCGGCGCCGTTACCGAGATTCAATGGTGGCACGCGATGGGCGGCGCCCTCGGGCAGAAGCTCGAGAAGATCGCCAACGATTTCAATGCGTCGCAGGCGGATTACAAGGTCGTTCCGGTCTACAAGGGCAGCTATCCGGAGGCGATGACGGCGGCGATCGCCGCCTTCCGGGCGCGCCAGAATCCCACCCTGCTCCAGGTGTTCGAGGTCGGCACCGCCACCATGATGGCCGCGCGCGGCGCGGTCTATCCGGTGTACGAGCTGATGAAAAATGAGAACGAACCGTTCGACCCGAAGGCTTTCCTGCCAGCGGTGACGGGCTATTACACCGACACCAACGGCAACATGCTGTCGTTCCCGTTCAATTCCTCGACGCCGATCCTTTATTACAACAAGGACGCCTTCCGCAAAGCCGGACTCGACCCGAACGCCCCGCCGCGCACGTGGGCCGATGTGGAGAGCGCAGTGAAGAAGCTGCAGGCGGGCGGCACGACCTGCGGGCTCACCAACGAGTGGCCGTCGTGGGTGCTGGTGGAGAATTTCTCCGCCTTTCACAACATCCCGATCGGGACCAAGTCCAACGGCTTCGGCGGGCTCGACACCGAGCTGAAAATCAACAATCCGCTGGTCGAAAAAGAAATCGCGATGCTCGCCGACTGGCAGAAGACCAAGCTCTACGACTACGGCGGCCGCACCGATAAGGCGCAGCCGAAGTTCTTCTCCGGCGAATGCGGTATTTCCCTCGGTTCGTCGGCCGCGCGCGCCAACATACTTGCCAACGGCAAGTTCGATCTCGGCTACGGCATGCTGCCCTATTTTGCCGACGTGAAAGGCGCGCCGCAGAACTCGATCATCGGCGGGGCGACCTTGTGGGTGCTCAAGGGCCGGCCAGCGGCCGAATACAAAGGCGTTGCCAAGTTCTTCACGTTCCTGTCGCGGCCGGAAACCCAGGCGTGGTGGCATCAGAACACGGGCTACCTGCCGATCACGCTCGCCGCCTACGAGTTGTCCCGCTCGCAGGGCTTCTACGACAAGAACCCGGGGACCGACACGGCGATCAAACAGATAACGCTCAACCCGCCGACCGAGAACTCGAAGGGACTGCGCTTCGGCTCGTTCGTGCAAATCCGCGACGTGATCGAGGAAGAGCTGGAGCAGGCCTTCGCGGGCAAGAAGACCGCCAAGGAAGCCCTTGATGCGGCCGTCAAACGCGGCAACGACCTGCTGCGGGCCTTCGAGAAGGCGAACATGTGAGCCGGCGGGAACGCGGTTATTGTTGGAGCATGATGTTTTCCGAAAACCGGTACCCACTTTTCGGCATCATGCTCTAGGCCACCGGCATGCAAACGAAACGCGTGACGTTCGGGGGTTACGGGGTGCCGGCCTTGCTGGTCGCCCCGCAGCTTGCCGTCACGCTGGTGTTCTTCATCTGGCCGGCCAGCCAGGCGCTCTATCAATCCGTGTTGCAGCAGGACCCGTTCGGGCTCAAAACCGAGTTCGTCGGGCTCGCCAACTTCCGGCGCGTGTTGGCCGACCCGGCCTATCTCGATTCCTTCGCCATCACGGCGGTGTTCTCGCTTGTCGTCGCCGCGATTGCGCTGGGCGTTGCGCTGCTTCTCGCCGCCATGGCCGATTGGGTGATCCGCGGCGCGACCGCATATACGACCCTGCTGATCTGGCCTTACGCGGTCGCGCCGGCGATTGCCGGCGTGCTGTGGTGGTTTCTGTTTCACCCCACGATCGGAATATTCGCCTACGTGCTGTCGCGCTTCGGCATCGCCTGGAACCATCTGCTCGACGCGCGCCAGGCCTTTTTACTCATTGTGATCGCGGCGGCGTGGAAACAGGTGTCCTATAATTTCGTCTTCTTCCTCGCGGGGCTGCAATCGATCCCGCGATCGCTCATCGAGGCGGCGGCGATCGACGGCGCCGGGCCGGTGCGGCGCTTCCGCACCATCATCTTGCCGCTGATCGGCCCCACCACGTTCTTTCTCCTCGTCGTCAACATCGTCTACGCCTTCTTCGACACCTTCGGCATCGTTCACGCCACAACCGGCGGCGGCCCGGGCACGGCGACCACGATCCTGGTCTATAAGGTGTTCAGAGACGGGTTCGAGGCGCTCGACCTAGGCGGCTCGGCGGTGCAGTCGGTGGTGCTGATGGCGGTGGTGGTCGCGCTCACGCTCGTTCAGTTCCGCTTCATCGAGCGTAGGGTGCACTACTAATATGGTCGAAAACCGGCCTATCCTCACTGTCACCGCGCACGCGACGCTGATACTCGGCGCGGCCCTGATGGCGGCGCCGGTGTGGCTGGCATTCGTGGCCTCGACCTATCCGGGCGCGGATTTCGTCGCGGGGCGGCTGCCGCTATGGCCCGGCTCGCAGTTTTTTGCCAATTACAGCGCCGTCCTCTCGGAGGGCCTCTCGAACGCCGGCGCGCCGCCGATCGCCGGCATGCTGATCAATTCGGCGATCGTTGCGACGCTGATTGCGGTCGGCAAAATCGCAGTCTCGCTGCTCTCCGCCTTCGCGATCGTCTATTTCCGCTTTCCGTTCCGGGCGGCGGCGTTCTGGATCATCTTTCTCACCCTGATGCTGCCGGTCGAGGTGCGTATCCTGCCGACGTTCGAGGTGGTCTCGCAGCTCGGGCTGCTCAACACCTACGCGGGCCTCTCGATCCCGCTGATCGCCAGCGCCACCGCCACCTTCCTGTTCCGGCAATTCTTCATGACCATCCCGGATGAACTCACCGAAGCGGCGCGCATCGACGGCTCGACCCCGCTGCGCTTCCTGCGCGACATCCTGATTCCGCTCTCGCGCACCAACATCGCGGCGCTGTTCGTCATTTTGTTCATCTACGGCTGGAACCAGTATCTCTGGCCGCTGCTCGTCACCAACGATCAGTCCTATTACACCATCGTCATGGGCATCCAGCGCATGGCCCGCGCGGCCGACGCCACGCCGCTGTGGCACCTCGTCATGGCGACAACCATGCTGGCGCTGCTGCCGCCCGTGATCGTCGTTCTCGCCATGCAGCGGCTGTTCGTCAAAGGCCTGGTCGAGACGGAGAAATGAAGCGATGCCTGAACGCGTGATGTGGAAGGAGCTGACCGCGGAGGAGCTGCGCGCCAAGGCGGCGGCCGATGCGATGGTGATCCTGCCGGTCGGCTCGATAGAGCAGCACGGGCCGCACCTGCCGGTCGGCGTCGACACCATTCTGACCGAGGCCGTGTGCCGCGCCGCCGCCGAAGAGGCCGCAGCCAATGTGCCGGTCGTCGTGGCGCCGACGGTTTGGTGCGGCATGGCCGAACATCACATGGCGTTCGGCGGCACTTTTACGTTCGACATTCCGACCTATCGCGCCAGCCTGCTCGCGTTCCTCAGGAGCATTGAGCGGCACGGCTTCAGCCGCGTGCTGATCATCAACGGCCACGGCGGCAACACCGCCGCGCTCAATGCCTTTTTGCCGGACTTCGCGCGCGAGACGGGTCTGCGGGTCTTCACGGCCGGCTATTTCGATTTGCCGCGCACTGACATCGCGCCGCTGCTCGAAGATCAGAAAGGCGTCCAGCACGCCTGCGAGGTCGAGACCTCGCTGATGATGGTCGTTGCCCCAGACCTCGTGCGGCACGAACGCATCGCGGAGGCCTTCAGCGGACGCGATCCGCGGAACGAATGGCGCACGGTGCCTGCACGCTTTCGTTCGTTCAAAGAAGTCACAACGAGCGGCGTCAACGGCGACGCGCGCCGCGCCAGCCGTGCCAAGGGCGAGAAGATTCTCGAAAGTTTGGCAGGCGGGCTTGCCGACCTGCTCAAGAGCGGAAGGCTCAGCGCATGATCCCGAAAAAGCCTGCCCCGCACGAGATGCGGGGTGGATACCGGTTTTCGGACAAGATCATGCGCAAAAGATAAACGGAGAAATGACGTGGTCGAAGTCGCGCTGCGCAACGTGACGAAAGTCTATCCCGGCGGGGTCACGGCCGTGCGCGACGTGAGTTTCACGATTCCCGATGGCCAGTTCTGCGTGCTGGTCGGGCCATCCGGCTGCGGCAAGTCGACGTTGCTGCGCATGGTGGCAGGGCTCGAAACCATCACCGGCGGCGAAGTCGCGCTGGGCAGCGAGGTCGTCAACGCGCGCGAGCCGGCCGACCGCGACATCGCCATGGTGTTTCAGAACTACGCGCTCTATCCGCACATGAGCGTCTACGACAACATGGCCTATGGGCTGCGCAATCGCCGCGTGCCGAAGGGCGAGATCGACCGCCGCGTGCGCGAGGCGGCGAAGACGCTCGAGATCGCCGCGTTGCTCGACCGCAAGCCGCGCGCGCTCTCCGGCGGGCAGCGCCAGCGCGTCGCCATGGGGCGCGCGATCGTGCGCCAGCCCAAGGCCTTTCTGTTCGACGAGCCGCTCTCGAACCTCGACGCCAAGCTGCGCGTGTCGATGCGCGTGGAAATCCGCAAGCTTCAGCGCGCCTTCGCCACCACGTCGATCTACGTGACCCACGACCAACTCGAGGCGATGACGCTCGCCGATCTCCTGGTGGTGATGAACGCCGGGCAGGTCGAGCAGATCGGGGCGCCGCTCGACGTCTACGAGAAACCCGCCTCGACCTTCGTCGCGGCCTTCATCGGCGCCCCCGCCATGAACCTGCTCGCGGTCACCGCGGCCGAAGCGGCCTCAATGGCGCCGGG
This sequence comes from Hyphomicrobiales bacterium, assembly GCA_019243195.1. Taxonomy (GTDB): domain Bacteria; phylum Pseudomonadota; class Alphaproteobacteria; order Rhizobiales; family Xanthobacteraceae; genus AP-16. The sequence continues at coordinate 11,027 of JAFAUQ010000214.1, forward strand.
GCGCGCCGTGCCCTCGGAAGGCGCCTTCATCGGCGTGCGGCCGGACGACCTCAAGCTCGACGGCTCGCATCCGGGACCGCCGGCCGGCCTCGCGCTCGACCTTGCCGTGACGGCGGTCGAGCGGGTTGGCCCAGAGAGCTTCGTCTATGGCAGCCCCACTGTGGGGCGCGGCGAGATCATCGTGCGCGTACCGGGTACCTCCGCACCGGCACTGGGCGACCGGATACGAGCCCTCGCCGCGCCGGACCGGCTGCACCTGTTCTCAATGGCCGGATGGCGCCTTTCCGCCTGAATCTCGATTTTTGCCGGCCGTTTACGCCGATCCGCGGCCAATCGGGCCGATTCTTGCACCTTTAACCGCTGCTCCCCATATTTCCCCTACCGGGGCGCCGCATGGGCCCCGGCAAAGTCGCTCACAAGGACTTTGCAACAGATGTCCAGAGTTCCGTCGCTTTCCAGTCCGTTCCTGCTCGGATTTGACGAGATCGAGCGCGTGCTCGACCGCGTCACCAAGGGGGCCGACGGCTATCCTCCCTACAACATCGAGCGGCTCGCCCGCGATGCCGAGTTTCCCGAGCGTCTTCGCATCACGCTCGCGGTCGCCGGCTTCACCCGCGACCAGCTCGACGTGAGCATCGAGGAGAGCCAGCTCGTCATCCGCGGACGCCAGCAGGACGACAAGGGCCGGCAGTACCTGCATCGCGGCATCGCCGCGCGGCAGTTCCAGCGCACCTTCGTGCTCGCAGACGGCATGGAAGTGCTCGGCGCCGACCTGAAGAACGGGCTGCTGTCGATCGACCTCGCGCGTCCGGAGCCCGAGCGCGTGATCAAGACGATCGCCATCAAGCAGCACGACTGACGGAGAACCGGACTCGACCGGAAAGGAGTCGAGGGCCATGACCAACGAACAAGCACACCAACTTCCCCTCTCGCCGGAAGCCCTTGCGGCACTCGGCGGCGGGAAGATCGCCTACGTCAAGCCGATCAGCCTGGACGACGTGAAGCGCCTGTTTCCGCAGGCGCAGGCGCCGGAGCTCGATCCCGGCACGAAGCTGTTCGCGCTGCATGGCGCCGACGGCACGCCCATCGTGATCACTGACAGCCGTGAATCGGCCGTCGCCAACGCCTGGAGCCACGAGCTCGAGCCGGTGAGCGTGCACTGATTGCACCCTCCCGAGCATGATCCCGAAAAGTGGGTACCGGTTTCCGGCCTGCGCGAAGCCCTTTGCACGATTTCTCGTTTGGCTTGACGCTTCGGCGGGCGAGGGCAGGTTGGAAAAGATCACGCTCCAATAAGCCGGGCTGTGTGGGCTTTTTCACAGACGATTGAACGGAAAGGCGATTGAACCGCCTTGCGGCCACGCGCGACCAACGCACATGGTCGAGGAGGTGAGGCCATGAGTGACCCGGTTCAATCGCGTTCCCCCATGTCCGCCGAAGCCTTCGCGATTCTTGGCGGCACCAAGGTCGCCTATATCCGGCCGATCCGTTCCGAGGACGTGCCGTTCATCTATCCGGATGCACCGGACTTGGAGCCAGGCCTCGCGCTCTTCGCGCTCAGCGCCGCCGACGGCACCGCGATCATGATCACCGACAGCCGCGAAGCAGCCGTGGCGCTCGCCGAGCACCACCAGCTCGATACCGTCAGCGTGCATTGATCCGGTAGAGTTTATTCAGGCGGCGGCGGACGGGTTGACCGCAAGCACCGCGAAGAGCGCCTCGGCATCGCGAGATTCGCGCAGCTTGCGGGCGATGTCCTGATCGCGCAACAGCCGCGCAACCCGGGCGAGCGCCTTCAGGTGATCGGCCCCCGCGCCTTCCGGGGCAAGCAGCAGAAAAATCAAATCGACCGGCTGCCCGTCGAGCGCCTCGAAATCCACCGGGCGGTCGAGCCGGGCAAACAAGCCGAACAATCGTTCCAGCTTGGGCAGCTTGCCGTGCGGGATGGCAATACCGTTGCCGACGCCGGTCGAGCCGAGCTTCTCCCGTTGCAGCAGCGTCTCGAAAATCACCCGCTCGCTTTGGCCTGTGAGCTTCGCGGCCTTGGCGGACAACTCCTGGATCGCCTGCTTTTTGCTGGTGACCTTCAATGCCGGAATGACCGCGTTCGGCGCGACAAGGTCGGTGAGCGGCATGAATACCGGTCCAGAGATCGGGAGACGTTCGATGTTTATTCGCGGAGCGTGATCTTTGCCGACACCCCAATGCCCATCGGGCTCGCCTCAGTTCGGCAAAGGCGGCGGACCATAGGGAGGAGGCGTTCGGCCGTCAATGGCCGCGCCCGGCTCGCCGAAACCTCGTAGGACTGAGAGGCATTTAACCCTACGAATCGTGTGATCCGTCCTAGCGCCGGGGGCGATCAATGCGAGTCGTCTGGCGGTCTTTAAGACGGCGTTTATAGCGCCGCAGTTGCTTCTCGAGCCGGACCGCCGCTTGGTCGGCGCTGGCGTAGGCGTCGGCCGCCATCGCCTCGGCTTCGAGCATAACGCCGGAATCGAGATGCATGGCGCACTCGGTGCGGAAGCCGAAGCCGTCCCTGCCGATCGTCACATGTCCGGAATAGCCGCGGTCGAAATATTTCTCCGCGGCTTCGACGAGCCGGGCATTGACCCGCTGGCGCAGGGCCTCCCCGACGTCGATGTTCTTGCCCGAGACGCGAAACGGCATGTAGCCCCCGTTTCAGGTCGTAATGTCTACCCCGCCGCACCGAATGCCGCTTGCTTGTCGCGGCGCCGCTGCACCGAGGAGGGTATGCGCATGGCCTCCCGGTATTTTGCGACGGTTCGCCTCGCAATGTCGATGCCCGCCTCGCGCAGCCGGTCGACGATGGTGTCGTCGGACAGCACGTCCTTTGGGCTTTCCCCCTCGATCATTTGCCGAATGCGGTGACGCACCGCCTCGGCCGAGTGCGCCTCGCCGCCGTCGGCGGCGGCGATCGCGGAGGTGAAGAAATATTTCAGTTCGAAAATGCCGCGGTTGGTCGCCATGTATTTGTTGGCGGTGACGCGTGACACGGTCGATTCGTGCATGCCGATCGCGTCTGCCACGGTCTTGAGATTAAGCGGCCGCAAATGCCGGACGCCATGGGCAAAGAAGGCATCCTGCTGGCGCACGATCTCGGTCGAGACTTTCAGGATGGTGCGGGCGCGCTGGTCGAGGGCACGGATGAGCCAGGTCGCGGTTTGCAGGCAGTCGGCGAGATAGGCTTTATCTGAATCGCCGCGCGCGGTTTTGGAAACCTCAGCGTGATAGCTTTGATTGACGAGGATTTTAGGGAGCGTGTCGGAATTAAGCTCGACGATCCACCCGCCGTCTGGTCCCGGACGCACGAACACATCGGGCACGATCGGCTGCACCAGGGTCGAGCCGAACGCGAGGCCAGGCTTGGGATTGAGCCGCCGCACCTCGGCGATCATCTCGGCGAGATCCTCCTCGTCGACACCGCAAATCTTGCGCAGGCCGGTAAGATCGCGCCGCGCCAGCAGATCGAGGTTCGCCATCAGAGCCTGCATCGCCGGGTCGAAACGATCGCGTTCGCGCAGCTGAATCGCGAGGCATTCGGGCAGATCGCGCGCGCATACCCCGAGCGGCTCGAAGCCTTGCAGGATCTTGAGTACCGTCTCGACTTCGACGAGCGGCGCGCCAAGCTTCTCGGCGACGGCCGCGAGGTCGCCGCTGAGATAACCGGTCTCGTCCACGAGATCGATCAGATACTGGCCGATCATGCGCCGCGCCGGATCGACGATCGCCAATGCGAGCTGCTCGGCGAGGTGATCGGCGAGAGTTTCCTCCGCCGATACGAAGGCTTCCAGGTCGTAATCGCTGTCCTCACGCCCGCCCGCGCCTACTCCCGCCCATTGCGAATAAGCCATCGGGCCTTCGGCGCCGGGGCGCGCCGGCGTTGCTGGCGCATCGTCCGGGAATACGTTGTCGAGACTCGTATCGAGGCGCTCCTCGATGGCACCGGGGCTCATGGCGCCGTCCGCGCTCGACCAATCGCCCGCGTCCTCGCGCGGACCTTCCGCGTCGGCGGGACCGGCTTCGCTCTCACCCTCGGCGACGCGCTCGAGCAGAGGATTGCGTTCAAGCTCCCCTTCCACGTAGGCGGCGAGATCCAGGTTCGAGAGCTGCAGCAGCTTGATGGCCTGCATCAGCTGCGGCGTCATCACCA
>JAFAUQ010000270.1 GCA_019243195.1 Hyphomicrobiales bacterium
GCCGAAGTGCCCGGGGGCTTTGCCCACCCTACGGAACTACACGTCCCGCGTATTTTGTCCGAGATATTGTGAATGATGGTGGTGACGCCGCCACCGATTATGATGATGGTGGTGATGACGCCGCCACCAGCGATTATGGTGATGATGATGGCGCCACCAGCGGTTATGATGATGGTGGTGATGATATTGCACCAGCGTCACGGTCGCGTCCGTCTCGGCCGCCTGCGCGCTGCGCGCGGCTTCGGCCGCGTCGACGGCCCGCAGCACCGCGAGCGCGTTCGGGATCGGCTCAAGCAACTCGGCGTAGGATTTCGCGGCGGTCAGTCCCGTCGTGTTAGGGGTCTCAAGACCGGCGGCTTGGGCGCTATCGAGGGCCGCCAGGCCGGAAACAGCACCTACAATCCCGACAATTTTGTTCATCTGCGTCTCCTTGGGTGATTGTCCGTTAACTCACTCACGCATGCACTTGCGGAGCCGCAGACGACGCTCTGCGCGCCCCCAGATAACCCTCAACTGAGAACGTTAGCATTGGTTCCAGAGAATCGGACAGGATGATGACCGGCTTATGAACAGTTATTCAGACCGAGCCGTTATTCGGCGGCGGCCCCGGCCGGAGCCGCCGCATGCCGGGTCGCCAGGCTCACCAGGATCAGCACGACGAAGTTCACGGCAAGCGCGACGATGCCGATATTGAGGTCCTGGAACGCCGTGGGGGACCAGGGCAGGAGGGTGTGGAAGCTCGCGCCGGTGAGGCTGACGCCCGCAACGGTGGCGACACCGGCGATGATCCCGGCGGCGGCGCCTTCGCGCGTCGCCATATTGTTGCGCGCCAGACTCAGGATCAGGGCCGGGAACAGCTGCGTAACCAGGCTGTAGCCCATCAGCAGCAGCGCCACGATCGTCTGCCCGCCCTTCAAGGTGAAGAAGACCGCGACCACCGCAACCGCCGGCACCAGCAGCTTGGCCAATGCCGACACCCGCCGGTCGTCGGCGGAGCGGTCAACCGCGCGGTAGAGATTATGGGCGATCAAGGTCGCGGCGGTGATCAGGATCATCGAGCCGGGCACCAGCGCGGTGAACACGCCGGTCGCGCCGATCACGCCCACGAACCACGGGTCGAAGGTCTTTACCGACAGCTTGAACAGGGCGAGGTCGATGTCGGGGCCGGTGAGCCCCGGCACCTGCAGGGTCGCGGCGAAGCCGACGAAGAATACGAACAGGAGGATCAGCTGATAGAGCGGCAGCGCGATCGCGTTCTTGCGGATCACTTTGGCGCCCCTCGCCGTGTAGATCGACGCGAAAGTGTGCGGCCACATGTAGAAGCCGAGTGCCGTCAAGAGCACCGTGGAGGCGAACCACCACAACCCCTGGCCGTGCGGCGCCAACACGGTGAAGCCCGGCTTCGCTTCCTCGATCGCCGCGAACATCGGCGCGAGGCCGCCGTAGTAATGATACGGCAGGTAGATGCCGAGGAAGACGACGATGACGAGAATCATCGTGTCCTTGGCCACCGAGGTCCACGCCGAGCCGTGCACGCCCGACACCATCACGTAAGCGGTAACGATGATCGCGCCGGTCCAGATTGCGGCGGTCGCGGAGATCGCCCCGTAGCCGGCGATTTCGACGATGATGCCGAGGCCCTTGAACTGCAGCACCAGGTACGGGATCAGCGCCACGATATCGACGAGCGATACGATGATGCCCAGCGTCGGGCTGTCGTATTTGCGCACGAAAAAATCGGATTGCGAGTAGAGGCGGTGTTCCTTGGCGTAGCGCCAAATCGGCGGCAGCATGAAATAGGAGAGCACATAAGCGAGCGTGCCGTAGCAGAGAATGTAGTAGGCGGGCGCGCCCTTGCCGTAGGCAAAGCCGCTGCCGCCGAGGAAGGTGAAGGTGGTGTAGATTTCGCCGGCGAGCAGCAGAAAGACGAACAGCGCGCCGAAGCCGCGGCCGCCCACCGTCCATTGCTCGAGGTCCATGTCCTTGCCGCGGCGGGCGAGGAATCCGAGCGCGAGCGCGAGCAGCGCGGCCGCGGCGATGAAGGGCAGGGCGGCGTTCACGGCTCACCCTCCCGGTTCGCCGGATCGGTCGCGTAGATCACCGCCATGATCAGCGAGGTGATCAGGATCCACGCCACGATCCAGGCGAGCAGGAAGGGCAGGCCGGCGATGAAGGGTGTCGCCCGATTGACGAAGAACGGACCGATGATCAGGGCGAGGAACGGGATGACGGCAAGCCAGCGGATGAGCATGCGCAATCTCCTGCGCACCCGTCACCCGTAAGCGAAACCTGCCGCAGGAGCGAAAGTTCCGTAGGGCGCATTCGCGGGCCGGTCAAGCGCCTCGTCATTGCGAGCGAAGCGAAGCAATCCAGGGGCTACCGGCACCGCGGTTGTTGCCCCTGGATTGCTTCGGCGCCTCTGCGGGGCGCCTGGCAATGACGTGCGCTCTACGAAACAATCTCGCCCACCGGCGCCAGCAGATCGATGATGCGTTCGTCGAGGACTTGCGCCGTGCCGTCGAGCCGGAGCGGCTGAATGCAGACGTGGTCGGCGCCCGCGTCCCAGTGCGCCTGCACGCGCGCACGGATCGCCGCCTCGTCGCCCCAGGCGACATTGGCGTCGATGAAGCGGTCGGAGCCGCCGCCGGCGAAGTCGTCGTCGGTGAAGCCGAGGCGGCGCCAGTTGTTGACGTAGTTGTCGAGCTTCATGTAGCGCTCGAGGGCGGCGCGGCCGATGCGGCGCGCCTCCAACGGGTTCTTCTCCAGCACGACCATCTGCTCCGGGCACAATAATTTGTGAGGCCCGAGGATGCGTCGCGCCGCGGCCGTGTGCTCGGGCGGCACGTTGTAGGGATGCGCGCCATCGGCGTGCTCGGCCGAGAGCGCGAGCATGCGCGGACCGAGCGCCGCCAGGATGGTGAGCGGCGGCTCCGGCGGGGGCGGCGCGATGTAAGGCGCCGCGCGCATCGCATCGAGATACGCCCGCATGGTCGCGACCGGCTTGCCGTACACGTGGCCGCGCAAGGTGTTCACGGTCGGCACGTGCGACACCCCGAGGCCGAGGAGGAAACGTCCGCCCGACTGCTCGTTGAGCCCGCGCTGGCCGGCCGCCATGGCCATGGCGTCGCGCGCGTAGATGTTGGCGATGCCGGGCGCCACGATCAGCTTCGTCGTGCCGGCGAGCAGCCAGGCGGAGTTCACCAGCACGTTGCGCCCGCGGCTCTCAGGTATCCACAGGGCGGAATAGCCACGCGCCTCTATGCGCTTGGCGATTTCGAGCGACCTCGCCGCCGTGACGCTGTCCAATCCTATCCAAATGCCGAGCTTGCCGAGCTTCATTCATTCCTCCCGAGGCGCCGCCGCCGCTTTGCCGCGCACGCGCGCATGCGGATGATAGTATGTTGGCAGGTGCGGCGCAGCGTAGTCGCGCAAGAGGTTTGCCCATGAAAATGACCGCCGCTGTTCTCTATGAGCAGGGCCTGCAGCGTCCGTACGCGGACAGCCGGCCGCTGCGCATCGAGAGCGTCGATCTCGACGGGCCCGGCGAGGGGGAAGTGCTGGTGAAGGTCGAGGGCGCCGGCCTGTGTCACTCGGATCTGTCCACGATCGACAACAGCCGGCCGCGCACCTTGCCGACCATTCCCGGCCACGAGGGCGCCGGCATCGTCGCCGAGCTCGGCGCGGGCATCCGCGATCTCAAACCCGGCGACCACGTGGTGTTCGTTTTCGTGCCGAGTTGCGGGGAATGCCGCAATTGCCGGCGCGGCCGTCCCAACGTGTGCACGCGCTGGCCGCAACTGCGCGCGCGCGGTGAACTCATGACGGGCGGCCGGCGGCTCTCGCGCGACGGCACGTTCATCGCGCATTACTCCGGCATTTCCTGCTTTGCCGAATACGCGGTGGTCGCGCGCTCGTCGCTGGTGAAGATCGATCCGGCCGTGCCGCTGGTTGATGCGGCGATGTTCGGCTGCGCGGTGCAGACCGGCGTCGGCGCGGCCGTGAACACGGCGGGGGTACGGCCGGGCGACGTGGTCGCCGTGGTCGGCCTCGGCGGCGTGGGCTTGAGCTGTCTGCTCGGGGCGCGCGTCGCCGGCGCGCAACGGATCATTGCGGTCGATTTGTCGGACGAGAAGCTCGGGCTCGCGCGCCAGCTTGGCGCAACCGAAACCTTCAATGCCGGCGATCCTGCCTGCGCCAAGGACATCCACGAGGCGACTGGCGGCGGCGTCGATTTCGCCTTCGAGATGGCGGGCTCGATCAAGGCGCTGGCGCTCTGTCTCGAGCTTCTCACGCGCGGCGGCGCGGTTGTCACCGCCGGCCTGCCGCCCGCGGCGGCGACCTACGCGCTCAACCACTCCAGCCTAGTCGGCGACGAGAAGGCGATCCGCGGCAGCTACATGGGCTCCTGCGTGCCCGAGCGCGACGTGCCCGCGTTCATCGAGCTCTACAAACAGGGGCGGCTGCCGATCGATCGCCTCAAGAGCGGCACCCTGCCGCTCGCCGACATCAACGCCGGCTTCGACCGCCTCGCCGACGTCGCCGCCGTCCGCCAGATCGTGACGTTCTGAGAGACGTAGAGCCGCCGCGCCAGGAATGATAAGTCATCCGGCCAAACAGCGGCCGGGGCACCCAAACCCGGCCGGTTACACGGGGAAGAAGATGAAGCAGAGCCTGCAGCCGGGGCTGTCGAAGACGGTATCGATCGCCATCGGCCTCGACCGCACCATCGACTTCATGGGCGAAGAAGGGCGCGTCTACGCCACACCGATGCTGGTGCGCGACATCGAACAGACCTGCCGCGGCCTGCTGCTGGAGCATGCCGATCCGGGCGAGGAGTCGGTCGGCATGGATATTTCGCTGCGCCATCTGGCGCCGACGTTGCTCGGCATGACCGTCGAGATCACCGCGAAAGTGATGGCGGTCGAAGGGCGCAAAGTTTCCTTCGAGGTCACCGCCAAGGACGAACTCGAGCCGATCAGCGGCGGTACCCACGCGCGCTTCGTCGTTGACGTGAGCAAGACCTACGCGCGCCTGAAGGCCAAAGCCGAGCGGCGCGACGCCGCACGCAAGGGCTGACGTGGAAGTCGCGGAGACTAACGTGGACAGCGACGCGTTCATGTTCGACCGCGACGCCGAGACCATGCCGCGCGCGGCGCTTTCCGAGCTGCAGAGCGTGCGCCTGCGCCAGACGCTCGAATACGCCTATGCCAACGTGGCGCAGCACAAGAACAAGTTCGACGCGGCCGGCGTGAAGCCCGCCGACTGCAAGGACCTCGCCGATATCGAGCGCTTCCCCTTCACCGAGAAAGGTGACCTGCGCGAGAATTATCCCTTCGGCATGTTCGCGGTGCCGCGCGAGAACGTGGTGCGCGTGCATGCGTCCTCGGGCACCACCGGCAAGCCTACCGTGGTCGGCTACACGCGGCGCGACCTCGACACCTGGGCGGACCTGATGGCGCGCTCGCTCGCCTGCGCCGGTGCGCGGCCCGGCGACATCATTCACAATGCCTACGGCTACGGCCTTTTCACCGGCGGCCTCGGTGTGCACTACGGCGCCGAGCGCCTCGGCTGCACGGTCGTTCCTATGTCGGGCGGCGGCACCGAACGCCAAGTGCTCCTGCTCAAGGATTTCCGCGCCAACGTCATCTGCGCGACGCCGTCCTATGCGCTCAACATCGCCGAGGTCGCGGCCGGCATGGGGGTCGAGCTGCGCAGCGACGCCTTGCGCATCGGCGTGTTCGGCGCCGAGCCGTGGAGCGACGCGATGCGCGCAAGCCTGCAGCAGCGGCTCGGCATCAAAGCGATCGATCACTACGGCCTCTCCGAGGTGCAGGGTCCCGGGGTAGGCGGCGAGTGCGACGTGGCGCAGGCCGGGCTGCACGGCTGGGAGGATCATTTTCTGTTCGAGATCATCGACCCGAAGACGCTGCGTCCGCTGCCGGCGGGCGACACCGGTGAGCTGGTGATCACCACGCTTACCAAGCAGGCGCTGCCGATGATCCGCTACCGCACGCGCGACATCACCCGCCTCGACCGCAGTCCCTGCCCGTGCGGCCGCAGCCATGTGCGCATCATGCGGGTGACCGGGCGCGACGACGACATGCTGATCATCCGCGGGGTCAACGTCTATCCCTCTCAGCTCGAGGCGGTCCTGGTCGGCTTTCCCGGGCTCGCGCCGCACTATCAGATCGTGCTCGCCCGCGAGGGCGCGCTCGACGCGATCAAGCTGGAAGTGGAGTTGGCGCCGGACGCACCCGCAGACGCGGAGGGGCGCGAGCGAAAGGCGCAAGACGTGGCGACGCACATCAAATCGCTGATCGGCGTGACCTGTGAGATCGCGGTGAAATCACCCGGCGAGGTGCCGCGCTCGGAAGGCAAGGCGGTGCGGGTGCGCGACTTGCGCAAGAAATGATCGTCATTGCGACCCGCGAAAATCGGGGAAGCAAGCAATCCAGGATCCACAAGCGTCAACCCAAGAAAGGGTAAGCCATGGCACAGCAACCTGCATCGGCACGTGATCAAGTCCGCAACACCGTCCCGGCCCTCATCGAGCTCAGTGAACGGGTGCTGTTCGGCGAGGTATGGGAGCGCCCCGGCTTGTCCAAGCGCGACCGCAGCCTGATCACCTGTGCCACGCTGATCGCGCTCGGCCGCGAGAAGCAACTGGTCGGCCATCTGCAACGCGCGCTCGACAACGGGCTCAAACAGAGCGAGCTGAGCGAAGTCATCACCCATCTGGCGTTCTACGCCGGTTGGCCGGCCGCTATGACCGCGGCTCTCGTCGCCAAGCAGGTGTTTGAAGAGCGGAGCTAATCCACTGACTATCATCCCGGGGCCCGAGCGAAGCGAGGGATCCCGGGAACCATGAACACGGGCGGAGCTAATTCTGGACGGCCGGTGTTCATGGATTCCGGGCATAGGCGGCCTTCGGCCGCCGTTCTTGACGTCAAGAACGCCGACGCGCAGCGTCGGCTACGGCCTCGCGGCGCCCCGGAACGACAATCGGTCACGCCGCCTTGGTGGCTCCCGGCTCGCGCTGGATCGTGCGCACCAGTTCGGTGCCGCACTGGCCGCACGCGTGGGTCACGTCCTCGAATTCGGCTGCGAAGCGGGTGGGCTCGGCCGTCTTGACCGACATCCGCCGGCCGCAATAGGGGCAGGGCAAGATGAAGCTCGGCAGATATGAGGCGGCCCGGCCGTCCATGACCATTTCCCGACAGTAGAATTGATTCAATCTGAATGCTGCACTGAGTCAAGCTTTTTGTGCGATGCACCCAAATAACAGCGGGGATTGCTTAAAACGGCTGTTACATCAAAGGTATAGCGTGACCACCGCAGTTGCGTTATAGCCGCTGGCGTCGGGCTGCCGGGCGTTCTAACCTACTTAAGTAGGGAATCCGCCAATGTCAGGCTCGATGCGCCCTCTTATGTGGGTCGGTTTCGCAGTAGGCGGCATTGCCGTTGTGGCTGTCGCCGTCCTCGCCGGCATGATCGCCTTCGGCACAAGCGATCCGCCGCCCTACCTCGCCTCCATCAGCGAGCCGTTCGGTAAGGTCGATTTTCATGACCTTCCGCCGGTGCAAACCACCCCTGCCCGAGACGGCACCCCGATCGCTTTCCGCGTCTGGCAGCCCCTCACGCGTGTCACGCCCGGCCTCATTGTCATCGCCATCCACGGGTCCTCCGCGTCGAGCGCCAGCCTGCATGCTCTCGGTAAAGCGCTTAACGCCGAACCCCTTGTCGTCTACGCGCCCGACATCCGCGGCCACGGCGGCACCGGCCGGCGCAGCGACATCGATTACGCGGATCAACTCGATGACGATCTCGCCGACTTCGTTGCGTTTATCCGCCAGCGTCATCCGGCGGCGCGTCTTGTGCTGGTGGGCTTTTCTTCCGGCGGAGGCTTTGCGCTGCACGCCGCGGCCATGCCGGTCGGCGCGAAGTTCGAGCGTGTCGTGCTGATCTCGCCTTTCTTGGGGCCCGGAGCGCCGACCGTGCGGACGCGCGGCGACGCTTGGGCAAAACCGTTCCTGCCGCGCATCTTCGGTTTGCTGTTTCTCGACAAGCTCGGCGTCCACGTCTTCGATCATCTGCCGACGCTCGCCTTCGCGATCGCGCCCGACAATCCGGCGGATCTCACGCGCTTCTATTCGTTTCGCTTGATGCGCGCCTTCGGCACGTGGGACTACGCGGGTGATTTGCGTGGCGCGCGCGCACCGCTCGCGGTCGTCGTCGGGGCCAAGGACGAACTGTTCTTCGCCGACCTGTTCGCGCCGACGGTGCACGCGGTCCGGATCGACGTGCCTGTCACGGTCGTCCCCGATCTCGATCACATCGAAATGATTACCGACCCGCGCGCAGTTCCGGCAATCGCGGCGGCGATCCGCGGATCGTCATGAGGAAATAACGGGCGCGTCCAGCCATTCGACGAACGCCTGTGCGTAGCTGCGCGCCACGTAGACGTCGATCGTCTCCGGCGCGACGGCGTGGAGCAGCGCGTCGATCTTGCCGAGCGCCGTGAGCGCGCAGGCGCCGGGGCTAAAATGTGCCGGCCGCAGGTCGATGCTGGTGCCTGTGGCGAGCACGTCGCGGGCGCCATCACCCTCGAATCGCAGCGCCGCGCGGGCGTGACTGAAATCGACCACGGCGGCGTCTTCACCAAATAATTCGGCGAGATCGTCGGCAAGCTGCGTCGCTGCCGGCGCGCGCGCGATCAGCCATTGGCCCGGCCCATGCCACAGCACGGTGAGATCGCCGGCCACGATCGCGCGGTTCGGAGCCGGCGTGATCGTCAGCCGGAAATGTTTGGACAGGCGCGCGGCCGTTTGCGCGGGATCGCCGAATGCCGCGACCTGCGCGATGTCGAGCGGGCCGCGCGCCGTGATGCGAACGGGCGTGTCAATCATGGAGCCGTTCTCCCGCCGGATCGTAGAACACCGGATGAACCACCCGCGCCGCGACGCTCACGCCGTCGAGCGGCGACGCGGCCACGAGAGTTTCGTCAATGCGCGCCATGCCGCCCGTGAGCAGCGCGAGCGCGATCGGCCGGCCGAGCGTCGGGCTGAAGGTCGCGGAGGTGACGTGGCCGAGCATCTTGACCGGTGGTTTCGCCCGTGCGTCGGCAATGAGTTGCGCGCCGGCGGGAATGGGCGTGACGCCGTCTACCGGCGTGAGCCCGATGAGGGTCGGGCGCGCCGCATCGGCCATCGCGGGCCGTTCCAGCAGCCGTCGCCCGACGAAATATTTCTTCGTGGATACGAGCCGCGCGAGGCCGAGGTCGGCTGGCGTCGTCTGCCCGTTGATCTCGGCGCCGGCCGCGTGGCCTTTCTCGATGCGCATCGCCGCCATCGCCTCGGCGCCGTAGGGCGCAAGACCGAACTCCTGTCCCGCCACGAGCAGCGCCTCCCACACCGCGACGGTGTGACCGGCCGGGATGGCAATCTCATAAGCCAGCTCACCCGAATAACTGACGCGCAACAATCGCACCCGCGCGCCGGCGATCGTCGTCACGGCAGATCCCAGAAAGGACAGGGCGGCGCTGTCCACGGCGATATCGGCGACCTTGCCCAGCACGTCGCGGCTGCGTGGCCCGGCGAGCGCGATCTGGCCGTACTGATCGGTGACCGAGGCGACTCGCACTTTCAGCTCGGGCCATACCGCCTGCAGCAAATATTCCAGATGCGCCAATGCCCGCCCGGCGTTTGACGTGGTCGTGGTCAAAAAATATTGCCGCTCACCGATGCGGGTCACGGTGCCGTCATCGAGCACGATGCCGTCCTCGCGCAGCATCAGGCCGTAGCGGCCGTGGCCCACCGGCAGGCGCGCAAAGCCATTGCAGTAGACGCGCTCGAGAAACGCGGTCGCGTCCGGCCCCTGCACGTCGATCTTGCCGAGGGTCGAGACGTCGCAAATGCCGGCGGTGCCGCGCACGCTGAGCACCTCGCGCCGCCAGGCGGCATTAAAACTTTCGCCCGGCCGCGGGTACGCTCGCGGGCGCAGCCACTGGCCGGCCTCGACGAACGTCGCGCCCTGCGCCGCGTGCCAATCATGCAGCGGCGTGCGCCGGATCGGCTCGAAATATTTGCCGGTCTCCGGCCCCGCGAGCGCACCCAAGGCGACCGGCGTATAAGGCGAACGGAAGGTGGTCGTGCCGACCGTCGCGATCGTCTCGGCCCGCCGCTGCGCCACGATCGCGAGGCCGTTGAGATTCGCGGTCTTGCCCTGGTCGGTCCCCATGCCGAGCGTGGTGTAGCGCTTGACGTGCTCGATCGAGCGATAGTTCTCGCGCACCGCGAGCTCGAGATCGTCGGCCGTCACGTCGTCCTGCAGATCGACGAAGCGCTTGCCGCGCATATTGCGCGCCGACTTCACCTCCCACAGCGGACGGATCGACCACGGCTCCTCGGGCGCGCAGGCGGGGAGGTCGAGCGCGGGCGGTTTAAGCCCGAGCGCTTGCGCGGCCACGCCGCCGGCGCGCACGCCATCGGAAAGGGAATCGGCGAGCGGGAACACGCCCCGCGCGGCACCGCACACGCGAATATTTGCTGCACCCGTGCCAGGCACAAAGGCGGCGATCGTCTCTTCCCAGGTGAGCTTGCCGCCGGTGTGAGAATGCAGATGCACGCTCGGCGTCAGACCGCCGGAGACGGCGAGGAGGTCGCAGTCGATCCAGCGGGAGGCGTCGATCGGCCGGCCTGCGTCGTCGATCGACGATATGGCCACCGCCCGCAAACTGCGCCCGGTCGTGGCAACCACCGCTTGGCCTGCGCGCGCATCGACAACGGCTGCCACCTCGACGCCGGCCGCTGTGAGGTCGCGGGCTGTACAAGCGGCATCGGAATTGTTTGTGAACACGACGGCGCGGCGCCCGGGCAGGACGGCGAAGCGGTTGATATAGGTTCGCACGGCCGATGCCAGCATCACGGTCGGCCGATCATTGCCGGCGAATACGAGCGGCCGCTCGATCGCGCCGGCTGCAATGACGATCTCCCGTGCCCGCACCATCCACAGGCGCTGGCGCGGGAGTGACGGCGTTGCGGCCGCGCCGAGGTGATCTGTCACCCGCTCCGCGAGCGCCACGGTGCCGTGATCGTAAACGCCGAACGCGGTGGTGCGCGGCAGGAGCCGGACGTTCTTGTCGGCCGCAAGCTCTCGCAGGTAGGGCAGCAAAATTTCGGCGCCCCCGCGCTCGCCGCGCAGGTGCCCGCCCAAGGTGTCGCGTTCGTCGATGAGCATCACGTCGGCGCCGGCGCGCGCCGCCGCGGTCGCGGCCATGATGCCGGCGGCGCCGCCGCCGACCACCAGCACGTCACAATGGGCAAAGCGCCGCTCGTATCGATCGGGGTCGGCGTGCGGCACGTGCGCGCCGATGCCGGCCGCGCGCCGGATGATGCGCTCGTAGGCCGGCCACGCGCGCGCCGGCGCCATGAAGGTCTTGTAGTAGAAGCCGGCCGGAAACAGCGGGGCCAACAAATTGTTGAGCGCCCAAATATCCAAACCAAGCGACGGCCAGCAATTCTGGCTCTGCGCAACCAGGCCGTCGTAAAGCTCGACCATGGTGGCGCGGGTGTTGGGCTCGGCGCGCGCGCCTTCGCCCACGCGCACGAGTGCGTTCGGCTCCTCCGGTCCGGCGGTGAAGACGCCGCGCGGGCGGTGATATTTGAAACTGCGGCCGACGATCCGAACGCCGTTTGCCAGCAAGGCCGACGCGAGCGTGTCGCCCGGATGGCCCGTATAGGAACGGCCGTCAAAGGTGAAGGCGAGCGTGCGCGTGCGGTCGATCGCGCCGCCCGACGGAAGACGAAACGGCTCGGCGCTCACGAAGCCTCTCCGCCCGGCGTGACGATCGCGTGCGTGGCGGTGTCGCGTTCGACTGTCACATAGGCGCGGCAGCCGTGCACGTGGTGCCAGTATTCGCGATGCGGCCCGTGCGGATTGTCGCGCAAATAAACATAATCGGCCCATTCGGCGAGGGGCGCGTCGTCCGCCGGCCGGCGCAAGGTCGCGTCGCCCGCGTAGGTGAACTCGATATGGCTGCGCGGGCCGCAGTGCGGGCAGGGGATCAGGAGCATTTCTCAATGCGCCTTGGCGTCGGGGCCGGCGCCTTTTTCGTCGATGACGGCGCCGCGGCGGAAGCGGTCGAGCGCGAAGGCGGCGTTGAGCGGATGCGGCTCGTCCTTGGCGATGGTCCAGGCGAACACCCAGCCCGAGCCGGGCGTCGCCTTGAAGCCGCCGTAGCACCAGCCGCCGTCGATGTAGAGATTCTCGATCGGCGTTTTGCTGATGATCGGGCTGCCGTCCATGGTCATGTCCATGACGCCGGCCCAGCTGCGCATCATGCGCAGGCGCGAGAAACTCGGGAACATGGCGAGCCCGCATTCGACCGCGTGCTGCACCGCCGGCAGGTTTCCGCGCTGGGCGTAGGAACTATAGAAATCGAGGTCGCCGCCCATCACCAATTCGCCCTTGTCCGACTGACTGACGTAGAAGTGCCCGGCCCCGAAGGTCACGACGGTGTCGAGCATCGGCTTGAGCGGCTCGCTCACGAAGGCCTGCAGCACGTGGGTCTCGATCGGCAGGCGCAGCCCGGCCATCGCGGCGACCTGGCCGGTGTGGCCGGCGACCGCGAGAGCGACCTTGTCGGCGGCGATGAAGCCGCGCGTGGTGTCGACACCGCGCACGCGCCCGTGCTCGATGCGGAACCCGGTGACCTCGCAATTCTGGATGATGTCGACGCCGCGCGCATCCGCGGCGCGCGCATAGCCCCAGGCGACCGCGTCGTGACGCGCGGTGCCGCCGCGCGGCTGCAGAAGTCCGCCGACGATCGGATAGCGCGCATCATCGGAGCAATTGAGCAGCGGCACCCGGCGGGCGAGTTCGGCGCGATTGAGCCACACCGCGTCGATGCCGTTGAGCCGCATGGCGTTGCCGCGCCGGCGGTATTGGTCGCGCTGGGCGTCGGAATGGGCAAGGTTGATGACCCCGCGCTGAGAGAACATGACGTTGAAATTGAGTTCCTGCGACAGCCCCTCCCACAGCTTGAGCGACCATTCGTAGAAATGCGCGTTCGCATCGAGCAGATAATTCGAGCGCACGATCGTGGTGTTGCGCCCGGTGTTGCCCAGGCCGAGCGCGCCCTTCTCCAGCACGGCGACGTTGGCAATGCCGGGCTCCTTGGCGAGGTAATAGGCGGTCGCGAGCCCGTGCCCGCCGCCGCCGACGATGACGACGTCGTAACGCGGCTTCGGCTCGGGCGAGCGCCACGTCGGCTCCCAGCCGCTGTGGCGGCGGAAAGCTTCACGGACGAGGCGGGGGAAAGAGTACATCACAGCTACCGTAGCCCGCCCAATGTTCGCCGTCACCTGAGGAGCGCGCCGAAGGCGCGCGTCTCGAAGGGTGGACGCACGCACCGAGCTTGTGGCCATCCTTCGAGACAGTCGCGCGCAAGCGCGCGACCTCCTCAGGATGACGTTTTTATTTGTTGTACGACTCCATAAACATTTTGCGCAGTCGGCGCATCGATTACGCTCTCAGCGATGTCGCGCGCGACCGCGTCACGGTCGCGCTCCGCGGGTGGGCCATAGCCGCCGGCACCCGGCGTGATGATCTCGAACCATTGGCCGGCCTTGACCGTCGCGTTGTCGCGCTCGAACGCGAGGCCGGGGCTGCACACGCGGCGACTGCGCCCGCCGGCGCCGCCGCCGAACAGGCCCCAGGAATCCGAGCGCAGGCGCGACAGATCGAGCCGCACCTGGCACTCGGCCTCGGCGCGATAGACCCGCCGCAGCCCCATGCCGCCGCGGAATTTGCCCGGGCCGCCGGAACCATCGACCAGCTCGTAGCGCATCAAGGTCAGCGGATATTCGATTTCCAGCGCCTCGACCGGCAGATTCGAGGTGTTGGTGATGTGCACGTGCACGCCGTCGAGGCCGTCCTTGTTCGGACGCGCGCCGCTGCCGCCGCCGATGGTTTCCAAATAAACCCAAATGCTGTTGTCGTGCGGCTGATGACCGACGAAGGTCACGATCGTGCAGCAGCTGTTGGAGCAGGCTGTCACCCGCTCCGGCACCGCTTGCGCGAGCGCGCCGATGATGAGATCCGCGACGCGCTGGCACGTCATGGTGCGTCCGTTCACAGCCGCCGGATGCGTGCAGTTGAACAGGGTGCCCTCAGGCGCCGTCACGGTGAGCGGCCGCGCGAGGCCCGCGTTGGGCAAAATGGTCGGATCGACGATCGATTTCACTGTGTAATAAACGGTCGAGAGCAGCGCGGTGTAGGTCATGTTGATGCCGGCGCGCGGCTGCGGCGGGCTTTCGAAGTGCAGTCTCATTGTGTCGCCAGCCACGGTGATCTCGGCCGAGACCGGCATTTCACCCTCGATCTCCGCGTTCTCGAACAGGTCGGCGAAGCGATAGACGCCGTCCGGAATGGCGGCGATGCCGGCGCGCATCTTGCGCTCGGCATAATCGAGCAGCGCTTCGCTGGTTTTGAGCACGATCGCGGTGCCGTATTTCGCGCACAGTGCCTGGAACCGCTGCACGCCGAGCCGGTTCGCGGCCATCTGCGCGCGCAGATCGGACAGGCGCTCGCGCGGCACCTGACAATTGAGCAGGATGAGGTCGAGGACGTCCTGCTGCAGCTCGCCGGCGCGATAGAGCCGGATCGGCGGGATGCGCAGGCCTTCCTGATAAATATGGGCGTGGCCGCGGTCGGCGAAGTCGGCGTGGTGCGCGAGGTTGACGGTCCAGGCGACAATTGCGCCGTCGACGAAGATCGGCTCGGCCAGCACGATGTCGGGCAAATGCGTGCCGCCGCCGGCGTAGGCGTCGTTGCCGACGAACACGTCGCCTGGACGAATGCCGGCGACCGGGTGATGCTTGACCACGTGCGAAAGGATGCCGATGAAACTGCCGAGGTGCATCGGGATGTGCTCGGCCTGGCACAGCGTGCGCCCCTCGGCGTCGAACAGCGCCGTCGAGCAGTCGCGCCGTTCTTTCACATTGGTCGAGAACGACGCGCGGATCAGCGCCTCGCCGGTTTCTTCGACGATCGACGAGAGGGCGGCGCCGATCACCTCGACGGTGATCGGATCGAGCGTAAGCGCCGGCGCGGCTTCGTTCATGCCGTCTCCAAAATCAAATGCAAATACGTATCGACGTACGCCTCCATGCCGGGCAGCACCAAGGTGGTCGCGTCCATCTGCTCGACGATCGCCGGTCCTCGCAGGCGGTTGCCGGGCTTGAGCAAGTCGCGGTCGTAGATCGGGCAGGGCAGGCTGCGCTCTTCTTCGGCGATCCACACGTCGCGCCTTGCCCGGATGGCACCCGACGCATCGGCGCCGCCCATTTGCTCCTGCGCCAGCGTCGCCTTGACGACAAGGCCGGTGGCCTCGACCCGGAACGTCACCAGCTGCACCGGCTCCTCCTCGGCGAGGAAGCCGTACATGCGTTGGTGAGCCGCGGCAAATCCGTCGGCCAGCAGGTCGAGCGTGCGCGCGGTGATCGGTCCGTCCGGCAGCGGCACGGCCAACTCATAATTCTGGCCGGCGTAGCGCATGTCGACCGTGCGCGCGAGACGACGCCGATCGGCGGGAATGTTCTCCTGAGCGAACCACGCGGCGGCACGAGCGTCGAGGGCGGCGAACGCGGCTTCGATTTCGCTCACTGACTCAGCCGCGAGCGGCAGCAGCCGGGTGGTGGCGAAGTCGGCGCGCAAGTCAGTGAGCAGCAGGCCCATCGCGCACAAGATGCCGGGGCTGCGCGGCACCAGGATGCGGGCGATGTCGAGTTCGCGGGCGAGCCGCGCCGCGTGCAGCGGACCCGCGCCGCCGGACGCGACGAGGGTGTAGTCGCGCGGGTCATGGCCGCGCTGCACCGAAATCACACGGATGGCGCGCGCCATGTTGGCGGTCACGACCGAGACAATGCCCTGCGCCGTCTGCATCATCGGCAAACGCAGCTGCTTGGCGAGCCGGCCGATGGCATCGCGGGCGAGGTCCTGGCGCACCGCCATGCGGCCACCGAGCAGGTGCGTCGGGTTGAGCGTTTGCAGCACGACGTTGGCATCGGTCACCGTCGGCTCCGTGTTGCCGCGGGCGTAGCACACGGGCCCAGGATCGGCGCCGGCACTGCGCGGACCGACTTTGAGCAATCCGCCCGCATCGACGTAGGCGATCGATCCGCCGCCGGCGCCGACCGTGTGGATGTCGAGCATCGGCGCCTTAATGGGATAGCCGTGCACCGTCGCTTCCGACGCGAGCCGCGCGGCGCCATCCTTGAGCAGCGACACGTCGGTCGAGGTGCCGCCCATGTCGAAGGTGATGAGATCGGAAAAACCCGCCGCGGTGCCGACCGCCTGCGCGCCCACCACGCCGGTCGAGGGACCAGACAGAATGGTGCGCACCGGCATGGCGGCGGCGGTCGTAAAGCCGATGACGCCGCCGTTCGACTGGGTCATGTGCGGCGCAGTTCGCACGCCGAGGTCGACGAGCCGTGCGCCCAGACGTTCGATGTAGCGCTTCATCACCGGGCCGAGATACGCATTCACCACCGCGGTTGACAGCCGCTCGAACTCGCGGAACTCGGGCGCGATCTCGTGGCTCGTGCAGATGAACGCCTCGGGCATTTCCTCCTGAAGAATGCGTTTCGCCCTCTGCTCGTGTTCGGGGCGCACGAAGCTGTAGAGGAATGCGATCGCGACCGCGGCGACGCCGGCCGCGCGCAGCTTCTGCGCGGCCGCGCGCACGGCCGCCTCGTCGAGCGGGGTCTCGATCGCGCCGGTGTGACGCACGCGCTCGGGCACTTCGATGCGCAAGTCGCGCGGAACGAGCGTCGTCGGCTTGTCGGCGAAGAAGTCGTAGAGGTCGGGCCGCTTCTGCCGGCCTATTTCCAAAAGATCGCGGAAGCCCGCAGTGGTCACGAGCCCGGTCTTGACGCCGCGATGCTGGATCAGCGCATTTGTCGCGACCGTGGTGCCGTGGCCGAAATAGGACACGGATTCCGCCGGCGGCGCGCCGCCGTTCGGCGATGCGCGGCGCAGCGCTTCCTCAACGCCGTCGACGATGCCGCGCGAGGGATCGTCCGGCGTCGAGGCGACCTTCCAGACAGCCACGCGCCCGTCGCTCTCGTCGAAGATGCAGATGTCCGTGAAGGTCCCGCCCGCATCGACCCCCACGCGCCAGCGCGCCATTTGTGAAAACAAACTCGACGTCATCCTGAGGAGCTCGGCGCGTAGCGCCGAGCGTCTCGAAGGATGGCCGCAAGCACGGAGCTTGCTTCCATCCTTCGAGACGGCCGCGCGCAAGCGCGCGGCCTCCTCAGGATGACGGCGTCAAACAATGTTCACGCGCCCTTGTGATTGCGGTCGAGCAGCTCGATCGACACGCCTTCGGGGCCGCGCAGGAAGCAGATGCGCACGCCCGGCCGCACGGTTTCCGGCTCGCGCGTGAACTCGACGCCCTTCGCCTTCAAGTCGGCCGCGATCGCATCGATGTTGCTCACGGAAAGGCCGAAATGGTCGAGCCCCCGATAGGGCGTGGTCGGCGCGGGATTCACGTCGGGCGTGGTCTGGGCGATGAAAATATTGGCGCCGCCGAGCTTGAGATCGATGCGCGGCTTGCCCTGCTGCGTCGTGCGCAGAACGTCGGCGCCGAACATGCGCTCGTACCACTGCGCCGTCTTCTCCGGATTCGGGCTGCGCAAATGGATGTGGTCATAAGTGAACGTGGCCATGTCTTCCTCCCGTGCTTTTGCGGCTGGTTTGTAAAGATGGGACGCCAAGCATAGAGCCGGCGTAATCAATGGCAAGGCCGTGATTTTGGCGCATGATCTTTTCCGAAAACCGGTACCCACTTTTCGGGATCATGCGCTATTGCTGCAGCAGCTCGCGCACCGCGCGCTCGGCCTGGTCGATCGCGAGGTGCACATAGGCATCGCCGCCCGCGTCGGAATTGGCGATAGCGACGCGGCCGACCGTCTGCCGCGCGCGCTTGACCACGGTCTCGTCGTAGTCGTCGGGGTCGAACAGCGAGTTCGCCGCGTAGCCGTAGCCGTGCGGCCAGCGGTTCACCGTGATCGCGGCGATGTCGCGCGCGCTGACGAAGCCGCCGGGGCCGAGCATCCGGTCGAGCTCGTCACGGATGCGTTCCTCGAAATCGGCGAACGTCATCTGGTAGATCTTAATTTGGCCGATGCGGAACTGCGTGCGCGCGTCGAGTCCGGGCGCGCCCGGCACATGCGCGAGATGCAGCAGCATCGGCTCGCCGGGGTCGCGCGCGTGCTGATAGCCGCCCATGCTGACAGGAAAATCGAGCGAGACCGTATTGTGGAATGACATGGGCGCGGAAATGCTCGACACCTTCAGCTCGATCCAGGGCCGCCAGTCGCGAACCAAAACGTTAGTGTAAACGAGCGGCGTCTTCACGTTTGACGCCAGCGCCTCGCGTTGCGCCGCCGGCAGGCTCGGCATGATGTGCGGGATCATCATGTGGAAACAGGCGAGCACCGCGTGTTTCGTCTCGACTCGGCGCGTGGTGCCGTCCCGAACGTAGCCAATGCGGACTTTGACGTCTTGTTCGCGCACGTCCACGCAAGTGGAGTTGAGCCGCACGCGCACATTCTGCTCGATGCGATCGAGATTCGCATAGTCGAACGGCGCCAGCACCACGTCGTCCATGGTGTGGCCGGGCGCGGCATTGGGAATGAGCGCCCGCACGAGCAGCCGCGCGATCGCCGCGTTGCCGTCTGGAAAGTGATAAATATAAGGCTCACGCCGTTCCGCCGCGTGCTCAGCTGTCAGGCCAAGCCCGGCGAAGCCGGGATAGCCGAACTCCGCGAGGTCGGCCGCCGGCACCGCGTCGCAGCCGAGGCCGAAGAATCCGAGTGGGCGGCCCTGGAAACAATTCGCCACCTCCTCGCTGCACCCGCACGTCTTCATCAGATAGTCGCGGTAGCTCGTCTTTTTGAGGAACGCTTTCTTTTCCGCGGGCGACTTGCCGCGCAGTGCGTCCCGACCGGCGTCGTACAGCGCTAGAAGCTGCGCTTTGCTGCTATCGGTGATCGGGAGCTCGGCGACAAATTCCCCGAGCGGCCGGGCATTGATTTGCGCGCCCTCGCCTTGCGGGACCGTCAACGCGTCGCCGGCGACCAGCACGTCGCGCCCGAACGTCTCGCGCGCCAAGAACACGCCGCGCGAGAGGCCGAGTGAAGGATAGAAGGAGCGATCGAACGCCGTCTGGAATGCGCCAAGAGTGACCCCGAGGTCGCGCAGCAAACCTCTGGCGACCGGACTGTAGAGCGTCTTCGGCGACTGGAGCGACTGGCTGCCGCCGTAGCCTATGAGGGTGCGGCCATTGATCGTGAAATCGTTGCGCTTGGCGTGGCCGCCGAAGTCGTCATGGTTGTCGAGGACCAGAATGCGCGCGTCGTCGCCGGCGGCGCGGCGGTAGAACCACGCGGCCGCGAGCCCACTGATGCCGCCGCCCACCACCACGAGATCGTAGCTCTCTTCGATAGCGAGGCTCTCGATCGGATAGCGCCACCCCTCGCGGCCGACCGCATGCGCAACTTCGAACGAACCTTCGTGCTGGCCGCGCATGCCGGTGAGCGCCGGCGGGTAGCGCGCCGGATCGGCCGCAACCTGCGCGGCCGGGGTGAGCCCGGACGCAACGGTCAGGGCGACCCCATTGAGAAAATCGCGGCGGGTGATGCGCGGCATGAGGACACTTTCGTGGTCATTGCGAGGACCCCCGCAGGGGGGACGAAGCAATCCAGGGCGTCACGTCCGGCCCTGGATTGCTTCGGCCCTGCGGGCCTCGCAATGACGAGCCAGAGGCTAACCGATTGATAGCCGCCGAGAAAGTTACGTAGGATGCCGGCACGCACAGGAGGTCATCGCATGCTCTCTTTCGTCCGCACCCTTATGCTGACCGGCGCGTTGGCGCTCGCGGGCTCTGCGGCCGCGCACGCGCAAACGCTCTACGTCGCCGGCTACGGCGGCTCGTTCGAGCAGACCATCCGCAAGGAGATCGTGCCGGCGTTCACCAAGAAATTCGGCGGCACGGTCGAATACATCGCCGGCAATTCCACCGACACGGTGGCGAAGCTGCAGGCGCAGCGTAGCAACCAGCAGATCGACGTCGCGATCGTCGACGACGGGCCGATGTACCAGGCGATCGCGCTCGGCTTCTGCGCGCCGATCGTCGGCCTGCCGGACGCCGACATCGTCAAATCGGCGCGCTACAAGGACGACAAGGCGGTCGGCATGGGGCTCGTCGCCACCGGGCTCATGTACAACACCAAATATTTCGCCGACAAGAAGTGGCCGGCACCCACGTCGTGGAACGACCTGAAAGATGCGAAATACAAGAAGCTGCTGGTCATCCCGCCGCTCAACA
>JAFAUQ010000165.1 GCA_019243195.1 Hyphomicrobiales bacterium
AAGACGGCAACCGGCACGTCGCGCGCGGTCTGCGCCTGGGTGAGTTGCGCGGCGGAGTCGAGGAAAGCGCGGCGGTTGGCAAGCCCGGTCAGCGGATCGACCATGGCGGCGCGCTTGTGATGCTGCTCGGTGCGCTCCTTGGCCATCGCCAGCACAATGAACGCGATCGATATGGTGGCGAGCACTTCCTCGGTGCTGATGACGTTCATCCAGGCGCTCGCCAGCGCCGGATCGCTGCTCGGCCCGAGCAGAATGGAAAGCGGGTTGCGCAGCAGGAAGATGGTGCCATGGCCGAACAGGATGAAGATCGCCGGCCAGCGCGACAGCAGCCGCTCGTCGCGCCCGCGCCAGAACTCGAAGGCGGTGAGCCACAAGAAGGCCGCGACGATCGCGTTGCTCAGCAGCACCCGCACTTCGACCGCGTGCGCGAACTGCGGGATTTGGCAGGCCAGCACCCAGACCGTCGCGCCGGTGATCACCCAGCCGGGCCGCGGCTCGCGCCCGTCGAACACGCGTGCGCCGCTCCAGGCGACCGCGTATGAGGTGAACAGCAGCGCGTTGGAAAGATCGAGCGAAATGAGTTCCGGCGCCGACCCGAACATGCCGTAAAGCGCGATCGAGAGCGTGCGCAGCAGGTGGGCGGAGCCCCACCAGGCGATCGCCTTGATGCTGGTGTTCTGCACCCAGGCGAACAGCAGCAGAAGGCCGAGCATCGCCTCGACGTCGACCGTGAGCAGGAACAGGGTTTTGACGTCGAGCGGCATGGGCTTGAGCAATCCGGCGCGAACGGAAAATGATCGTCCGCCTGCTTACCGGCAGCCCGCCCAAGATTTAGTGAATGGGAACGCGTACTTGTTCGCGTTAGACGCGAATGGTTGACGCAATCTTTAAATCGCCGCGCCAATTCCTCGGCAATGTGGCTGGCGAGCGTTATTCCAGCGCGGCGCCGCGGCGCTCGGGGATGAGCAGCACGGTCGCGACGATGTCGATCAGGTAGATGCCGGCGAGCAGCGCGATCGCCGCTTGGTACGAGTAGGCGGCGACCAGCGCGCCGACCGCGAGCGGCCCGAAGCCGCCGACGCCGCGCCCGAGGTTGAACAGCACGTTTTCCGCCGTGCCGCGCGCCTCGGTCGGATACAGCTCGGAGAGCAGGGCGCCGTAGCCGCCCAGCATGCCGTTGACGAACACGCCCATGACCGCGCCGCCGATGAGGAGAGCGGTCGAGTCCGTGAGCTGCGAATAGACCAGCACCATCACGGCGGCGCCCACCTGGAACGTGATCAGCGCCGGCCGGCGTCCGATGCGGTCGGCGAACTCGCCGAAGACCCAGATGCCCGCCGCCATGCCGGCAACCGTGACCGCCGTCCACAGCGCCGATTGCGTGAGCGTGAAACCAAAGCGGCCCGACAGATAACTCGGCAGCCAGATCATCAGGCCGTAGTAGCCGAAGTTCTGCACCGCGCAGAGGATCAGCATGCCCAAGCTGACTTTGGTGGTGGCGCCGTCCTTGACCAGCAGCTTGAGCGGCTCGAGGCCGCGCACGCGGCCGGTGTGCTCGATGAAGATTTTCGGCTCGCCCACGAACCAGCGGATGACGAAGGCAACGAGCCCCGGCACGACGCCGACCAGGAACATGCCGCGCCAGCCGATGTGAGGCAGCAGCAGCGGCGTCACCAGCGCGGCAACGAGCACGCCGCCCTGCCAGCCGAGTGCCACGTAGGCGCAGGCGCGGGCGCGCAGCCGCGCCGGCCAGGCTTCCGCGACGAGTGCCATGCCGATGCCGAACTCGCCGCCCAGGCCGACGCCGGCGATGGTGCGGTAAATGAGAAGATCGGTGTACCCCTGCGCGAATGCGCACAGGCCGGTGAAAATCGCAAATAGCAGGATCGTCCAGGTGAGCACGCGCACGCGGCCGTAATAGTCGCTCAGCATGCCGAACAGGATGCCACCGGCAACCGCGCCGATCAGGGTCCAGGTGAGCAGCGAGCCGCCCTGTGCGGGGGTCAGCCCGAGGTCGGCGCGGATGGCTCCCAGCATGAAGCCGAGGATGAGGAGATCGAAACCGTCGAGGGCGTAGCCCGCCACCGAGGCGGCGAGCGCCCGCTTGGCTTCTGCGTCGGGACGCTCGAGCGCCGCGGCGCTTGCTCCGATGTCATGCTGTACGGCGGTCATGGCTGCCCCTGGTCGGCACGGTCTGCGATGCGGGGCAGTATTCCAAAAAACCGTGACCTGGGCAAAGGCGCGAAGCCGTCATTGCGAGAAGCGAAGCGACGAAGCAATCCAGAGCCGTGCGCGCTGCCCTGGATTGCTTCGTCGCGCTTCGCGCTCCTCGCAATGACCGTTCTGATAATATCAGAACTTGAAGTTCAGGCCGCCGCGCACGAGGTTCGTGGTGAAGTCCACGTTCGACGGCGTGCCGGTGCAGGCGCTGCCGCAGTTGAGGCTGCCGAGGTCGACGTGGAGATATTCGGCCTTGGCGGTCCAGTTCTGGCCGAGCGCCACTTCGAGCCCGCCGCCGGCGGTCCAGCCGGCGTTGGTCGTGCTCGCCGATCCGAAGCCCGGCGCATTGGCGTTGATGTCGCCGACCGCGAGGCCGCCGGTCACGAACGGCAGAAAGCGATCGAACGCGAAGCCGAAGCGGCCGCGCGCGGTGCCGAGCCAATTGTTTTGCACGCTGCACGTGGCGAGGCCGCCGACGCAGCTCGCGCTGCCGTTGATGTTGCTCTTGTCGATGTCACCCTCGAGGCCGAACACGGCGTGGCCGTATTGCAGATTGTAGCCCGCGGTGGCGCCCGCGAGCCATCCCGACGTGTTGAAATGGTCGGGCGTCCCGGCGATGCCGTCGAAGTTCGACCGGCCCCAACCAAAGCCGCCGTTGACGCCGACGTAAAAGCCGGTCCAGTCATAGGCGGCGAGCGGGGCCATCACCGGCGCCTTCACGACCGGCGGTGCGGCCCGTGGCAGGTCGGCGGCGAGTGCCGGTGCGGCCGCGGCGAAGGCGAGCGCGATGCCGCCGGAAAGAATGCGTTTCATGTGGCCTCCGTTGCTTTAAGGATACGGGGCGTTTGCGCGCCCATTCCCGCCATTGCCCCCTTGCGTGCACCACTTCAGGCGAAAAAATCCGGCCGCAACGCGGCGAGGCTTCGACGCCAATGTGCCGATTCTCACATCCGCGCGAGCGGATGGTAAGATGAAGCCGCCGCACCGCTTTTTTCCGCCAATGTTGGTGTAAGGTTCCGCGTCCAATGATTTGCCGACATTTCGCCACTTGTGCCGCGAACCCGAAGTTCGCATCATATTGCGGCGCGAACGGTTGCGAACTTCGGGTTCAAAGCGGCACAAGAATTATGACTTTGCTAGTGTCCTCGATTCCGAAGTTCGCATCAGAGGTGCCGCGAGTTATGGCGAACTTCGGAATCGGGACACTCGCGAGGACGCCGTGACCGATCGCGCCGCCACGCTGCCGGCCTTCGCCGCTTCGCCGTTGCGCACGCATTATTTGTTGGCCGCCGCACTCGCGCTCGCCGGCATGATCGCGGCGATCCTGTGGGGCAGCGATTGGCTGCTCAATTTCATCCATGTGCTCGCCGGCGGCCTGTGGACCGGCATCGACCTGTTCATGGGATTCGTCATGGGCCCGATCCTTCGGCGGTTGCCGCTCGACGCGCGCCGCGCGATGATCTCGGCGCTCGTTCCGCGCACGCTCATCCTGATGCCGACCTTGAGCATCGTCACCTCGACCGCCGGCTGGTTTCTCGCCGAGCGCATGGGTTTCCTCGGCGTCGGCTATCCCGCGTTCTACTGGGTGATCGCCGCGCTTGTGATCGTGACAATCCTCACCGTGCAGGGGCTCGGCTATCTGCTGCCGACCAACCTGCGCCTCTATTTCGAAATACAGAAACCGCGCCCGGACGGCGAGAAGATCGGCCGCCGGATGCACACCTACGTGCGCGTCGTCGCCGTGCAGGGCGTGATGCAGGTCGCGATCATCGTCGTGATGGCGCGCTTCGCGACGGGATTATGAGCATCGCTGTCGCGAGCGGACGACCGTAGATAACCAAGGGGACGGATCATGTTTGATGGTTTCAAACTTCTCGACATCGAGACCTCGGGCGCGCGCATTCGCCTGCGCTACGGCGGCAGCGGGCCGCCGCTGTTGCTGTTGCACGGCAATCCCATGTCGCACGTGACGTGGCACAAGATGGCGCCCCGCCTCGCCGAGCGCTTCCACGTGGTGGCGGCGGATTTGCGCGGCTACGGCGACAGCGTCGGGCCGGAGGACGGCGGCGCGAATCACGTCAATTATTCCTTCCGCGCCATGGCGCTCGATCAGGTCGAGGTCATGGGCAAGCTCGGCTACGACAAATTCTTCGTCGCCGGCCACGATCGCGGCGCGCGCACCGCGCACCGCATGGCGCTCGATCATCCCGACCGCGTGCTGCGGGCCGCTTGCGTCGACATTCTCCCCAGCCGTCACGTCTGGCTCAACGCGTCCAAACAATGGGGCATGAAATCCTGGCATTGGCTGTTCATGGCGCAGCCCTACGACTTCCCGGAACGCATGATGTCGTCGGTGCCGCCCGAATGGTATATGGAGAAAAAACTTTTGAAGCCGGGCATCGGGCTGAGCTTCATGGCGCCGGAGACGTTCGCCGAATACGTGCGCTGCTTTAACTGGAAGACGATCCGCGGCTCATGCGAGGACTACCGCGCCTGCGCCACCTGCGATTTCGACTTGGACGACGCTGATTTCCGCGTCGGCAACAAGGTGAAATGTCCGCTGCTCGTGACGTGGGGCGCCAAGAGCCACACCGGCACGGTCTATGACGACGTGCTCAAAGTCTGGCGCGACTACGGTGCCGAGGTCACCGGCGGGCCGATCGCTTGCGGCCACTATGTCCCCGAGGAAGCGCCCGACGAGACGCTCGGCTGGTTCATGAAGCATTTTAGTTGAACGTCATTGCGAGGCGTGCCGGAGGCGCGACGAAGCAATCCAGGAGCGCGCATTATCCCTGGATTGCTTCGCTCCGCTCGCAATGACGGAAGGCAAACCTGTGGTAAGCTCGCTGCTACCTGACACCAGCGAGGACCACGCCATGTCGACCCTCACCCCCAACCCGCGGAACGTGCAAGCCGCGCTCGGCCGGGCGCTGCATGAGCACTCCGGCCTGTTCTTGGCCGAAGGCATCATTCTCGTTCTTCTCGGTCTCATTGCGATCGTCGTGCCACCGCTCGCGTCGCTCGCCGTCACCCTCGTGATTGGCTGGCTCTTCGTCATCAGCGGCATTGCCGGCCTGATCATGACTTTCCAGGCGCGCCACGCGCCCGGCTTCTGGTGGGCGCTGCTATCGGCCGTGGTCGCGATCGTCGCCGGCGGCCTCCTGCTGTGGCAGCCGCTCGTCGGCGTGCTCTCGCTCACCTTCGTGCTGATCGCTTTCTTTTTGGTCGACGGCATCCTGTCGATCTTCCTCGCGATCGAGCACCGCCGGGAGCTGGTCGGCCGGTGGGCCTGGATCCTGGTGAGCGGCATCGTCGATCTCGTCATCGCAGCCATCATCTGGGCCGGGCTGCCCGGGAGCGCCGCATGGGCGCTCGGCCTGCTGGTCGGCATCGATCTCGTATTCGGCGGGACCGCGCTGATCATGGTGGCGCGCGCCGCGCGCCGCGATGCCCCGGCGGTTGCATAACACCGCGCGCGCGTCAGCGCGCCACACCAATTGCCCCGGTTGGGGCAGATTGGCGCCACACTCTCCTGGCATATTGCACGCACCAAATGTGTGCATTGTGCGAGGAGTAAACATGCGTAGCCCCATCGAAATCCGCAACGATGCCATGGACTGCCTCCGCGTCGCCGAACAGGCGAAAGGCACACAACGCAAGTCGATGTTCTTGCTGATGGCGCAGGCGTGGGCGATGTTGGCGCAGCAGGCGGAAAGCATCGCCCCATCCGCGGAGGACGCGGGCGACGCCAAACAGACGACTCATTAGTCTAAGTCTCCGCCTCGTCATGCCCCGCGGAAGCGGGGCATCCAGTAAACACCGGCCACAGTTTTTTCTGAAAGGTCTTTGTTTACTGGATCGCCCGCTTTCGCGGGCGATGACGAACCGAGACATCCCTCCCCGCTACTGTTCGAGCTGGTCGTAGGCGGAAATCTTCCAGTCGCCCTTCGGCGTCTTGGCGTAGCACAGCCGCTCGGAATCCCAGGCCCGCACCGCGCTCAACGGCACCCATCCGCTCTTCCCGTTCGGCAGCAGCACTTCGACGTGCGTCGCCGGCACCCCGGGCTTTCCCTCCTCGACCGGCGGATAGAGGCTGAGTGCGGGCAGGGCGACCACGCCGACTTTCGCGACTGGCGGCCCGCTGTCGTTCGGCGCCTTAACGACCGAGGTCGGTGCGACCGTGAAGTACCAATCCACCGTTTCCTCGCCCACCTCGAGTTTATTGCGCGCCTTCTCCATCACGTCCTCGTCGACCGCGTTCGCGGTGATCGGGCCGCACACCAGATTATAGGCCTGATCGTCCTGATAATAGGTGCCGTCGCTGGCAAAGCCGGCGAGCATTTCCCAGAACGGGCCGTTTTCCACCGGGCCGTCCGCGTCCGCGCCCTGCGGGCGGAAACCGAACACCACTTTGAAATTGTGAAGCGCGTCGCGCCCCATGTCGAACTCGCCGGACGATCCGCCCTGGAACGTCCACACGAAGGTCGGCGCAACTAGGCCGAACAGCGCCTGCGCATCCTTCTTGGCGACCGCTTCGCTGAACTTCTTGCGCATGGCTTCGAATGCCGCATCCGGCTTGTACGCCTCGACGATTTGGACCTTGACCTCGGGGTAGGGGACTTTCTTGATCGCGGCGCTCGCCGGCAAGGCGAGCGCGCAGGCGACCGCGGCAATCGATAAGATTGGGCGCAACTGCATTGGGCTACTCCATAGGCGGGCAACGGCGTTGAGATGAGGCGGGTCTATTCGGTCGGATTCATGGCTGACGATATCCGCCAAAGCTGGACGACAGCAACCGCCGGCGCGAATCGCACGGTTTAACGGAGGCTTGAGATGACGAACGTTCCGCTTGCCGGCATCAAGGCCTGCGTGTTCGACGCCTACGGCACCTTGTTCGATTTCGCCGCGGCCGCGCGCGGCTGTCGCGATGCGTTGGGTGCCGAGGCCGACAAGCTTACCGGGCTCTGGCGCGACAAGCAGCTGCAATACACCTGGCTGCGCTCGCTCGCCGGCCGCTATGTGGATTTCTGGCAGGTGACCGGCGATGCCCTCGACTTCGCGCTGGAAACCCTCGGCATCGATCGTCCGGGGTTGCGCGATCGCCTGATGACGCTCTATCTCACGCTCGAAACGTTCCCCGAAGTGCCGGACGTCCTGCGCCGCCTCAAGCAAAGCGGAATGCGCACCGCGATCCTGTCGAACGGTTCGCCCAAAATGCTCTATGCGATCGTCACAGGAAACAATCTTAGTGCTCTCATCGACGCGGTGCTCTCGGTCGATGAGGTGGGCGTCTATAAGACCGACCCCAAGGTCTATCAGCTCACGGTCGATCGGCTCGGCGTGCCCGCGCGGTCGATCGCGTTTCAATCATCGAATGCCTGGGACGCCTATGCGGCGTCCGCCTTCGGCATGCGGGTCGTGTGGTGCAACCGTTACGGCCAGCGCCGCGAGCGGCTGCCCGGCGCGCCCGATTGCGAGGTCGGGAGTCTGGCGGAATTGCCGGCTCTGGTGGGAGTTGCGTGACCCTTACTACCCATGCCCGTTGAGCGCGGCCGTGTAGGCGCGGACGCGCCCGGCGTTGACGCCGAAATCGCTGCGGCCCACCCGGCTCACCGAGCGCACGTCGATGCGTGATCCCGCGCCCTCCGCAGCAACGCGAATGACCACGTCGTCGGTGAAGCGGAACCAGCGGCTGGTTTGGTTTGCTTCGATGCGGCCGGACGCCGGATCGGCATCGACCACCGTCCATCCGGGCATCGCTTTCGCCGTATCGAGCGCGCGCTTGAACGCGTCGGCCGGTGCGAGGCTGACCTTCACCGGCACGATGTCGGGATAGGCGGCGTGCTGCTTGCCCGCCACGGTCGAACCCTCGTAGGCCACCGTATTTGATCCGGGCGGGCGCAGTTTCAGCGCGGCCACGAATGCCGGGGGGTTCTCCGTATCTGTCGTGATGTCGTGAATGGGCGGAACGACGCCCCGCAGCCGGTTGTACTGCCACGGCATGTAGGCGACGACCGCGCCGAACACGATGCCGATGGCGGCAAGCGCGACGCCACGACTGCCAAGCTGCGACCAGCCGAAGGCCAAGCCGGCGATCGAGACTACCGCGGCGGCGAGCGCCGCACAGGCCGCATAGGGCATCAGCCAGGAGAAGGCGAAACGGTAGTGCCACCAGCCGAGCCGCCACCCGAGCGGGCCGACGGCGAGAGCCAGCAGCGCAAGGATTGCGACACCGGCGCCGATGGTGGCAACGATTTCGGCCCAGTTCCGCCCTGCAAAGACAGCCATGCGCCGCTCCCCTGATGCGTCCGCCTTCACCGCATTAACACCGCTAACCCCACAAGGAGCTGGCTATTCCTCCGCCGATTGCGACGTTCACGCGATTTACCGGATTTTGGCCATGAAAGCGCGGGGGCTGGCGACCAATCGTAACGTGCGTTATATTAACGTCGTCCAGGTTTTTCCCGAATCGGCTGGAACCGATGCAGGCCGCTCTCGACCAGGATTTTCTCTTTCTGCTCTATGACGTGGCGCGCACCATGCGCACCCGCGCCGACCAGCGGGCGCGGGCGCGCGGCATGACCCGCGCCCAATGGGTGATCCTCGCGCACCTCGAGCGGCAGCCTGGCCTTACGCAGAACGAACTCGCGGCGATTGTCGAGGTCGAGCCGATCACGATCGCGCGCCTCGTCGATCGGCTGGAGGCGCGTGAACTCGTGGTGCGCAAGGCCGATCCGCGCGATCGCCGGGTCTGGCGGCTGCACCTCACGCCCGCCGCGGCGCCGATCCTGCGCGAGATCGGCAAATACCGCGCGGAAATCCACGAGGTGATCACGGCGGGCATGAGCCCGGCGTTGCAGAAGGCGCTCACCGACGGCCTGCTGCAGATGAAGGCCAACCTGGCGGCGGAAGCCCGCGCGACCGGCAAGGGCGCCGCCGCCGCAAGAGCGATACCCGATCACGACGGCGGCGCCGCGCGCCGCGAGCGCCATGCTTAAGCGCACCGTCGAACTGGACCACCCGCTGGTCGCGCGCGGCCTCGGCCGCCGGCGGACGATCCGCATCGTCCTCATGCTCACCGGGATCGTGGCAGCGCTCGTCGTGGCGGCGACTTTGTGGCTGCGCAGCGGACGCTGGGTCTCCGCCGACGATGCTTACGTGCGCGCCGCCAAGCTGATGGTGACGACGGACGTGTCCGGCATTGTCACCACCGTCGACGTCCACGAAGGGGAGGCAGTCAAGAAAGGACAAGTCCTCTTCCGCGTCGATCCGCGCCAATTCCAGGCCGCCCTCGACAGCGCCAAGGCGCAGCTCGCGCAGGTCGCGCTCAGCGTGGAGGCGATGAAACAAGACTACCAGCGCATGCTCAAGGACATCGAGGCGCAGCAGTCGCAGGTGCAGCTCGACCAGGCAAACTACGATCGCTACGCGGCCCTCATCCGCACCGACGTGGTCTCGAAGGCCAACTACGACCAATCCCGTTTCACGCTGGCCGCCGACCGGAACAAGCTCGAGTCCCTCAAACAGCAGGCGCAGGTGCAGCTCGCGCGGCTGGGAGGCAACCCCGACGTGCCGGTCGAGGAGCATCCGCTCTACCGGCAGGTGAAGGCGCAGGAGGACGAGGCGCAGCGTCAGCTCGATCACACGACCGTGCGCGCGCCGTTCGATGGTATCGTCACACAGGTCGATTCGCTTCAGCCCGGGACCTATTTGGTGTCCCAGACCGCCGCCCTGACGAACACGGGCGCGGTCGCGCTTGTTTCGACCGATCGCGTATGGGTGGACGCCAATCTCAAAGAGACCGACCTCACGCACGTCAAGCCGGGCGACCACGCCGAGATCAGCGTCGACAGCTATCCCGGCCGCACGTGGTCGGGAACCATCGACACCATCAGCCCCGGCACCGGCTCGGAGTTTTCTATTCTTCCGGCGCAGAACGCGAGCGGCAATTGGGTCAAGGTGGTGCAGCGCGTTCCCGTGCGCGTCCACATCGACTACAAGCCGGGCGATCCGGTGCTGCGCGCGGGCATGAGCGTCGTCGTTGCGATCGATACCGGGCATCGCCGCTCGCTCGCCGAGCTGTTCTGATGACGGTCATTCCGTTTCCTGAGCGTGCCGCGGTTCCCCACCGCGGCATCGTGACGATCTGCTCGATGATCGCGACGTTGATGCAGGCGCTCGACAACACGATCGCCAACGTCGCGCTCCCCTACATGCAAGGTTCGCTTTCGACCACCCTCGACCAGATCACCTGGGTGCTCACCTCTTACGTGGTGGCGGCCGCCATCATGACGGCGCCGGTCGGTTGGCTCGCGGCGCGCTTCGGCCGCAAGAATTTGTTCCTCGTCTGCGTCGGCGGTTTCACCGTCGCCTCGATGCTCTGCGGCATCGCCGAGTCGCTCGCCCAGATGGTGGTGTTCCGCCTGTTGCAGGGCATGTTCGGCGCCGCGCTGGTGCCGCTGTCGCAGGCGACCATGCTCGACCTTTACCCGATCCAACAGCGCGGCTCGGCCATGGCGTGGTGGGGGATGGGCGTGATGGTCGGCCCGATTCTCGGACCCACCCTCGGCGGCTATCTCACCGACATGTACGACTGGCGCTGGGTCTTTTACATCAACCTGCCGTTCGGCATCCTCGCCATGGTGGGCCTGTGGCTGTTCATGCAGGACGGCGGCCAGAACGCCAAGCTGCGGTTCGACTGGACCGGGTTCGCGGTGCTCAGCCTGTGCCTGGGCGCCTTTCAGCTGATGCTCGACCGCGGCGAGCAGCTCGACTGGTTCAGCTCCGCCGAGATCGTGACCGAGCTGATCCTGGCGGTGCTCGGGCTTTATCTTTTCGTGGTCCACATGTTCACCGCCGAGAATCCGTTTATCACCCCGCGCATCTTCCGCGACATCAATTTCGTGTCGGGCATCCTGGTGATGCTCGTCGTCGGCACTGTCCTGCTGTCGAGTTCAGCGCTGCTCGCCCCCTATCTGCAGACGCTCGGCGGCTATTCCGTTTCCGACGCCGGCCTGCTCATGGTCCCGCGCGGGGTCGGCACGATGTTCGCCATGATGACGGCCGGCCGCCTGACCAACCGCGTCGACCCGCGCTGGCTGATGTTCATCGGCGTCATGCTGCTGGCGGTCTCGTTCTGGGACATGAGCGGCTGGACTCCCGACGTGAGCGCCTGGTCCATGTCGGTTACCACCATGGTGCAGGGCGTTGGTCTCGGCTTCGTCTTCGTGCCCCTGCAGGTGATCGCGTTCGCGACCCTCGATCCCGAGCTGCGCACAGAGGGGACGGCGTTGTTCAGCCTGATGCGCAACGTCGGCGGCGCGATCGGGATTTCCGTGACGGCGTTCTTGCTGGCGCAGAACACACAGATCATGCACGCGCGGCTCGCCGAAAGCGTGACGCCGTATAATCGCATGCTGCAAACGGGGAGCGCCTATCTGTTTTGGAACGCCTCGCGCGCGAAGGGCTTGATCGGCCTCAACGACGAGATCACGCGCCAGTCACAGATCATCGCCTATGCCAATGATTTCAAGCTCATGCTGCTGGTGAGCATTCCGGTGGCGCTGCTGGTCTTTCTCATGCGCCGGCCCCGGCGTCGTCCGGCGCTCGAAGCGGTGCCGGTGGAATAGCAATAGAATAAATGAAGGGGACGTGAGAAACCGCCGGGACATCATGCGGCTGATGGGGGCGGCATCCGCCGCGCTCACGGCCGGCTCGTGGCGCGACGCGCACGCGCAGGACGACACGAAGGCTTATCCGAACCGCGTGATCCGGTTGATCGTCGGTTTTGCGGCCGGCGGCGGCAATGACGTTTTCGCGCGCCTGGTCGGGCAGAAGCTCTCGGAACTGATCGGCCAATCCGTCGTGATCGAGAACCGCCCCGGCGCCGGCGGGCGTCTCGCCGCGGCTTACGTCGCCGCGCAGCCGGCGGACGGTTACACGCTGCTGGTCGGCGCCGCCGGCGCCATGTCGGTCGCGCCGGCGATCTATCCCAACCTTCCCTACCATCCGCTGCGCTCGTTCGTGCCGCTGACCCTGATTGGTTCCTTTCCGCTGGTGCTCACGGTCGCGCCGTCGCGCGACTTGAAAAGCGTGGCCGATCTGGTGGCCTGGGCGAAAGCAAATCCCGACAAAGCGAATTATGCGACCTCGGCGCCCGGTTTCACCATCGCGACCGAATTGCTCAAGTTGAAAACCGGCATGCCGGGCGTCGCCATCCCGTACAAGAG
Source organism: Hyphomicrobiales bacterium (assembly GCA_019243195.1). Taxonomy (GTDB): domain Bacteria; phylum Pseudomonadota; class Alphaproteobacteria; order Rhizobiales; family Xanthobacteraceae; genus AP-16. The sequence goes on from JAFAUQ010000165.1 coordinate 12,450, forward strand.
CAGCAACGAAATGGTGCTCAGCGTCATCTCCGGCCAGACGCTGCTGACAATCGCCGACCCGCCGCCGACGGTGCCGCTGGTCAAGGGCGGGCAGTTGCGCGCGCTCGCGGTGACCGGCGCCAAGCGGCTTGCCGAACTTCCCGACGTGCCGAGCATGGCGGAAGCCGGGCTGCCGGACGTGAACATCGGCCTGTGGAGCGGCCTGTTTGCGCCCGCCGGCACGCCGCCGCCGATCACCCAGAAACTCGAGGACGCGCTGCGCCGCGCGATTCAGTCGCCTCAGGTCGCCGACAAGCTCAAGGCGCTCGGCGTCGAACCCGGCGGCATTCCCTCCGACGAGCTGCGGCACCTGATCGAGGCCGATATCAAGCTCACTGCCGACGTGGTGAAGGCCGCAAACCTGACGTTCGAAGAATAATACTCACACTCGTCATGCCCGCGAAAGCGGGCATCCAGTAAACACAGGCCGTCGTTCTATCTGAACCGTCTGTGGTTACTGGATCGCCCGCTTGCGCGGGCGACGACGACCGAGAATGTTGGTCGCTAGCGGATCAGCCCCTTCTCGGCCAGCCACTTCTGGATCAGCGCGGCGACTTCCAGATTGTTCTTGTCCATCATGATCATGTGCGAATTGCCCCTGATGCCGAGCTTGGGCAATTCGATCACCTCGACCTTGCCGCCCGACGCGGTGATCTTCTCCGCGAAGTCGAGCCCCATCTGGTGCATTTTCGGCCAGCGCGAGTCGCGCTCGATATAGTCGCCGTAGACGAACAGCACCGGAATGTCCTTGAGCGCGCCGGCTTTCGCCGAGTCGCCGAAGGCGGCCGGCTCAACCGCGACGAGTGCCTTGACTTTGTCGGGCCGCGCCTGGGCAACCCGGAAACCGAACTGGCCGCCCTGGCTGTGAACCAGGATCACGCATGGGCACACCCGGTCGACCTCGGCGATATACGCGGCGGTGATGGCGTCGTCGGTGGTGATCCAGCGCGGGGAGAGTTGCTTGGGGAAATTCTCATAGGCCTCGACGGGAAACTGGCTCCCCGCATTGACGCGGCGGCGTGCCGGATCGTCCGCGTATGAACCGGCGCCGTCGCCGATGCGAAAGCGCTCGAACGGATTGGCGACCGGCAGGAACACCGGCTCGCCGTAGAGCGAGGGATATTGCGTCCAGCCGG
>JAFAUQ010000236.1 GCA_019243195.1 Hyphomicrobiales bacterium
GCGGCGACTATCTCGCCATCGTGACGCTCGCGTTCGGCGAAATCATCCGGCTCGTCTTGCTCAATTGGCAGAGCCTCACCGGCGGCCCCAACGGTATTTCTGGCATTCCCCGCCCGTCGTTCTTCGGCATTCCCTTCGCCGACGAGGAGAATGGTTTCGCGGCGACCTTCGGGCTCGAGTACTCGCCGATCCACGGCAAACTATTTCTCTATTACGTGATTCTGGCGCTTGCGCTGATCACCAACTTTGTGACGCTCCGACTGAGGCGCCTGCCGATCGGGCGCGCCTGGGAGGCCTTGCGCGAGGACGAGATCGCTTGCCGCTCACTCGGCATCAACACCACCACGACCAAGCTCACTGCCTTCGCCATGGGGGCGATGTTCGGCGGCATCGCCGGGTCGTTCTTCGCCACGCGCCAGGGCTTTATCAGCCCCGAGTCCTTCACTTTCTCTGAATCGGCGCTCGTACTCGCTATTGTCGTGTTGGGCGGCATGGGCTCGCAGCTCGGCGTCGCCGTCGCGGCCTTCGCCATGCTCGGCGCGTTCGAATTGTTCCGGGAGTTCTCTCAGTACCGCATGCTGGTGTTCGGCATCGCGATGGTGCTGATCATGATTTGGCGCCCGCGCGGGCTCGTTGCAACGCGCACGCCCTCGGTCTTCCTCGGCAAACCCAAGGAGGTGCCGGCCGAAGTCGTTGCGGAGGCACGGCAATGAGCGCGCCGGACGATCCGATCCTCACCGTCGAACACCTGAGCATGCGCTTCGGCGGCCTCGTGGCGGTCGATGATCTCAGCTTCTCGGCCCAGCGCGGGCACATCACGGCCCTCATCGGCCCGAACGGCGCCGGCAAAACCACGGTCTTCAACTGCATCACCGGCTTCTATCATCCAAGCGTCGGCATGGTCCGCCTCGCGCACGCGGACGGGACGACCTATCTGCTCGAACGCCTGCTCGACTTCCGCATCGCCAAGCTCGCGCGCGTCGCCCGCACGTTTCAGAACATCCGCCTGTTTGCGGGCATGACCGTGCTCGAGAATTTGCTGGTCGCCCAGCACAATCCGCTGATGCGGGCGTCCGGGCTTACGGTATTGGGGCTGCTCGGGCTGCCGATTTACGGGCACGCCGAAGCGGCGGCAATCGACAAGGCGAAATACTGGCTCGACCGCGTCGGCCTGCTGCGGCGCGCCGACGATCCCGCCGGCGACCTGCCCTATGGCGAGCAGCGCCGCATCGAAATTGCGCGCGCCATGTGCACCGACCCGGTGCTGCTCTGTCTCGACGAGCCGGCTGCCGGGCTTAATCCGCGCGAGAGCGCCGAGCTCAACGAATTGCTGCTCGGCATGCGCGCCGACCACAAGACCTCGATCCTGCTGATCGAGCATGACATGTCGGTGGTCATGGGCATTTCCGATCGCGTCGTCGTGCTCGACTACGGCGTCAAGATCTTCGACGGCACCGCGGCCGACGTCCGCAACGATCCCAAGGTGATCGCCGCCTACCTCGGGGTCGAGGACGAGGAAGTCGAGCAGGTGGAAGCGGAGGTCGGACTGTGAGCACGGCGTCGGGCAACGGTGCGCCGGCCGTCCGCGACCCGCTGCTCACCGTGCGCGGGGTCAAGACCTATTACGGCAAGATCATCGCCCTGCGCGGCGTCGACGTCGACGTGCACGACGGCGAGATCGTGGCGCTGATCGGCGCCAACGGGGCCGGCAAATCGACCCTGATGATGACGATCTTCGGCAATCCTCGCGCCCGCGAGGGCCGCATCCTGTTCGAAGGCCGCGACATCACGCGCCTGCCGACCCACGACATCGCGCGGCTGCGGATCGCCCAAGCGCCGGAGGGCCGGCGCATCTTCGCCCGCATGACCGTGTTGGAAAACCTGCAGATGGGCGCCGCCGTCGCCGAGACGGATCACTTCGCCCAGGACCTCGAGCGTGTGTTCGCGCTCTTTCCCCGCCTCAAGGAGCGCCTGCGCCAGCGTGGCGGCACGTTGTCCGGCGGCGAGCAGCAGATGCTGGCGATCGCGCGCGCGCTCATGGGCCGGCCGCGGCTCCTCCTGCTCGACGAGCCCTCGCTCGGCCTCGCGCCGCTCCTGGTCAAACAGATTTTTGCCGCGATCCGCGACCTCAACCGCAAGGACAAGCTCACGGTGTTCCTGGTCGAGCAGAATGCGTTCCACGCGCTCAAGCTCGCCGACCGCGGCTATGTCATGGTCAACGGCCTGATCACGCTCACCGGCACCGGCCGCGAGCTGTTGCAGCGGCCGGAGGTCCGCTCGGCCTATCTGGAAGGCGGGGCGCCTCAAGCAGGATGACTTTCTTCGAATAGTCATCCCGCTTTACGTTATTGCTGGAGCATGATCTTTTTCCGACCTGCCTTCGCCCGCCGAAGCGTCAAGCGTAACGACGACATGTGCCAGGGGCTTCGCGCAGGCTGGAAACCGATTCCCACTTTTCGGGATCATGCTCGCAATGGAACAGATTTATGCATCCGAATCTCCGCTGCAGGTGCTGCTGATCACCGGGCTGATCGGCGGCGGCGCCGCCTGGCTTGCGGGCCGTGGCATCGCCCACACCTGGCGGCCGTTCTGGCATGTGATCGGGTATATGGCGTTGCTCGGATGCGCGGTGCGCTTCGTGCATTTCGCCCTGTTCGAGGCGGACCTCATCGCCCCTCTCTCCTACGCGGCCGATACGGCCTTCCTGCTGTGCGTCGGTTGCCTTGCCTGGCGCGTCACCCGCGCGACCCAGATGGTGACGCAATACAGCTGGCTCTATCGGCGCACGAGCCCGGTGACTTGGCGCGACCGGCCCGCTATGGAGGAGCCGGCCGGGAAAGGGTGAATGATGCGCGTGACTTTCCCGGAAATCGCGCCACAATGGCGCCCTGACGATTTTTCGCCTCCGTCGCGGCGATGCGGTCGCCCGCGGAACCATCCTGCCAAGGGAGAAACAGCATGAAAAACCTGCGGCTAGCCGCACTCGCGTTTGGTGCCGGGCTCGCGCTTTCAGGCACGGCGTCGGCTCAGGACGTCACCATCGGAGTCGCCGGTCCGATGACCGGCCAGTACGCCTCCTTCGGCCAGCAGCTCAAGAACGGTGCGGATCAAGCCGTCGCCGATATCAACGCGGCCGGCGGCGTGCTCGGGAAGAAAATCGCAATCGAAGTCGGCGATGACGCTTGCGATCCCAAGCAAGCGCGCGCGGTCGGCGAGAAATTCGCCAGCGAGAAAGTGCCGTTCGTAGCCGGCCATTACTGCTCGTCGTCTTCGATCCCGGCATCGGAAGCCTATGCGGAAGGCAACGTCCTGCAAATCACGCCGGCCTCGACCAATCCGACCTTCACCGAGCGCGGCTTGTGGAACACGTTCCGGGTCTGCGGCCGTGACGATCAGCAGGGCGCGGTGGCCGGCGCCTATCTCGCCAAAAACTACAAGGGTAAAAACATCGCCATCCTGCAGGACAAGTCGACCTACGGGAAAGGTCTCGCCGACGAGACCAAGAAGGCACTCAACAAGGCGGGCGTGAAGGAGAAGCTCTACGAGGCCTACACCCAGGGCGACAAGGACTTCAACGCACTGGTGTCAAAGCTCAAGGCGGCGGCGATCGATGTCGTCTACGTCGGCGGCTACCACACCGAGGCGGGCCTGATCCTGCGCCAGATGCGCGACCAGGGCATGAAGGCGCAGATGATCTCGGGCGACGCGCTGGCGACCAACGAGTTCTGGTCGATCACCGGCCCGGCCGGCGAAGGCATGCTCTTCACCTTCGGCCCCGACCCGCGCAAGAAGCCGACGGCCGCCGCCGTGGTCAAGAAGTTCAAGGACAAGGGCATCGACCCCGAGGGTTACACGCTCTACACCTACGCCGCCCTCCAGGTCTGGTCGCAGGCGGCTAAGAAGGCCGGCACCATGGATGCCAAGAAGGTTGCCGCCGCGATGCATGCCGGCAAGTGGGACACGGTGCTCGGCCCGATTTCCTACGACAAGAAAGGCGACATCACGGTGGTCGACTACGTGTTCTACGTCTGGAAGAACGGCTCCTATGCGGAGCTGGGCTCCGGTTCGTAAGAACTGCGTCGGTACGGAACATCAGCCCGCCCCCTCCGGGGCGGGCTTTTTGTTTGTTCGTCATGGCCGGGCTTGTCCAGGCTTGTCCCGGCCATCCACGTCTTTGCTTGCTTCCAAGACGTGGATGCCCGGCACAAGGCCGGGCATGACGATGCCTACCCAATCTGCCCGAGCACCGGAAACGCCTCGAGCAGCCAATAACTCGCCTGCGAGATGAAGCCGGTGAGGAACGCGATGCCGGTGAGCACGAGAAGCCCGCCCATGACGCGCTCGACCGCGGCGAGATGGGCGCGGAAGCGCACGAGAAAGGCGGCAAACGGTTCGACCGCGAAAGCGGCGATCACGAATGGAATGCCGAGCCCGAGGGAATAGACGGCAAGAAGGCCCGCACCCTTCACGATGGTCGCTTCGCTCGCCGCTACCGCCAGGATCGCCGCAAGGATCGGGCCGATGCACGGCGTCCAGCCGAACGCGAAGGCAAGCCCCATCGCGTAAGCGCCCCACAGGCCGACGGGACGCGCCATTTCGGCGCGCTTCTCCCGCATCAGCAGATCGATACGCGTGAGTCCGAGGAAGTGCAGCCCCATCACAATGATGGCGATGCCGGCGACGGTCGCGAGCACGTTCGAATAGGCGCGCAGCAGCGCACCGATCACGCTGGCGCCGGCGCCGAGCGCGACGAACACGGTGGAGAAGCCGGCGACGAATAGGAGCGCGGCGACGATCGTGTCGCGCTTGACGGCGGGCACCGGCTCGGCGTCCGCCAGCCGTTCAAGCGACGCGCCGGCGAGATAAACAAGATAAGGCGGCACCAGCGGCAGCACGCAAGGCGAGAGAAAGCTCAACGTGCCGGCAGTGAGCGCTGCCGCGATGGTGACATTCGAGGCCATGGCCTCTTCATGCGATGGCCCGCGGGATGGAGCAAGCGGCTCTCTGAAAGGTGAACGATGCTAACCGCGCGCGACCGCCCGCAGCCGGCTGCCGGGCGGGGCGACCTCGGGGATCGGCCGATTGGCGTCGGCGGCGATCACCCGGTTGCGGCCGCCGGTCTTGGCCGCATAGAGCGCAACGTCCGCGCGCTTGAGCAGCAGTTCGATCGTGTCGCCCGCCTCCCACCCGCTCACGCCGAAGCTCGCCGTGATCGTCAGCGGTGCGTGACCGGTGTCGAACTGCAGCGCGGACATTTTGCCGCGTAACCGTTCGGCCGCGACAAGGGCCTCGTCGAGCCCCTGCCCCGCGAGCAGCATTGCAAACTCCTCGCCGCCCAGCCGCCCCACCAGCGTGCTCTCGGCCGCCGCTTCGTGCGCCACCGCGCTGATCGCGCGATCGCCCACGTCATGGCCGTAGAGGTCGTTGACGCGCTTGAAGTGATCGATGTCGAAGAGAATAACCGAAAGCGAAGCGCCCGCTTCCGCCTGGGCGCATGCGTCGCACGCGCGCTCGAAGAACGCGCGGCGATTGAACACCCCGGTGAGTGAATCCGTCGTCGCCAGCCGCACCAGTTCCTGCTGCATCGCCGCCACGCGTTCGGCCGCGCGCAGCCGCGCGTAAGGTTCCTCCGCGACCGGCGGTTTGCCGATGTAATCGTCGGCGCCGCTGTCGAGCGCCTCGATCAGCTTGTGCCGGTCCTGGCTCGACGACATCATGATCACGTAGATCGGCCGGTCGCAGGTGGCGAGCAGCCGGGTCTCCCAGCACAGCTCGAGCCCGGACATGGAAATCAGTTCGGCGCTGGTGATGAGCGCGGCGACCTTCATATCGGATCGGATGCAATCGAGGGCCGACTCGCCGTCGGTGAAGGCAAGCACCTCGTGATCGCGCGCCTCGAGCAGACGCCCGACGAACTTGAGCACCGTGCGGCTTGGATCGACCAAGACCACGCGCATGAAGACGCCCCGAATACCGCCTGCGCTATGCCGGTTCCATGCCGGCACCCGTATTGCTAGCAAAGCGGGATTAATCACTCCTGATCGGCGGGCACGCACATTCTGTTAATGTTAAGGGTCCTGACGCAGCGCTCAGCTGGCGTGGCGAAGAGTTAGTGCATTCATTGGGTTAGGAGGTGCCGTGCCGCGCAATCTCATCACCGATGTCGCCGGGCTTACCGTAGGTCATGCCGACGACGCTCACCTCGCTTCGGGGGCGACCGCGATCGTCTTCGATCAACCGGCGGTCGCCGCCATCGACGTGCGCGGCGGTGGTCCCGGTACCCGGGAAACCGACCTGCTCGACCCCGCCATGACGGTCGCTCACATCGACGCGCTCGCGCTTTCCGGCGGGTCCGCGCTCGGGCTCGAGGCGGCCTCGGGAGTCCAGGCGTGGCTGCGCGAGCAAGGCCGCGGGTTTGCCGTCCGTTCCGCGCTGGTGCCGATCGTACCCGGCGCCATCGTGTTCGATCTCCTCAACGGCGGCGACAAGGACTGGGGCCGGTTTCCGCCCTACCGCGACCTCGGTTACCGCGCGGCTGTCGCGGCCGCCCGGGAGTTCGCGCTCGGCAGTATCGGAGCGGGTCTCGGCGCGACCACGGTCAATCTCAAGGGCGGCTTGGGCTCCGCCTCGGCCGTAACCAGTGCCGGCCACGTGGTCGGCGCGCTTGCCGTGGTCAACGCGGCGGGCAGCGTCGTCATCGGCGACGGCCCGTGCTTCTGGGCAAGCCCATGGGAGCAGGAGGGCGAATACGGCGGGCGCGGGTTCCCTTCACGGCTTCCCCCGGGCGCACTTGCACCGCGCACCAAGTCGGGCGTCCAGGAAAGCACGACATTGGCGGTGGTCGCGACCGATGCGGCGCTCACCAAGGCGCAGCTCAAACGCGTTGCCGTGATGGCACAGACCGGGCTCGGCCGCGCGATCCACCCGGTGCACACGCCGCTCGACGGCGACGTGGTCTTCGCGGTCGCAACCGGCCGCAAGCCGCCGCCCGATCCGCTGCTGGGCCTTACCGAACTCGGTACCGTCGCCGCCGCTGCACTGGCCCGCGCGATCGCGCGCGGTGTCTACGAGGCGACCGCCCTGCCCTTCCCCGACGCGCTGCCGAGTTGGAAAGATAGGTTCGGGAGCTAGTTGAATCGTTGGGGACCGAACGGCGCCGGATCGGTGAACGGCGTCGCGCCGGTGATCATCTCGGCGATGAGGCGGCCGGTGATCGGGCCCAAGGTCAGACCGTAATGGCCGTGACCGTAGTCGAGCCAGAGCCCCGGTTGCCCGGGCGCGCGGCCGATCACCGGAAGCGAATCCGCAAAGCACGGCCGCTTGCCGAGCCAGGGCTGCGCCTCCGCCGGTTCGCCAAGCGGGAAGAGCGTTTTGAAATGCGGCACCACGCGGTCAAGCTGGACCGGCGTGGGCGGCGCATCGCGCGGCGCGAACTCGGCACCGGTCGTGATGCGGATGCCTTGTTCCATCGGCGCGACCGCATAGCCGTTCTCGGCATCGACCAGCGGGCGCGTGAGGCCGGCGTTGCCCTGCGGCCGGAAGTGGCGATGGTACCCGCGCTTGATGGCGAGCGGCAGTTTGATGCCGAGAGGCTCGAGCACGTCGGGTGCCCATGGCCCCAGCGCCACCACGACGTTCTCCGCGTCGACGTGCCCCTCTTCCGCGTCAACGCGCCAGCGGCCGTCGATGCGGTGGAGCGAGCGCGCGTCGCCGTTGAGCAACATCCCGCCGAGCTTAACGAAGCGCGCCGCATAGGCGCGCGTCACCGCCAGCGGGTTCGACACGGTGCGAATGTCCGGCCAATGCACCGCCCGGGCGAACGCCGGATATAGGCTCGGTTCGAGCGCCAAGGTGCCCGCGGTGTCGAGCACGCGTGCCGGGATGCCCAGCTCGGCCGATACGTCGAGATTGGGCTTGATCCCGTCGAAGCCGCGCTCGGTGCGAAAGAGCGTGAGCCAGCCGTCCTTGCGCAGGTAGCGCTCGGCACCGGATTCCTGCGCCAGCAGTTCGTGCTCGGCGCCGGCGCGCGACATGAGCGGATGACGGCGGCGCGCGGTCTCGATGAGCTTCTGCGGCCGAGTGGCGGCGCGGAAGGCGAGCAGCCACGGCGCCACCTTCGGCAGGAAGCTCAAGTAATAATTCGCTTCGGGCGCACGTTTGAACGCGATGCGGATGAGGTCCGAAATTCGGTCCGGAAACGCGACCGGGAATGCGCCGGAACCGCCGAGGATGCCGGTGTTGCCGTAGGAGGTCTCCTCGCCCGGCCCGCGCTTGTCAATGAGGGCAACTGCGAGCCCGCGCTTCGCGAGCTGGAGCGCCGCCGACGTGCCGACGATGCCGGCGCCGAGCACGATCACGTCCGTACGGGCCATGTGCGCCTGCCGATGGGGGCTGTGCCGCGCGGGTAAGAGTTTGGCGCGGAAGCGATGAACGCCAGTTTCGCGGCGCTATATGACGGGAAAGCGGCGGGATAACAACATTGGCCCGACCGTCTCGCGTTGCCGCCATGCGTTCCGCGTGATACCCGGACCCTGAAAGCCCATGCGCCGTCCGCTCCTCATCGCGCCCTCGATCCTGTCCGCCGATTTCGCGCGGCTGGGCGAAGAGGTGCAGGCGGTCGAGGCGGCCGGCGCCGACTGGATCCACGTCGACGTGATGGACGGGCATTTCGTGCCCAACATCACCATCGGACCGGACGTAGTCAAAGCGCTGCGCCGTCGCGCGAAGAAGCCGCTCGACGTGCATCTGATGATTTCGCCGGCCGATCCCTATCTTGAGGCGTTCGCGGCCGCGGGCGCCGACCATCTGATCGTGCACGTGGAAGCCGGGCCGCACATCCACCGCTCGCTCCAGGCGGTGCGTGCGCTCGGCAAAAAGGCCGGCGTCGTGCTCAATCCGGGCACGTCGGAAACGGCGATCGAGCACGTCATCGATCTCGTCGATCTGATCCTGGTGATGTCGGTCAATCCCGGGTTCGGCGGCCAGGCGTTCATTCCCGACGCGGTCGAGAAAATCCGCCGGCTGCGCGTCATGGCGGGCGCGCGGCCGATCGACATCGAGGTGGACGGCGGCATCACGCCGGAAACCGCGCCGGCGGTGGTCGCAGCCGGAGCCAACGTGCTGGTCGCGGGCACCGCGGTGTTCAGAGGCGGCAACCCGGAAGCCTATCGGAGCAACATCGCGGCATTGCGCAACGCAGCCGCGACGGCGCGCGGCGAGGCGGCCTGATGGTCCCGCGCTACACCCGGGCCGCGATGGCCGAGATTTGGTCGCCGCAGACGCGCTTTCGCATCTGGTTCGAGATCGAGGCGCACGCGGCCGACGCCATGGCGGAGCGCGGGCTCATCCCCAAGAGCGCCGCAAAAACCATCTGGGCCAAAGGCAAGAAGGCAACCTTCGACGTTGCGCGCATTGAGGAGATCGAGCGCGAGGTCAAGCACGACGTCATCGCCTTCCTCACCCACCTCGCCGAGATCGTCGGACCCGACGCGCGTTTCGTGCACCAGGGGCTGACGTCTTCCGACGTTCTCGACACCTGCTTCAACGTCCAGCTCGTACGCGCCGCCGACCTGTTGGTCGCCGATGTAGATCAGCTGCTCGCGGCGCTCAAGCGGCGCGCTTTCGAACATAAGCTCACGCCGACCATCGGCCGCTCGCACGGCATTCACGCCGAGCCGACCACGTTCGGGCTCAAGCTCGCCTACGCGTACGCGGAGTTTGCTCGCGCGCGCGACCGGCTGGCGGCCGCGCGCAAGGAAGTCGGCACCTGCGCGATTTCCGGCGCGGTCGGCACCTTCGCGCAGATCGATCCGCGCATCGAGGCGCACGTGGCGAAAGCCATGGGGCTCACGGTCGAGCCGGTCTCAACGCAAGTGATCCCGCGCGACCGTCACGCCACGTATTTCGCAACGCTTGCGGTCGTTGCCTCCTCGATCGAACGGCTGGCGACGGAAATCCGCCACCTGCAGCGCACCGAGGTGCTCGAAGCCGAGGAGTTCTTCTCCGAAGGGCAGAAGGGCTCCTCCGCCATGCCGCACAAGCGCAACCCGGTCTTGAGCGAAAACCTCACCGGCCTTGCGCGGCTCGTGCGCGGCTATGCGATTCCGGCGATGGAAAACGTGGCGCTGTGGCACGAGCGCGATATTTCCCATTCTTCCGTCGAGCGCGTGATCGGCCCCGACGCCACCATCGCGCTCGATTTCGCGCTCGCGCGCATGACCAACGTGATCGACAGGCTCGTGGTCTATCCCGGCAATATGCGGCGCAACCTCGACCGGCTCGGCGGCGTCATCGATTCCCAGCGCCTGCTCCTGGCGCTCACTCAGAAGGGCATGGCGCGCGAGGAGGCCTATCGGGTGGTGCAGCGCAACGCCATGAAGGCTTGGCAGGGCGAGACCGACTTCGCCACTTTGCTCAAGGCGGACCCTGCAGTGCGCGACAAGCTTTCAGACAAGGAGATCGCGGCGAGTTTTGATCTGAAGTATCACTTGAAGCACGTCGACACGATCTTCCGCCGGGTGTTTGGGAAATCCGGCTGAGCTAAGACTTTGAACACTTTGTTAACTAAACCAATGTGCCCGGCCATCTCACGGGATGAATGGTTGCTCGATCCCGGCGTCGCGTTCCTCAATCACGGTTCCTACGGCGCGACGCCGCGCGCGGTGCTTGCCGAGCAGGAGCGCTGGCGCGCGTTGATGGAGCGCCATCCGACCCACTTCATGAGCGAGGAATTGCCGTCGGCGGTACGCAGCGCGGCGGCTCGCATTGCAGCCTTCGTCGGGGCGAGACCAAACGACCTCGTTTTTGTCGAGAACGCGACCGGCGCCTGCAATACGGTGTTGCGCTCGCTCCACCTTGCGCCCGGTGACGAAATTCTTCTGACCGACCATGGCTACGCGGCGGTGCGCAAAGCGGCTGAGTACGTGGCCCGGCGTGCCGGCGCCCGCGTGGTCGAGGCGGCGGTGCCGTTCCCGCTGCAAGATGCCGCGCAGGTTGTTGCGGCCGTCTCATCGCGGCTCAGTTCGCGCACCCGGCTGGTAATCTTCGATCACATCACCTCCTCGACTGCCGTCATCTTTCCGGTGCACGAACTCACCGCGCTGTGCCGCGCCGCCGGCGTGCCGGTCCTCATCGATGGCGCGCATGCGCCGGGCATGCTCTCGCTCGACGTGCCGTCGATCGGCGCCGATTGGTATACGGGCAATTGTCATAAGTGGCTGATGGCGCCGAAGGGCAGCGGGTTTCTCTGGGTCGCGCCGCAACGTCAGACCGACACGCATCCACTCGTGATCTCACACGGCTACGGCCAGGGCTTCACTGCGGAGTTCGACTGGATCGGCACCCGCGATTCCAGCGCCTGGCTCTCGGTGCCGGCGGCGATCGATTTTCACGAGCGGCTCGGCGGCACCAAGCTGCGCGAGCGCAACGCCGCGCTGGCACGGGAGCAGTCGTCGCTTCTCGCCCGCGCCTGGAACACCGAGCGCGGCGCGCCGGACGCGCTCACCGGCTCCATGGCCACCATACGGTTGCCGCTGCGTGAAGCGGCGACCGCCGAGCGCGCGCTCGCTCTGCGGCGCAAACTCTTTGACGATCACCGCATCGAGGCGCCGGTGAATGCATTTGCCGGCGCGCTGTGGGTGCGCATTTCGGCGCACGCGTACAACCGCCCCGCCGATTATGCGCGGCTCGCGGCCTGCTTTCACCCATAACGGTTGCCATTGGTTAACCCCGCTTCGCCACAATTCGGGCGGCTCGGTGGAGGAAAACCATGGCTCAACGCGCTGCGCTCGGTTCGGAACGGGAATACGCCCGCCTTCCCTTCGTTGCGGGGCCGAAGCTGGTACCGGGCTTGCAGCCAACTCAGTCCCCGAGCCGCGACCACGAGTCTCTGTTCAGTCCTCCCATGACGCCGCGCACGCTCGAAAACCCAACCATCCTGGTGTTCGACTCCGGCCTCGGCGGGCTCAGCGTTTTTCGCGAGGTCGCGCGGGCGCGGCCGGATGCGCGTTTCGTGTACGCGGCCGACGACGCATTCTTTCCCTATGGCGCGATCCCGGAAGAGCGCCTGATCGCCCGCGCGGGCGACCTGATGGAGCGCCTGATTGCCACGCATCGGCCCGACCTCGTGGTGATCGCCTGCAACACCGCATCCACCATCGTGCTGCCGAGCCTGCGCGCGAAATTATCGGTGCCGTTCGTCGGCACGGTGCCGGCGATCAAGCCCGCCTGCGCGGCGTCGAAAACGAAGCGTGTGTCGGTGCTCGGCACCGAGGCAACGGTCAAACGCGAGTACACCAAGGCGCTTATCCGCGCGTTCGCGGCGGACTGCCAGGTGACGCTCGTCGGCTCGGCGCGCCTCGCGAGCCTCGCGGAAGCGGCGCTCGGCGGCGAAACGATCGCCGACGAAGACATTGCGGCCGAGATTGCTCCCTGTTTCGTCAATGACAACGACGCACGCACCGACACGGTCGTGCTCGCATGCACGCATTATCCGCTGCTCGGCGACCGCCTCGCGCGCCTCTCGCCGTGGCCGGTGAACTTCATCGACCCGGCGCCGGCCATCGCACGGCGCGTGGTTGATTTGATCGGACCGGCCCGTAACGGCCACGCGCCCGCTCCTCCCGATGTCATATTCAGCTCGGGGCGAACGCCGCCGCCTGCGGTACGGGCCTGGCTCGACGGAATCCGCCGGCCGGCCGGAGTTTCAACGCAGGAGCTTCATCCGCCGAGGTAAGCCCGACGCACGTGCGGGTATTCCAACAAATCGCGGCCGGCGCATTCGCCGGCCATTCCGGCTCTACATTGGGATATCTCTCCAGGCATCTATATAGTCCGCCATATCACGTCCGGCAATTTGCACGATCCGATCTCGGTCAACATAGTATTCGACTTCGCTTTGCACCCGCGCATACTCCGTCTGATCCGTGGGCACTAGCACAATCCTGTCAGTAAACAGCGCCCCCGATCGCCTGAGGTCAGATACATAGCCATAAAGCACGCTCGACCCAGCGCTCAGTTCCCTACCCACCCTGAGCCCGGACCACCATATTTCGGGGCGCACGCTTCGCTCACTCCTCTGACCAACGATGTTTACCAGGGATCCGATGGAAAAGACAAATCCCTCATAGGCTTGACGGTCGTTAATCCCCTCCCAGAAGTCCTCATATCGCACTCTTTGATCGTCATCTTTCATAATACGAGCACCTCCCTGAGTATATGGGAAGGTATCGTGATCGCCTTCCTTGTCGTGGCGATATACCAAGTACAATCCGGCATACCTACCTGGGTCGTTGGTCATGTCAAACAAGCTGTCTAGAAAAATATCGGGGACAGGAAGATTGTAGCCGCTAAAGATGGCAGTTTCAAACTTGCTTAGTCCTGCTTGACGGCCAAAAGTTACAATATTGTGGTCCCGGAAAACATTGACTGTTAGACCAGGTTTGTTCAGAGTGCTGCATATCGCTGCAACCAATTGATCTTGTTCGCCGGCTTTCAAACGGTCGGCGCGCTGGAGCCAGCGCCAGGCATTAGTTTTGTCCCTGTTTATCTTGCCCGCGATCTTCGAGGGATCCAAGCCGTATTTTTTCTCAAGGATCTCAATCTTTTGCCTCAACTGAGGATATGCCATCGACCCCCTCCCTGCACACCGTGCCGCATTGGAGTGCAATGCAATGCAATGCGCTGCAATGTAAGGTAACTCGGAGAATCACCACTCGTCAACACTGTGTCGTTTTTGTCTGCGGAAGGTCTTCCGCAGCGAAAGCTTTCGCGACGCCGCGTGACGGGCGTTCGAATTTGTGAAATTAAAACCGATTACCGCAGACATAGAACTCTGAAATTTGAGGGTCTCCCTCAGAAAGGAGGAGGACCATCTATGATCAAAAAGTCCAATCGTCTGTCGGTGCGAATCCCGTTCCTGTTCGAAGCCACAGCGGAAGGTACCTTTGCCATTTGGATACTGCTCGCCTTGGCACTAATTCTGATTGCCAGCGCGTTATTCTGGTGACGGTGATGAGCGCATGAAATCCCCGGTCCCGGCTCTTTCATCCGCCGAGGTAAGCCCGCCGCATGTGCGGGTTTTCCAACAAATCGCGGCCGGCGCCGGCGAGCACCATCTGGCCGGTTTCAAGCAAATAGGCGCGGTCGCACATTTCGAGCGCGGCGAGCGCATTTTGCTCGACCATCAATACGGTCGTGCCTTCGCGCCGGATCTCCGCGATGATCTCGAACACACGCTCGACCAAGTTGGGCGCGAGGCCGAGTGATGGCTCATCGAACAGCATCAGGCGCGGGCGCGACATCAGTGAGCGCGCGATCGCCAGCATCTGCTGCTCCCCGCCGGAGAGCGTGCCGGCGATCTGGCCGATGCGTTCTTTCAGCCGCGGCAGCTTGGCGAAAATGCGCTCGAGATCGTCGGCGATGCCGGCTTGGTCGCGCCGCAGATAGGCGCCCATGGCGAGATTTTCCCGCACGGTGAGTTCGGGGAACACGCGGCGGCCTTCGGGGCAATGGGCAATGCCGCGCGCGAGCACGTCGCGCGGCCTCGTGTTCGCGATCGGCACCCCCTCGAACTCGATGCTCCCGCTCGCGAGCGACAGCAGTCCGCTGATGGCCTTGAGCGTCGTGGTCTTCCCGGCGCCGTTGGCGCCGATCAGGGTGACGAGCTCGCCCGCGTGCACTTCGAGCGAAACCTCGCGCAGCGCCGGCACCTTCCCGTAGCAGACCGTGATCGCATCAAGCCGCAGCACGCTTGCCACTCCCCAGATAGGCCCGGATCACCTCGGGATCGCGCTGCACCTCAGCCGGCGATCCCGCCGCGATCATGCGGCCCTGGTTGAGCACGAGCACTTGGTCGGAAATGCTCATCACCATCTGCATGTCGTGCTCGACCAGCAGCACGGTCGCGCCGCGCTCGCGCACACGCCGGATCAGTTGTTTGAAGCTTTCCGTTTCCGACGGATTGAGCCCGGCGGCCGGCTCGTCGAGCAGCAGCAAGGTCGGCTTGGCGGCGAGTGCGATCGCGAGGCCGAGCAGCCGCTGCTCGCCGTAGGCGAGGTTGCCGGCGATCTCATCGGCGCGGCCGGCGAGCCCGACGAAATCGAGGATTTCCCGCGCCTCCGCGTGCAGCGCCGCCTCTTCGCGCTGCATGGCGGGTAGTCTCAACAACGCCCCGAGCAGGCCGGTGCGGCCGCGCAGGTGCAGTGCCGTAAGCACATTCTCGAATACGGTGCAGGCGGTGAACAAGCTGGTGCGCTGGAAGGTGCGCACCATGCCCAGCGCCGCGATGCGCTCGGGCGAAAGCCGCGCAAGGTCGCGGCCGCGGAAGAACACCTGCCCGTCGGTCGCCTTCATGAAGCCGGTGATGACGTTGAAGGCGGTCGTCTTGCCGGCGCCGTTCGGGCCGATCAGGCTGACGATCGCACCGAACGGCACCTGAAAACTTATCCCGCCCAGTGCCACCAGCCCGCCGATGTGCACCGCGAGATCGCGCACGTCGAGCGCAACATTGCGGGCGGCACCGTTTTCGCCGACTTCAGTCATCGCACGAGGCTCGCCGGTTTGCGTAATGCCGGCATGCGAAGCCGGGCGAGATCGGCAAAGGCCGGCACGATGCCGCGCGGCAGGAAGAACACAATCAGGATGATCCCGATGCCGTAGATGATCCACTGCACCTCGGGCGGCGCGGTGCCGCGGAGCGCTTGCGGCATGAGGCCGAAGATGAGGCCGCCCACGACGGGACCAGCGAGCGTTCCCTTGCCGCCGGTCACCACCATGATCACCATAGTGACCGTGTAGATGAACAAGAACACGTCCGGGTCGACGATGCGCACGCAATGGGCGTAGAGCGCACCCGCCGCGCCGGCAATCGCCGCAGACACGACCGTTGCCACCACCAGATAATGCGTAACGCGCACACCGACCGAGCGCGCCAGCGGCTCGTTCTCGCGCAGTGCAATCAGAGCGCGGCCGAGGCGCGAGCGCACCATGCGCGCCACCAGAAAATAACAGACCACGCCGACGGCGAGGACCAGCCAATACTGCTGCGACTTGGTTACGAGGGCGGTCAGGCCGTGGCCCGGCCACAAAACCGAGAGCGGCGGGATATTGTTGAGCGCCATGGGTCCTTCGGTGAGATCGACCCAGTTGAGCGCGACCATGCGCATGACTTCGGCAAAGCTGATGGTGACGATGACGAAGTAGGCGCCGCGTACCCGGAACGCGAGCTTGCCGATAAGCCATCCGAATAATCCGCTGACGACCACGGCACCGAAAAAAGCAATCCACACCGGCTTGGGGTCGACCACGACCGGGCTCGGCAGACCGATGTCGACGTCGAAGCCGAGCGAGAGCAGCGCACTGGTGTAGGCACCGATGCCGAAAAAGGCAGCGTGGCCGAGGCTCAGCTGCCCGGTGAAGCCGAGCAGCAGATTGAGGCTGATCGCCGCAATGATGAAAATGCCGGTCGAGGTGAGGATGGCGACGAAATACGGGTCACGCAGCCACAGCGGCAAGGTCGCCGCCAGGGCGAGGAACAGCAGCCCGCCAAACCGCGCCCTCATCCGACCCGGGCCTTGCGCGCGAAGAAGCCCTGCGGCCGCAGCGCCAGCACCGCGATGATCACCAGAAACCCGAAGGCATCGCGATATTCGCTCGACAGGTACCCGGCGCCGAATTCCTCGACCAACGCCAGCACAAAGCCGCCGATAGTGGCACCGGTTATGTTGCCGAGCCCGCCGAGGATGACGATGGCGAAGGCCTTGAGCCCGACCAGGTTTCCCATGGTCGGATTGACCAGGAAGATCGGGCCGAGCAGCGCGCCGGCGATGGCCGCGAGCGCCGAGCCGAGCGCGAAGGTGAGCGTATAGATGCCGCGCACATCGATGCCCATCAGCGCCGCCGTGTCGCGGTCCTGGAAGGTCGCGCGCATGGCCATGCCGAGCCGCGTGCGATCGATGAGCCAATAGAACCCGACCAGCAGGACGAGCGTCGCTCCCAGCACGAACAGGCGCAGCGGCGCCACCGACACCGGCCCGATCACCAGCGGCTCCTGGGCAAACGGCGACGGCACCAGCTTGGCGACGCCGCCCCAAACGAACTGCTCGCCGTTCTGCAGCGCGATCCAGGCGCCGATCATGACGAGCATCACGGTGTCGATGTCGTTGCTGCGCAGCGGGCGCAGCAACACCAGCTCGATCAGCGCGCCGAGCGCAAAGCCAGCGAGCGCGGCAAGCGCGATCGACAGGAAGAAATCCAGGTGCAGCAGCGCGACAAAGAGATACGCGAGATAGGCGCCGAAGGCGTAAAGCTCGCCGTGGGTGAAATTGACCACCCGCATGATCCCGAAGATCAGCGTGAGACCGATGCCGAGCAGCGCGTACGTGCCCCCCAGCACGACGCCGTTGAGTGCATGCTGAAGGATTTGGTCCACGGGTCCCAGGGATCAGGATGTCAGGGATCAGGGATCAAGCATCAGGAATCACTGGATCGGACCTGATACCTGATACCTGATACCTGATTGGCTGATCCCTGTTACGGCTGCGTGACCTTCCCTTCCTTGAGCATGACGATGTAGACGTTGGGCACGCTCTGGCCGCTCTCCTTGCCCTCGGGGCCTTGCTTGATGAAGGCGATGTCGCCGTTCACGCCGTGCAGCTTGGTCTTCCACAGGGCCTGGCGGATGGCATCGGGCTCCGCCTTGCCGGCAATCTTGATTGCTTCGACCGCGGTCATCACCGCGTCGTAACCGCGGAAGCCTTCGGTGAGGCCGGCGAACTCCCACTTCTTCTTGTTCCATTCGTCGACGTAAACCTTGGCGACGTCGGGATATTTGGCTTTGTCGGCGGACCAGGGCGAGAAGAAGAGGATGTGATAGCTCGCCATGCCGGCCGGCCCGGCGTTGGCAATCATCTGGTCCGGGAACGCGCCGCCGGTGGTGATGATGCGTTGGGTGAGCCGCTGCTCGGCCGCCTGCTTGATGACGAGCGTGACCTGCTCGACGCCCGTCGTCACGAACAGCGCGTCACCGTCCGATTTCTTGATCGATGCGAGCTGGGCGGAGAGATCGGTCGCCTCCGGCGTCATGGTCTCGGTCACGCCGATCTTGATGCCTTTGCTGGCCAACGCCTTCGCGAACTCGGCCGCGGCGCCGCGCCCGAAGTCGTTGTTGACCGAGAGGAAGTCCACCTTCTTGATCGGCGGATTGAAGGTGTCGAGCTTTTCGAGGAAGGCGACCGCTTCCATCTCCGAGGTGGGGCTGATGCGGAATACCCAAGGATTGCCCGAGACGGTGATCTTGCCGGAGGACGACGTCTCGACGATCAGCGGCACGCCGTATTCGACGAGCTTGGGCATCACCGCGAGCGTGAAGGTCGAGCTCCAGGCACCGATCATCACCGGCACCTTGTCGCGCAGGATCAGCTTCTCGGCGGCGTCCACCGCCTCTTTCGGATTCGATTTGTTGTCCTCGATAACAAGCTCAATTTTCTTGCCGAGCACGCCACCGCGGGCATTGACCACCTCGGCGCCGATGCGCGCGCCGTTGGTCACATAGGTGCCGGAGGCGGCCACCGCCCCGGTGAGCGGTTCGTTCACCCCAATCTTGATCGTCTCCTGTGCTTGCGCCGTCGCAACCGCGAACAGTGCCGCTAGCGCCGTCATCCATAGGTGTTTGATCAAGGTTCCCTCCCGTTCATTCGGATTGCGTCCGATTTGCTCGCTTACCGCATGCAAACGAAATGCCACTGTGCCCATGCACTATCGGCCGGACCATGACATTGCGTCGGCACGACCCTATCCTGGCCATAGTGGCGAACGCTCATGGGATGGGCAAGATGCGCGTTTTGCAGGCGGCAACGTGGCGGGTCAATAGGGGGCCGCCTCGGCCGAGCTTGAATGGTAGGCGCGTTGGCCGCGGCTTCAGGCATTTGCACCACTGACCTCGTCATTGAATTCTTCTATCAGACGGTCCCACGCCGGGATCGTGTCGGCCAACCCGCGCCAGAAATCCTGGCTCTTGCGGCGGTCGAAATCGGCGATAGAGATGCCTTGCTGTTCAACCCAGGTGTAGTAGCCGAGATTGAAGATGCGCTTACGCTCGACGTGAGTGAGCTCGAGCACATGGTCGTCGGCAATGCTGCCGAGATAGCTGCCGAACAGCTCGCCGGCGTCGACCTCGTCGAAGCTTTGCGCATAATGCCGAGAGCAATAGGCTTGGCGTTCGCTATGGTACAGCGCGGCACTGTCGGTCGCCACTGTCATGATGACGTCGTTTGCGCCGTAGTCGAAGTGCCGCGCCAGCTTGATCGCCGCGACGATATTGGCGAAGCCGGAAAGGCCGACATTGTCGAACATCTGCACCAGTCCGGGATCGAGCTTCTTGCGATTGACGAGGTATTTGCGGCCGACGTCGTCGGCAAACAGCAAATTCAGCGCATCGGTGGCGGCGTCGGACACTGCGATCACGACGTCCGTGTTCATGACGTTGTGAATAAGGGGAATGTGCTTGTCGCCGATGCCCTGGATATTGTGCTCGCCATAGCCGTTGTTGAGCATGGTCGGACATTCGAGCGCTTCGACAGCGACGATCTTGGTGCCGTAAAGCTCCTTGAGCCGGTCGCCCGCCGCAAGCGTGCCGGCCGATCCGGTAGCCGCGACAAATCCGGCCAGCCAATAGTTCCTGTTCTTGCTCTTGAGATGCTTGAATACGGCATCAAACGCAGCGCCGGTGCAGCAGTAATGAATAAGGTAGTTAGGAAATTCAGAGAACTGATTGATGATGACGTTCTGTTTGTCCCGTTCCAGCTCGGCGCACGCGTCATAGATTTCCTTGACGTTGCTCTCGGTGCCCGGCGTGCGCACGACGTCGGATGGATCGGCGACCCAGCGCTCAAGCCAATCGAACCGCTCGTGGCTCATGCCGGCCGGCAACACCGCCGTGCCACGGCAGCCCAGAATGCGCGAGATCGCGACGCCGCCGCGACAGTAATTGCCGGTCGATGGCCATACTGCGCGGTTGCTGGTCGGATCGAACTGTCCGGTGACAAGGCGCGGCACAAGACACGCATAGGCAGCCAGCACCTTGTGCGCGCCGATCATCGGGAAGCGGCCGCCCAGCAGCACGACGAGAGGTGCCTTCACGCCGGTCAGCTCCGGCGGCAGGACCATGTAGCCCGGCGTGTCCGTCATCGTTTTACGGTCAGGGCCGTTAAACCAATGGACGCGCCAAAGATTGCGGGGATCGGCAGCGTCCGGGTCTACGTCTTCGAGGCCGCCGGACAGGGCCAGCTGCGGCGCTGCCAGCTGGGTCCAGGTCGGCAGTCGGCCGCCGACGTCGCGCAAGCGTCTTATGGCTGCAGCGCGGCGTCCACGGTCTTGCACCACCGGATCGATCAAAAAAGACATACCGGGAATTCCCAAAGGGCCATCGAGACCCGCCTATTAGCTGACGCCGCACCAGTCGTAGATACTTAGAGCCATCACTTTAATGGCCGTCTGATAGTCGTCGATGCTGACGTATTCATCGTCCGAGTGCATGACGGCGGTGGAGCCGGGCCCAAAGATCACCGTCGGAGTTTTTCCATAAAGATTGAGGAAGCGAGTGTCCGCGGCGCCTTGGCGGCCGCTGATCTCGGGATCGCGGCCGGTAAGTTCCTTGTAGTTCTTGCTCACCACCTTGACGATCGGATGATCGACCGGGATTTCCGATGCATGCGCATCGTAGCCGACGAAACGCACGACCGGAGGATGATCCTTCATCCAAGGATCTTTCGCGGCAAACTGCGCGATGTGATCGACCAGTGACTTCTTGACGCCTTCATGATCCTCGCCCGGCACCGTCGCCATGCTGCCCTTGAGCGTGCAGGTGGCAGGGAAGGAACTCGCATAATTGCCGGCTTGGAATGCGCCCACCATGCAAGGCAATGCGTCGATCGGCTTCGGGTAGAGTGGGTGCCTCACGGTCGCCACTCGTTTCTCTTCGAGCGCTGAAACCGCTTTGACGATTTTATACCCGAGCTCGATGGCGCTGATGCCCTGATAGCGTCGCTGAATGCCGGCAGGCTTGCCCTGGACGTCGATCTCGAACCAAATGCGGCCAATGCAGGCGGGTTGCACCGCAAGGCCGCTGGTCTCGCCGGAAATGCCGGCGTCGGCCGTGTAGCCGCGAATGACCGTATCCAGCGTGCCATGACCGCTGACCTCCTCGTCGATCACGATGTCGAGGTAGACGTCGCCCTTTGGCTTAAGTCCAGCCTCCATCATGTTTTGCACGGCCATAATGTGGCTGGCGACGCCGCTCTTCATATCGCACGAGCCGCGGCCATAGAGTTTGCCGTCCTTGATCGACGCCGACCACGGATTGTCGCTCCAGCCTTCGCCATTGCCGACGGGGATTACGTCGGTATGGCCGTTGAACAACAACGACTTGCCGCCGCCGATCCCTTTCCACGTCGCGACGATGTTTGGCCGGCCTTCGTAGCCGCGCTCCACCGGGATATAGCCGGGATGCTTCTTGAGCGCATCCCAATCGGTCACCCACATGTCGACTTCGAGGCCCATCTTGCTCAAATAGTCGGCGAGGAACTTCTGAATTGCGCCCTCATCGCCGGTAACGCTCGGGATCGACACCATTTTCTGAAGAAATTCGAGAGACTTTTCCTTATTGGCATCAATTTGCTGCAGGACCTTCTGGCGAGTGTCGGTCATTTTGACTCCTTCACAGCTCTCATTCGGGATGAATTCGGACCGGCTTCGGGTTACGCCTTCAACCGCGGAATGATTTCGCGGGCGATAATCTCGATTTGGTCGCTTCGGTATTTGTACGGCACAAAGATGATTTTCTGGACGCCGACGGCGAGATGCTCCTTGAGCTGGGCAACGCATTCGTCGACCGAACCCATGATCGCGCTTTCCCTCGAGCAATCGCTCTTGGCCGGGAAGTCCCATTCCTTGTTCAGCCAATCGAGCATGTCGGCCCGCACCGATTCCTTCGATTGGCCCACCATGATCGGCAATTGCGAGGCGTTGAGCAGCTTGTCGGGGTCCTTGCCGGCGTCCTTCGCCGCCGCACGAACCTTGTTCCACGACTTCGTGAAGTGGTGCGGCTGGTAGAAATAGGTGAGCCAG
>JAFAUQ010000216.1 GCA_019243195.1 Hyphomicrobiales bacterium
AGCTTGCGGCCAGGATGACATAGAGGCCAACGATGACGATGAGGCCGTCGAGATATTCCATCGACTCTCAGGCCTTGCTTTCGGCGGCCGGCGCGCCCTGCTCGACCGGGACTTCGCGCGCGGTCGTGACGAAGCGGCGGCGCTGCGGCAGGCGCAGCCCGTTGGGAAAGAAAATGATCGCGAGGAACAGGAAGATATACAGCAGGAAGCCTTGCCATTCGGAGGAAATGACCAGGATGCTGGCATTCTGGATGACTCCGAGGATGACCGCGGCGACGGCGGCGCCGGCGACATTGCCGATCCCGCCGATGATGGTCGCCGCCACCGCGAACAGCATCAGCGACAGCTCGGTCTGCGGCAGCACCTGCGCCCGCGTGCCGTAAAGGAACATGCCGAGGCCGGAGAAGGCGCCGGCGATCAGCATCGTCACCAGGAAGATGCGCCGCTTGCTGATGCCGTAAAGCTCGGCGAGGTCGGGATTGTCGGCGACGCCGGTCATGAACTGGCCGACGCGGGAAAACCGCATGAAGGCGAACAGCAGAGCGAGCGCGCCGATTGTCGCGCCGACCGCCGGCAGATCCCAGGCGCTGACCGCGATGTTGCCGACCAAGGTGACCGGCCAGAACATGGTGGGAAAGATCGTCTGCGGCCAGGTGCCGAAGATGAGCATCGCCAGGTAATCGACGAACTCCGACACCATGAAGGTGAAGACGAACACGAACATCACCGAGACGCCGCGCTTGCGCAGCGCCTCGAAGCCGATCCGCTCGAGCGCGAAGGAGGCGGTGAGCGTCGTTGCCGTCATGGCGGCGAACGCCGCCCACGCCGGCCAGGCGAGCCACTGCACCGCGACGAAAGCGGCGTAGAAGGCGATCGTCATGATCGCAGCCTGGGCGAAGTTGAAGAGCCGCGTGACTTTGAGCACCAGGGCAAAGGCCACTGCGAACAGCACGTAGTAGCTCGCGGTCGCGAGCGACGTCCAAAGAATCTGCAGGATGATGGTTGGGTCGAGCATTTTGTCAGCTGCGTGTCTGCCGGCTGGAAAATTTCTCGTCATCGCCCGCGAAAGCGGGCGATCCAGTAATCGGCAATGGCTCAGATAAAACTGGGACGGCGCCGTTTACTGGATGCCCCGCTTTCGCGGGGCATGACGAAGCGGAATTTAAATCACCAGCCTGCAAGGCGTCAGACCATCACTCGCCGATGACGGCCCTGCGAGTCCACTTCCCGCCTTTGACTTCCATCAGATAGACCGGCTTGACCACGGTATGGTCTTCGTTGAGCGTGGTCTTGCCAGTGATCGGCAGCGCGAAGCTGTGCATCGCCAGCATCTCCTTGCGGAAATTCTCGCCGCTCGCCGGCTCCTTCTTGTCGTCGAGCGCCTTGAGCACCGCCGCGACCAGGTACGGCGCGTCATAGAGATATTCCGTGTACGGCAACCCGTTCGGCTCGCGGCCGACGTCCTTCTGCCAGCGCGCGACGTAGTCCTTCACCTTCTCCGAATCCTCGGGTCCTGGCGCGAGCGAGGTCGCGATCACGCCCTCGGCTGCGGCGCCGAGCTGCTGGATCAGCTTGGGATTGAACGCCGCCGAGTAAGACGTGACCGGCTGCGTCAACCCGAGCTGGCGCATCTGCGCGATCACCTGCGGGATATCGGCGACCAGGCCCTGCAGGTGGATGATGTCCGGATTGGCGGCGCGCACCTTGAGCAACAGGCCGGTGAAGTCGGTGGCCTTGGGGTCGTAGGTCTCCACCGCAACGATCTGGCCGCCCGCCGCCTTGAATACCTTCTGATAGACTTCCGCTGGGACGATGCCGGTCTCATTGTTGATGTAGATGACCGCGGCCTTTTTCTTGCCGATGACGGTCGCCGCGTATTTCGCGACCGCCGTGATGTCGATGTCGGCGAGCGGGAACGTCGTGTAGACGTAGTCGCCGAGCTTGGCGACGTCGGGCGAGCTTGCACCGATGCTCAGCTCGACCACCTTGTTGTCGTTGGCGATCGGCGCGACCGCCTTGACCACGCTGCTCCACGCGGTGATGAAAACCGGTACCTTCTCGACGCTGACCAGACGGTTGGTCATCTGGATACCGAGCTGCGGATCGGCCTGGGTATCGAGCACGATCATCTCGAGCTTCTTGCCGTTGATGCCGCCTTTCGCGTTGATCTCGCTGACCGCCCATTCGGCCGCCTTGACCTGATCCTGCCCGTAGAGGGCCTGCGAGCCGGTCAGCGGCATGGCGAGACCAAATTTGAACGCGTCCTGCGCTGAGGCGGGACCGGCTATTCCGACGGCCGCGGCAAAGCCCACGGCGGCAGCGAAAAAGCATCGTCTCGAAGCGCGACTCACCTCGCTCATTCCCAGGCTCCTTTTGTGGAAGATGTCACGCGGCCGCGCGTTCGAGCGATTGCAGGGCGACGACCGTGGCGTCGGTGCTCATCACGTCCGCGTATTTTTCCGACATGTCAACAGGTTGACCGCGTGCGAGACTCGGCTGCGATCGTAGACGCATTCGTGCGGGACGAGGATGCGGAAATTATAGGCAAAGCCATCGACCACGGTGCCGCGCACGCAGCCGCTCGTGGTGCAGCCGGTGACCACCAGCGTGTTGACGCCGCGCTCGATGAGATAGCTTGCAAGCGGCGTGCCGAAGAAGGCGCTCGGATGCTTTTTCGGCAGCAGCACGTCGTTCGCCTCGGGCGCCACGTCGGCGACGAAATCGTAGCCGCGCTTGGCGACCCTCATGAGCGCCGGCACCTTGTCGGCGAGGCGCCCCTTGTCGAACGTCTCCTTCTGCGAGACGTAGGGATAAAGCACCGGCCAGCCCTTCTGGCGGAACAGCGCCAGCACGCGCGCGATCTGATGCACGGCGTCCCAGCCGACCTGCCCGCAAGCGGTCGGAAATTCCTTGATGGCTTCCATGAACGGGCGCGGCTGCGTGCCGACGGTGCGATATTGCACGTCGATGATCAGCAGCGCCGGATGTTTGCCGAGACCGGAGCGGCGGCCAAAGCCCGCGGCGCGATAAGATTCCTGCTCGCTCTGCGGAATGATGCCGTCCCAGGGATTCATCGTGCACGGTCTCCGTTTGGCTGGGCAGGGCGGTTCGGGTTTGGAGCGAGCACTACTTGTGCTTCACGATGATCAGGAGGATCAAGATCCCGATCGCCCACATGATGCCGAACCGAAGAGTAAGACGCAGGATTAGAATCTCGATCCTGGCGTTAAGCTCGCTGAAACCGGCACCACGCTCGGGGGACCCTCTAATACTGGCGCGAAGCCTCTGCTTCATCGCCCGTATGTCGTCCCGGATCGCCAGCAAATCGACCTTGGTTGCAAGCTCCGGCATGGTGAAGTCTCAGATTGCTACGAGCGTGCGCCTCGGCTTGAACGCTACGACAGCTTCAAAATGGTCAAGATCGTCGCGAGGGCACCGAATCCCACCACCAACATTGTGCCAAACCGGACCGTGAGCCGTAAGGTTTGCGTCTCCATATCGTGACGAACTTCGGCGATATCGGTTTGAAGCTCCTGTTTGGTCACCAGCAAGTTGGCCTTAGTTGCAAGCTCTGCCAAGTCGGCCTTGGTTACCAGCTCAGCCATGATGAAGTCTCGGGCTGCTTCCGCGTGAGCCTCGGCTTGATCCGGGGACACGCCACGGTCACGCAGCTTTTTGGCGTATCCCAAACTGTCGAAAGTGTAGGCCATCGCGGGTCTCCTTTGAACGCTTTTGACAGGCATAGGAGAACAAAACGAGAACACGAAGTCAAGGCAAAAACCACCGCGTATAGCGCTTCGATGCTAGCTTCCGGTGCCAACGACATCGCACAGCGGAGAAGACCCATGGCCCGTATTCCGATTATCGAGCGCGCCGACATGAATGACGAACAGGCGCGCGTCTACGACGCCGCCAAACAAACGAGCGGCATCGTCGGCGGGCCGTATTACGCCTACATCCGCCTGCCGAAGGTGTTCGACGCTTGTCAGAACCTGCGCTCGAGCATCGCGGCGGGGCCGCTCTCGCCGCGCGAGCAGCAGATCGCGCACCTCACGATCGCGCGCTACTGGAACTCCAAATATCCGTGGTTCGCGCAGGTGCGCCGTTCGCTTTCCGTCGGCATCGACCGCGCGGTGATCGACGCGATCAACGCGCGCCGCACGCCGTCGCTTAGCGACGCGCGCGAGGGCACTTGTTTCCTCTTGCCCGGCGAAATCCTCGCCAACAAAGTTTTGAGCGACGCGACCTACGCGGCGGCGGAAAAGACGATGGGCCTCGAAAGCCTCGTAGCGCTGGTGGCATTGACCGGCAGCTTCTCGATGACCTGCATGACCGCGGGCACGTTCGGCATCGACCCACCGGCCGACAATCCGGTCCCGCTCGCGTAGTCCACCTAGAGGCCGTAGTATCGCCACCCCATACGGAGGATGACGCATGCTCGATCTCATCATTCGCGGCGGCGACGTGGTGACGCCGCAAGGCGTGGTGCGCTGCGACGTGGCGGTCAAAGGCGAGACCATTGCGGCGGTGGCGGCGCCGGGTACGCTCGATGCCACCGCAACGCGGGCGATCGATGCGGCCGGCAAGATCGTGATCCCGGGCGGCATCGATCCGCATGTTCACATGCATCACGGCTGGATACTCCCGGACGGCACGACGCTCACCACCAAGGGGCCCGATCACGTCGGTATGGCGGCGCTGTGGGGCGGCACCACGACACTCATCGATTTCGCCTACTGGCGGGCGGACGGCGTGCGCGCGGCGATCGAGTCGCGCGACAAGGACTTCGTCGGCAAAAGCTCGTGCGACTGGGCCTATCACCTGATGGCGTCGTCCGATCCGCCGGCGGCCCACATGGGCGAACTCGCGGAGGCGATCGAGGCCGGCTACCCGACGGTGAAGATTTTCACCACCAACATCCTGCCGAGCCGGCAGGGCCGCATGGTCGACTACGGCGACATCTGGGAAATCTTCAAGGTGCTCGCCGCGCGCGGCGGGCTCGGCGTCATCCACGCCGAGGACAACGACCTCGTCATGCACATGTACGCCAAGCTGATCGCCGAGCAGCGGGTCGGCTTCGAGAATCTCGCCGAGGTGCACAATCAGCTATCGGAGGACTTGAGCTTCCGCCGCGTGATCCGGCTCGCCGAGAGCGTGCGCGGCACCGCGATCTACATGATGCACGTGAGCGCGGCGACCGGCGTTGCGGCGATCGCCGAGGCGCGCGCCAAGGGCCTGCCGGTCTACGGCGAGAGCCTGCATCAATACATGCTCTATACGCAGGAAGATTACCGGCGGCCGAACGGACAGATTTATCACACCTATCCGTCGCTCAAGTCGAAACAGGATCAGCAGGCGCTGTGGGACGGCACGGTGTCGGGCGCGATCAATTGCGTCGCCACCGACGAGCTGTGCTGCTCGCTGCAGCTCAAGACGGCGGGCCGCCGCATCGACGACACTACCGGCGGCAACTCCGGCGTCGAGCCGCGGCTCGCCGTGATGTACACCGAAATGGTTACGCGCCGCGGCTACAGCCTGCCGCGCTACGTCGATCTCATCTCGACCAACGCGGCGAAGATCATGGGACTTTATCCGCGCAAGGGCGCGATCGCGCCGGGGAGCGACGCCGACATCGCGATCCTCGATCCCACCCGGCGCGGCAAGATCCGCAAGGAGGACCTGCACGAGACCGATTATTCCCCGTGGGAGGGCCACGACATTTTCGCTTGGCCGGTAACGACGATCCTGCGCGGCAAGGTGATGGTCGACGGCGGCAAATATTTCGGCGCGCCGGGCAGCGGGCAGTATCTCAAACGCAAGATCCCGAGCGAGATCATCGCCGGGCCAGCGCTGTGACGGCGACACGGCGGCGGATACCGTCGCGCTCGTTCAGTCGGCCGCTTACAGCCTCGCGGGAGTAGGTTCTCCCAAGATTCTCGGCTGTTTGAACCGATAAATCATATGGGAATCCGCCATCTGACCTGCTATATCGGGTCAGAGGAGCCGACGTTTATGGCAAAATCCACCCTGGCGCATCGCGCCCTTCCTGCCCCCGCAGCAAAAGCTCTGGAAGCTCTTGCCCGCGATATTTCCATCGCCCGAAAGCGGCGCCGTATCCCTCAGCGGCTCCTTGCCGATCGCATGATGGTCAGCCTCGATACCCTGCAGCGGCTGGAGCGCGGCGAGCCTGGCGTCAGCCTCGGAATCGTCGCGACCGCGCTCTGGGCGCTCGGATTGATTGATCGGTTGGGCGCGCTCGCCTCCCCTGACCATGACACGGTCGGCAGGGCTGAGGAGTTGAAACGACTGCCAAAGCGAACGCGAGCGCCGCGCACGCCGAAACCCGACCTCGACTTCTGAGAATAAGCCGTGCCCACCCGCACGACCTACGTCTACATGCACCTGAGCGAGGGGCCGGTTCCGGCCGGCCGCCTCGACATGACTGAGGAGGGCCGCAACAGCTACGCAACATTTCAATATGGCAATCGCTATCTCGGCCGATCCAATCGTGTCGCCGTTGATCCGGCGGTTCTCCCGCTGCCTGATCCAGACGCAACCCCGCAGACATTCCGAACCGCCGAGGGCTTTGAGCTTTTTAACGGAATTAGAGACGCGGCGCCGGATGGCTGGGGCCGCTATCTCATGCACAAGGCAGCCGGTACTCAGAACCTCACGGAATTCGATTATCTCATCGCATCTGGGAACCAACGCGTTGGGGCGCTGGCGTTCGGGCCCGATCCGGTCGGCGGTCCCAAACGAATGGCCCCGTGGGGAGAAGAGGGAGCCGTTGGAGAGCAATTTGACCTGGCTGAGCTTGCCGAGGCGGCCGAACGCATCCAATCAGTCGAGCAACTGGAACCCGATCTCAAGCTTCTATTGGAAGCAGGCTCGTCCCTTGGCGGCGCGCGCCCCAAGGCGGCTATGATTCATGACGGTGTGCCCTGGATCGCAAAATTCTCGGCGAAGAGCGACACGTATGCGGTGTGTCGGGCCGAATTTGCCGTCATGCGACTCGCAAAAGAATGCGAGTTGGATATCCCTGAGACCGACTTCAAGACTCTACTAAACCGGGACATTTATCTCATTCGCCGTTTCGATCGAAACATCAAAGACAGCCAACTTGCGCGAATCCCATTTGCCTCGGCGCTGACGATGCTGGAAGCGCATGAGATCGCAGCACATGAGTATTCGTATCGCGAGATCGCCGAAGTGCTGCGTCGATACGGGGCAGATCCTCGCCGAGACTTGCGCGAGCTATTTCGTCGAATGGCATTCAATATCCTCGTCGGAAATGACGACGACCATTTGCGCAATCACGCCTTTTTGTATGACGGTCGTGATTGGCGCCTCTCACCACTTTATGACGTTGTCCCTCGGCCACATGTGGGCTCAAGGGGGCGGCTCATTCTGGGCGTCGGCGACAGCGGCCATGATGCCACGCTTGCAAACGCATTGAGCGGCACAGCAAACTTCGGATTGAAGCGCGAAGAGGCCGCTGCTTTGCTGGAAGACCTGCGCGAGCGCGTCAATAACCGATGGCACGCTGCTTTGACTGAGGCCGGGCTTGGCCGAGTTGACATCGAGCGCCTGGCAAGTTGCTTTGCCGAGGCTGGTAAATCGGATTGGCAGAAAGATAGCTTGGGACCGCCACTGTGACGCACGATACCGTCGCTCTCATTCATCGGCTCCTCGCCGCGAGCCTCGTCGCTTGGCACGTCGACGGACGCGTCGAGCGCGAGGCTGATGACCTCACGCTGACGGCAGGCGAGCACACCTTGCTGATTGCGCGCGGCGCCCCGCCGTTTCGCTGGACCGTGACGCTTGCCGGCCGCACGCGCGGCGTCACCTCGATCGCCGGACTGTTGCGCACGGCGCGCCGGGTGGTCGATCCGGATCACCAGGCCAGCCGCCTGCGCATCGCACCAGGCCCACTGGTCTCGCCATGATCCCGGTCACCGTGCTCACCGGATTTCTCGGCAGCGGCAAGACCACGCTGCTCGGAAAGCTGCTCAGGAGTCCGGCGTTCGCCCGCACCGCGGTAATCATCAACGAGTTTGGCGAGGTCGGGCTCGACCACGATCTGATCGAGACCAGCGACGAGAGTTTCGTCACGCTGCAGACCGGCTGCCTGTGCTGCAGCATTCGCGGCGACCTCGTGCTCACGCTCGCCGACATCCTGCGCCGCCGCGACGAAGGCACGGTGGCGCCGTTCGAGCGCGTGGTGATCGAGACGAGCGGGCTTGCCGATCCGGCGCCAATCCTGCACGCGGTGATGAGCGACGATGCGCTCGCCGAGCGCCTCACGCTTTCGGGCGTCGTCACCACGGTCGATGCGGTCCACGGAGAAGAGACGCTGGCGCGGCAGCCGGAGTCGATCAAACAAGTCGCCGTCGCCGACCGGCTGGTGCTGACCAAGACCGATCTCGTCGATGCGGTGCCGGCCGCCTTGACCGATCGCCTCGCGGCGCTCAACCCGTCCGCGCCGCTGCTGCCGACGTCATTCGGCGACCTCGACCCCGAGCGGCTGTTCGACGCGCGCATCTGGGATCCGGCCGGCAAGCTGGTGCCCGAACACGATCTGCATAAGCACCACGGCGCCCACGACCGCAACCGTCACGACGAGCGCATCGCCTGCTTCGCGCTGATCCGCGAGCAGCCGATTCCCGCGGTGGCTCTCACGCTGTTCCTCGAAGTGCTGGCCGAGCATTGCGGCGCCGATCTGTTGCGTCTCAAGGGCATCCTCGCCATTGCGGAAAGCCCGGAGCGGCCGGCGGTCATTCACGGCGTGCAGCACATGTTTCACGCGCCCGGATTTCTCGAGCGCTGGCCGTCCGACGACCGCCGCAGCCGTCTCGTCTTCATCGCTCGCGATCTACCGCGCGTGTTTGCGGAAGCGCTGCTCGACGCGATCGATGCGGAGGTGCGGGAGACCGCGACGACGGCTGCTGAGGCGAGTGAGTGAGGCTCCGCGATGGAAAAAGCTGATGCCGCTCGTCTGACGGCGTGTCGCGCGTTCTACGCCAAGCTCGTCGCCGCAGCCGGCGGGCCGCTGCGGGATCGGCTCGAGCAAGCGTTCGGCATCGTCCGCCGGGAGAATTTCTTGGGCCCGGGCCCATGGCTTGCCCGGTCGATTTACGAGCCAACCTATGTCCAGACGCCGACGGACGATCCGATTCACCTTTATCAGAACCTTCTGTTCGCCTTGCGTGACGAAAAAGGCATCAACAACGGCGAGCCCTGCCTGCACGGCCAATTGCTCGGGGCATTGAACCCGCACCAAGGCGACACCGTGCTCCAGATCGGCTGCGGCACGGGATATTACACGGCGATCCTTGCCGAACTCGTTGGACCGACCGGAAAGGTCATCGGCTACGAGGTGGATCCTCAGCTCGCGGCCCGTGCCGTCGATAATCTCGCGCCTTGGGGAAACGTCGAGGTGCGCTGCGTGTCGGGAGTTGCCGGCGATCTGCCGCCGTGCGACGCCATTTATGTCAATGCGGGCGCTACGCGTCCGGTGGCCGCCTGGCTCGACGCGTTGAACGATGGCGGCCGGGTGGTGTTTCCTTTGTCGGGTACTGCAGCGAGCAGCACGGGCGTGGGCCTGCTGATAAAACGGTCAAAGGACTCGTTCCCTGCCGGAGTGATCGGCTTTTGCGTTTTCATCCAGTGCCAAGACGCCTTTGACCAGGACGAAGCAAGCCGTGTCACCGCGGCGTTCCGTTCCGGCGCAATCTGGGCGACGCAATCGCTCGTTCGCAATGATCGATCGGATGAAACAGCCGTTCTTGTCGGCAACGGATGGTGGCTTTCTTCGCGACCGCCGGAACCTGCCTGACGCGTTTTACCGTCAGGCGCGCAGCGCCGTCCGTGGCAGCACGTCCGGATTGACGACGTTGATCGGCTTGCCTGCCGCGTAGGCGAGAATCTGGTCGAAAATGTCGGTGAACTGCAGCTCGTATTCCTCGCGCGTGACGTAACCGATGTGCGGCGTTGCCACGACCTGCTCGAACTGCAGCAGCGGGAAATTCGGATCGCGCATCGGCTCGTCCTCGAACACGTCGACCGCCGCATAGCCAGGGCGGCCGCCGCGCAACGCCGCCGCGAGCGCGCCCGCCTCTATCAGCGGCGCCCGGCTGGTGTTGACGAGGATCGCGTGCGGCTTCATGCGCGCCAGATCCTCGGCTTTGACGATGTGGCGCGTAGCCGCCACGAGCCGCATGTGCAGCGAAATGATATCGCAGCTTGCGAAGAACTCCGCCTTGCTGCCCGCCGTGGCGTACCCGTCGGCGCGGGCGCGCGCGAGGGATTCTTCACGCGCCCACACCAGCACGTTCAGTCCGAACGCCTTGCCGACGCCCGCGACGGTCGCGCCGATGCGGCCGTAGCCGTAAATTCCGAGCGTCTTGCCGCGCAAGGTCGTGCCGACGCCGATTTGCCACTTGCCGGCCTTGAGCGACGCCATCTGCTGGGGGAGCTGGCGCGCCGCGGCCAGAATGAGCGCCCATGTGAGTTCGGCGGTGGCATAGGACGGCGTGTCGGCGTGCATGCCCGACGAGACGATCACGCCGTGGCGCGTGCAAGCGTCGACGTCGATGTGCGGATAGACGCTGCGCTGGCTTATCAGCTTGAGCTTGGGCAGGCGCTCCAGCAGCGGCGCTTGAATTTTCGTGCGCTCGCGGATCAGCACGAGGCCTTCGGTGTCCTTCAGGCGCGCAGCGAGCGCATCGGTGTCCTGCACGTGGTCGTTCCAGACCGTGACGTCATGGCCGTCGAGCTTCTTGAAACAGGCCAGCGTGCGCACCGTGTCGAAATAGTCGTCGAGAATTGAAATTTTCATGTGGTCCTCTCCCCGCTGATCCGCGACGCTGCCGCTCGAACGTAGCCAGTTCTCGTCGCTGAATCGAGCGGCCGCCGCTTCCGCCGGCCGGGCCGCCTGATGTAGCCTATCGGTCGAACAGCTCGGAGGGGCGAGTCATGAGACTTCCGCGCCGCAAATTTCTGCATCTCGCCGCGGGCGCCGCTGCCTTGCCGAGCCTCTCGCGTGTTTCCCGGGCGCGATCCTATCCGACGCGGCCGGTCACGGTGATCGTGCCGTTCGCTCCCGGCGGTGGCGCCGACGTTACCGGGCGCATCGTCGGCGAGCACGTGTCGCGCACCCTCGGGCAGCAGTTCATCATCGAGAATTTCCCCGGCGCCGGCGGCACCACGGGCTCGATCCGGGCAATGCGAGCCACGCCCGACGGCTACACCATTCAGGTCGGCCACATCGGAACGCACGCGATTTCGGTCTGGCTTTATCCCCACCTGGCCTACAAGCCGGACGTCGACTTCGCGCCGATCGGGTTGGCGGTGGAGAACCCAATTTTGATCACGGCGCGTAAGGATTTTCCCGCGACGAACCTCAAGGAATTCGTCTCCTACGTGAAGACCGATGCGGAAAACCTCAATATGGGACACGCGGGCGTCGGCTCGATCATGTTCAGCTTCGGCCTCCTGTTGAACTCGGTGCTGGGCGTGAAGCCGACGTTGGTGCCGTTCAACGGGGGCGGGCCGGCGACAACGGCGCTGATGGGCGGCCAAATCGACTACACCTGCAGCGTGATCACGGACGTGAGCCCGCACGTGCGCGCCGGCGCGCTCAAGGGCTTCGCCATTGCCGCCAACGAACGCAACGCCGCGCTTCCGGATGTGCCGACTACCAATGAGGCCGGACTGCCCGAGTTCACGTCCGCGCCGTGGATCGGCCTGTTTGCGCCCAAAGGCACGCCGCAGCCGATCCTCGACGATCTCAGCGACGCCCTCGACAAGGCTTTGGACGACCAGGAGGTCCGCGGCCGGTTTTTCGATCTGGGCGGCGTCGTTCCCGACAAATCAAGGCGCGGACAGCAGGCCCTTGCCGCACTGGTCCATGAGGAGATTGCCCGCTGGGAGCCGATCATAAAGGGCGCGGACCTCAAGCGCTCGTGAAGCGAATAGTGAGTAGCGAATAGCGAATGGTGAGTGGCGAATGGCGTGGCGCTGGTGACGGCCCGCTACGCACCACTCACTATTCACCACTCACCACCATTCACAAGTCACACGTGATCTTCAATCCAGTTGCCCGGCGAGCGCCTCGGCGGTGCTGGCGCCGGGCACGACCGGCACGACTTCAAACTCCATCAAATCGGACCAGCCGGCGATCCAGCGCTGCAGCAGTGTCACGTCGTCCGTTTCCATCAGCTGAAAACAGCGACCGAGGTCGGCCGCGACCCAACTACTCACGTACGTGAGCCCCTCGGGCATCATGCGACCGCGCTCGCGCAGTCGCCGATAGATCGCGCGGGCGTCGTGGTTGCGAAAGCGCTCGATCACCATGAACTGCATCTCAAGCCTCACGATCAACAGTGAATAGTGAGTGGTGAATGGTGAATGGTGTATAGAAGCTCCCCATCACCACTCACTATTCACCACTCACTATTCACCACTCACTATTCGCCATTCACTATTCGCTATTCGCCCATTCACGCATGCAGCCGCGGGACCAGCCGCATCGCGTTGCCGCTCTCGACCGCCGCGAGATCGGTCTCGCTGAAACCCAGCTCCCGCAAGCTCTTCCATTGGTCGAGCGCAAAATAGGGATAGTCGCTGCCGTAGGTGATCTGCGACGTCGGCACCAGTTTGGTGAGCGCGGCGATGGCGGGCGCGTTTGCCGCGTTGGCGGTGTCGTAATGGAGGCGGCGCAGCTCCGCGAAAATGCCGTCGGGCGCGAACTCCGCCCGGTTGGGACGGCGGGCATAGAAGGCGTCGATGCGGCCGGCAAGCATCGGGATCGTGCCGCCCGCATGGGAGAACAGCCATTTTATGTCGCGCCAGCGTGCGAAGCCGCCGGTCACCAGCAGGCTGGTGACCGTGCGGGTGGTGTCATGCGGCACTTCGAGGGCCGCCGGCGGAATGCCGGGACTCAGGTTCGCGCAGCAGGCGGCGACCAGCGGATGCACGTAGACCACGGCCTTGCGGCGGTTGAGTTCGTCGAACACCGGCCGGTAGACCGGATCGCCCAGCCACTTGTCGCCGTAGTTGGTCTGCAGCCCGACGCCGTCCGCATGCAGCTTGTCGAACACGTATTCGATTTCCTTGAGCGTGGCGTCGATGTCGAGCATCGAGAGCGTCGCGAACAGGCCGAACCGCCCGGGATAATCGCGCACCATCTCGGCGCCGAAGTCGTTGCAGGTGCGCGCCATGCGGGCGGCGGCTTCCGGACCGTCGTTGAACCACAGGCCGGGCGTCGAGGGCAGCGAGAGAATGCCGGTGCGAATGTCGTTCCGGTCCATCTCCTCGACCGCCTTCTCGCGGGTCCAGACGACCTGGCTCGGGAACGGCGTGATCTTGTGCGCCTCGTCCCACGCGAGCCACGCCTTCTGATAGGCGGGTGCGTAGAAATGATGATGCGTATCGATCAGGCGAGCGGTCTCGCCGCGCGCGCCGGCGGGCAACACCGCCGCCGCACCCAATGCTGCGGCGCCGGCCATGAAACGCCGCCGGGAGAGGTGCGCCGCGCACCCGCAGGACGGGCCATGGCAGGCGGATGCCGGCTTATCGCTCAGTCTCATGATGTTTCCTCCCATCGGACGCTTTTCATGTTAGCTTACGGGCAAAAGAACGCCGGCAGCAACCGGTGGAGGTGGAACTGCACGGAATCGAGGGAGCATTTATGAAAAAGCTGTTGCTTGCTCTCATGGCCGCCACGGCGGGATTGTTTGCTTTCTACGCGCGCGCCGATGATTTCCCTTCGCGGCCAATCACCTTCGTGGCCGTGTTCGGCCCCGGCAGCGCCAGCGACACGCTCTGCCGCATCATCGGCGACGCGCTCGGCAACGAGCTCAAGCAATCCGTGATCGTCGAACCACGGCCCGGCGCCGACGGGGCGCTCGCCGCAACCTACGTGTCACGCGCCGCTCCCGACGGCTACACGCTGATGCTGGCGACCAATTCGCCGCTTTCCGCCGACCCCCATCTGATCAAGGTCAGCTACGACCCCATCAAGGACTTCACGCCGGTCACGCGGGTGGGAAGCTTCACCTTGATGCTCGTCGTCAACCCGAGCCTGCCGATCCATTCGCTCGCCGAAATGGTCAGCTACGCCAAGGCCAATCCCGGCAAGCTGTCGTTCGCGAGCGGCAACACCGCCGGCATCGTCGCGGTCGCGACGATCAACCGTTGGGCCGGCACCGACATCGTGCATGTGCCGTACAAGACCACGCCCCCGGCACTGCAGGACGTGATCGCCGGTCGGGTGTCGATGATGCTCGCGGATTTCACCACCGCCATGCCGCACGTGCAAGCCGGGACGGTGCGACCGATCGCGGTGTCGCGCATCAAGCGCAGTTCGCTGTTTCCCGAGTTGCCGACCATCGACGAGTCCGGGTTGACCGGCTTCAACCTCGATACCTGGGCGGGTTTCGTGGCGCCGGCCAAAACACCGCCGGCAGTTGTCACGAAGCTCAACGGCGCGCTGCGCAAGGTCATCGACAGCCCCGACGTGCAGAAAAAATTTCATAACGTGGGCTTCGAAGGGTTTTCCAGCACGCCGGAGGAACTGGGCGACTACATCAAGGTCCAGTTCGGCATGTGGGGCAAGATGGTCAAGGACGCCGGGATCGGGGTGGAGTGATTGGCCGATTTGCGTCAGGGCCGGCCGAGCAACAAACACTGCCGTCATCCTGAGGAGCTCGGCGCGTCCTCGCGCCGAGCGTCTCGAAGGATGGCAGCATGCTCCGAGTTTGTTTCCATCCTTCGAGACGCGCGCGCGACAAGTCGCGCGCGCTCCTCAGGATGACGGTTGTGTTTGTTGCCCGTGCGGCAACGCCTAAGGCGCCCTACAACCCCAGCGTACGCTCGGCCCAGCGCAGCGCCACGTCGCTGGCGAGGAAATCGAGCGCCGGCTGCTCGAGCGGCGCCGCCGCGCCGCGCGCGACGATCACGGTGGCGACGACCGCATCGCAATGCTCGTTGAGCGCCATCTCCAGCGCGGACTCCGCCGAGGGGAAAGTTTTTGCAACCACGTAAGGCCGACTGCGTCCCTTCATCGAGGCGACGGTGATGGCGCGCCCGGGCGCGAGCGGCGACACGTTCCCGCCGATGATGCCGATGTCGCCGACGCGGGAAAGCTCGTCATCATCCGACACGCCGGTGGTGCAGTTGCAGAAGCCGATCTTGGCGCGCAGATAAAGATTGACCTCGGTGCCGCAGTCGGCCGGCTTGCACTGGAAGGCCTTGCCCTTTCCCCATTGGTCCATCAGGAAGGGCCACGCCACCTCGTTCCATACCGGCCTGCCGGGCGGCGTCACCGCGTGTCCACGGTCCGGCCGCGCGGCAAACCAACCGAGCGGACACAGGCCGCCGAGCACGAACGCCGCCGCTATGGCGAGGACTTTTATTCGCATCGACACTCTCACCCGTCATGCCCGGCGTTGTGCCGGGCATCCCTGTCTTTGACACGCAAAGGTATCTAATAAGACGTGGATGGCCGGGACAAGCCCGGCCATGACGGCCTAATTCGTGGCGAGGAACGCGCGCGCGGCGGCGAGTGCCGGCCGATCGGAATTGCTGTCGGCGGTGA
The DNA here is from genome assembly GCA_019243195.1 of Hyphomicrobiales bacterium. Classification (GTDB taxonomy): domain Bacteria; phylum Pseudomonadota; class Alphaproteobacteria; order Rhizobiales; family Xanthobacteraceae; genus AP-16. The sequence continues at coordinate 15,599 of JAFAUQ010000216.1, forward strand.
GCGCGATCAGCTTCTCATAATCGGCCTTGGCGGTCGTCTTGTCGCCGAGCGCCACGGCGGCCTGGGCCACGCCGAGGAAACCGTTGAAGCGGTTCGGCTCCTTCGCCATGGTCGCCTGATAAGCCGCCAGCGCCTCCTTGGCGTTGCCGCGCTCGAGCAGCATGTCGCCGTAGAGTTCGCGCGCCGGCGCGAGCGGGCCCGGGGTCACCGGCGCCTTCTCGGTCTTGTCTTCGGCATCGGCAGCCGCCCTCATGGCCGCGAGCGCGTCGTCGTATTTGCCTTCGGCGTTGAGCATCCACGCGGTCGCGATCTGACGCTGGATGTCGACCTGATCGGACCAGTAGGCGTCCTTGGCTTCACGCAGCTTGTCGCGCAGCTCGACCAGCTTGGCGATGTCGGCCTGCGCGGCTTCCGGGTTGCGTGAGCGCGCCGCACCGAG
>JAFAUQ010000018.1 GCA_019243195.1 Hyphomicrobiales bacterium
TTCAAGGCGTGGATGCCCGGCACAAGAGCTTGCCCCGGACTTGATCCGGGGCCGGGCATGACGGCTTAACTCAGCGCGGGGCCAGCACCATCACCATTTGCCGGCCTTCGAACTTGGGCTCCTGTTCGACCTTGGCGAGCCTGGTCAGGTCGTCACGCACGCGGTCGAGCAATTTGGTGCCGAGTTCCTGGTGCGCCATCTCGCGGCCGCGGAAGCGCAACGTCACCTTGACCTTGTCGCCTTCCTCGAAAAAGCGCCGCATCGAGCGCATCTTCACGTCGTAGTCGTGATCGTCGATCATCGGGCGGAATTTAATTTCCTTGATTTCGACGGTCTTCTGCTTTTTGCGCGCCTCGGCCTGCTTCTTCTGTTCCTGGTATTTGTATTTCCCGAAGTCCATCACCTTGACGACGGGCGGCGCGGAATTGGGGGCGATCTCGACCAAGTCGAGATTGGCGCCGGTAGCGGCTTCGAGCGCTTGCTGGATGGGAACGACGCCGCGGTTGTGTCCTTCGTTGTCGATCAACTGCACTTCGCGGACGGTGATCTCCTCATTGATGCGCGGGCCGTCCTTCTGAACGGGCAGCGCGACTCTCATCGGGCGACGAATGGCGAATTTCTCCTCTGTTGTTGCAACAATCCGGCGGTCGCCGCGGGCCCGTGGCGCACGTCCGAAGCAGTGAAGATCGGTACAAACCGGCCATAAGTCAACGCTAATGCGCACGCCACCGCGGGTGTCCCCAATTGCGCCCTGGCGGCGTCCAGAACCATAGGGGATCCGTCCGGCGACCGTCGGCCGGCAAGCGCATGATTTAGCTGGAGTTTGGCTGATCATGCGGCCCCTCGAACAGCGTGCTATAGACCGCGAGGGTGCTCGCGGCGATGTGCGCCGGTGCGAACGTCGCTAACGCAAACTTGCGCCCCTGCACGCCCATGGCTCGTAGGTCGGCTTTTTCGACCGCGGCCGCGGCGGCGAGCGTGCGGGCGAGCGCCACGGGGTCGTCCGGCGGGGTGAGCCAGCCGAGGCGGGCCTGCTCCGGCACCTGGGGAGGCGCCAGGACGTATTCCGGCACCGGGCCGATCGCGGGCGCGATGACCGGCCGCTCCATGGCAAGGGCCTCGGCGGCGACGAGCCCGAACAGGGGCGGCTCGACCGCCGGTACCAGGACGAGATCGGCGACCGCATAGGCAGCCGGCATGTCGGAGCAGGCGCCGACCCGCCGCACCATATGCGCCACCCCTTGCGACCGCGCGTGATCGGAAATGGCGCGGGCGTAATCGGGATGCGTGCGGTCGTCGCCGGCGAGCACGAACACATTGCCCAGCAGGCCGCCGTTGACCAGCACGCGGGCGATATCGACAAGTTCCAACTGCCCCTTGCGCGGGTCGATCGGGCCGGGCACGAGGACGACGCGTTCGCCGCGGCGGATTTTCCAAGCGCGCCGCAGCGCCGTCAGCCGCGCCGGCCACACCGCCACCGGATCGAACGCCTCGATGTCGATGCGGCGCGGGATCACGACCACGCGCGCGCGCTCAACCGGGTGATGCTCCAGCAACCGCTCGGCCAGATAGCCGGATGGCGCGATCACGCGGTCGCCGCCTGCGAGCGCGCGTCCGTAAGGCTTGTCGCGCCAGCGCGGCGGGTTGACCCCATGCACGTAGCTGTTGACGAGCCAGATGCCGGTGCGCGTGCGGGCGCCGGCGGCGCTACGCGCGGCGCCCTCGCCGCGGGCATGCACCAAATCGACCCGCTCGGCGCCGATGTACTCGATCAGTCGCCGGGTGCAGGCGCGCAAGCGCAGCGGATTGTCGGTGTCGCAATCGAGCCGCATCCACTCCGCGCCGAACGCCTGGATTTCGCTCACCAGCGGCCCGTCACCGCCCGCGATGATGGCGCGGGCGCCCGAGCGCAGCAGGGCGAAGGCCGTGTCGGCGGCCATGCGCGCATGCTGGTCCTCGACGAGCGCCGGCACGATCTGCAGGACCGTGGCGCCCGGCAGCGTGCGCGGCCGCGCGCGCCCGGCGGTGTCGTCCGCACTCATGGCGGGCTTCCGGCCAACGCGCGCGCGGGCGCGCTTGCGCCTGTCCCCGGCTTGATGCGATGGCCCCCGCTCTCGATCATGCCGACACGCTGTGAGACGAACATGAACAATTCTTGCCCGAAATATCTCGACTTAGGAACCGCGGCCGGAGCGCGCCGGATCGCGGTGCGGGCACAACTGGGCCGTGGGCCGGGGTTGCTTTGGCTCGGCGGATTCAAATCGGACATGCGCGGCACCAAGGCCGAGGCGCTCGCCGCCTGGGCTGGGCAGCATGGGCGCGCCTGCGTGCGCTTCGATTATTCCGGCCACGGCGAGTCGAGCGGCGATTTCGTCGATTGCACGATCGCAACCTGGGTCGAGGACAGCCTCGCGGTGTTCGACGCCTTCTGCCGCGGCCCGCAGGTCCTGGTCGGCTCGTCGATGGGCGGCTGGATCGCGCTCCTGATGCTGCGCGAACTCAAGCGGCGCGCCGCACCCGGCCGCTCGCCCGCGGCGACCGTGGCCGGGCTCGTGCTGATCGCGCCGGCGGTCGATTTCACCGAAGTGCTGATGTGGCAGAAGTTCCCGCCGGAGGTGAAGCAAACGATTGAGCGCGACGGTTTTTGGAATCGGCCCTCCGCCTATTCGGCCGAGCCCTATCGCATCACCAAGCGGCTGATCGAGGACGGGCGCCATCATCTGCTGCTCGGGGGCCTGATCGAGATCGGCTGTCCGGTGCGCATCCTCCAGGGCGCGCAGGACCCTGACGTGCCGTGGACGCACGCGGTCGAATTGTCCTCGCGGCTCGCCCAGGACGACGTGGTGCTCACCTTGGTCAAGGACGGCGACCACCGTCTCTCGCGTCCCGAGGACATCGAGCGGCTGCTGCATGTGATCGAGGAGTTTCAGTGAATAGTGAGTAGCGAATAGCGAATGGCAAGCACCGCCGACCTTTCTTCACTATTCGCTATTCGCCATTCGCTATTCGCGCGTTAAACAGGGCCTGCAGCCCCTCCCGGTAAGTCGGATAGACGAGGCATACGCCCAACGTTTGTTTGAGCTTCGCGTTCCGCACGCGACGGTTCTCCGCATAGAAACTTCGCGCCATCGGGCTCATGCCGGCGCGCGCCTCATCGAACGGGATTTCTGGAGGCGGCGGCTTCCCCATGAGGTCCGCCGCAAAAGCGATCACATCCTGGGGCGGCGCCGGTTCATCGTCGGCGAGGTTGAAGACGCCCGTGGCGCGTTGGGCAAAGCTTGCATCGATCGCCTGCGCAATGTCGGTTACGTGAATGCGGTTGAATACTTGGCCCGGCTTGACGATGCGCCGGGCCTTGCCTTCGGAGAGCGTCACGAGGGCATTGCGGCCGGGACCATAGATGCCGGCGAGGCGAAGGATGGCGACTGACTTGCCGTGCTGGTCGGCAAACCGGCGCCACGCTTCCTCGGCGGCGAGCCGCGCGGCGCTCCTCGCCGAGCCCGGGCGTGGCGCGCTCCCCTCGTCGACCCAGGCCCCGCCCGTGTCGCCGTAGACCCCGATCGTCGACAGATAAACGATACTGCGCGCACGTCCGCGCGCGATGTTATCGGCGAGGGATGCGAGCACCGGGTCGCCGCTTTGGCCAGGGGGAGCCGATATCAGGACCGCGTCGCTTTCTTCAACGCGCGCGACGACCTCCGGTGATGCCGTGCGGCCGTCAAATGGAATTATGTCGACGGTCCGAAGCCCAGGCGATCGTACAGAGCCGCGTAGCTCTCGTGTCGTGCCGACCACCCGATCGAATTTTTTGCCAAACATCCCGGCGTAACGGACGGCGCAATAACCTAGCCCGATGCAAACCAGGTTTCGCATCAGTCGGCGGTCTCACCGAGGGCCACGGCCCATTCATGTGCGACGGTCGGGTCGGCTTCGCTCCCGCGCCGCTGTGCGGCAATGGCCGCAAGCCGCTGCGGCGCGAGGCGGCCCAGCGCCCAGATCGCGGCCCCGCGCACGAGCGGCGCCGGATCACTAACCACCCGCTCGGCTTCGGCGGCAAGCGCGGCGTCGCCCGAGTTGCCGATCGCGATCAGCACATTGCGCACGAAGCGGTCGCGCCCGGTGCGTTTGATGGTGGTCTTGGCAAACAACATTCGGAAGGCTCGATCGTCGAGTCGCGCGAGATCGACAAGCTGCGGCCCCGCAAGCGCCGCACGCGCCGAAAGCTTCGCCTCGCGGCCCTGCTGCGCGAATTTGTTCCACGGGCACACCGCGAGGCAGTCGTCGCATCCGTAGATGCGGTTGCCCATGCGCGGCCGCAGTTCGTGCGGGATCGGCCCTTTGTGCTCAATCGTGAGATAGGAAATGCAGCGGCGGGCATCGAGCTTGTAGGGCGCGGGGAAAGCGTCGGTCGGGCAGACGTCGAGGCAGGCGCGGCAGGTGCCGCAATGGTCCTGCTCCGCTTCGTCCGGCGGCAGCTCGAGCGTGGTGAAAATCGCGCCAAGAAAAAGCCAGGAGCCGAACGCGCGCGAGACCAAATTTGTGTGCTTGCCCTGCCAACCCAAGCCGGCGGCGGCCGCGAGCGGCTTCTCCATCACGGCGGCGGTATCGACAAACACCTTCACGTCGCCACCGGCGCGGGCAAGAATCGCGCGCGCGACCGCCTTGAGCCGCGGCTTGATCACTTCGTGATAATCATCGCCGCGCGCGTAGACCGAAATGGCGCCGCGCGTGCGATGTGAAAGAATCTCGAGCGGATCCTCGCCGGGTCCGTAATTCACGCCCAGCATGATGATCGAGCGTACGTCCGGCCACAGCACGCGCGGATCGCCGCGCCGCTCGGCATTTGCCATCCAGTGCATGTCGCCCTGCGCGCCGGCGGCGAGAAATTCTTCGAGATGATGTTTCGCGCCACCGAGGGCGTCGGGCCGCACGACGCCGGCGACATCGAAGCCATGCGCGTGGGCAAGATGGTGAATGACGGATTTGAGTCCGTCGGGATCGTTCAGAAATCGAGGTCGGCGTAGGTCGCGGACGGCGGAATGCCCGGCAGGGTGTCCGCCAGGATCGTCCGGAACGACGGTCGCGATTTCACGCGCGCGTACCAAGTCTTCGCGCCCTCGTCTTCGTTCCACGGCACGTCGCCGAGATAATCGGCGACCGACAAATGAGCGGCCGCGGCGAGATCGGCGTAGCTCAGCCGCTCGCCGGCGAGCCACGTGCGCGCCCGCATCAGCCAGCCGATATAGGCGAGATGGTAGCGGATGTTGCTGCGCGCCGCACGGATCACCTGGGTGTCGGGCGGACCGCCGCCGTGATTGACCGACATATGGCGCTTATAGATTTTCTCGACAACGAGCAGGTTCGTCACTTCCTCGAAGAATTTGGCGTTGAACCAGCCGGTGAGCCGCCGCACTTCGACGCGCGTGCCCGGCTCGGTCGGCAGCAGCCGGCGGTCGTCGAGCTCGGCCCCGCGCGTCTCGTCGAGATATTCGGCGATCACGTCGGCGCCCGGCACCGCCGGGTGGCCCTCCTCGACCAGCACCGGCGTGGTGCCGGCCGGATTGAGCAGCAAGAAAGCCTCGCGCCGTTCCCACACCCGCTCCTCGACGAGCCGCGCCGAAACGCCGTATTCGCCCAGCATGAGCCGGACGAAGCGGGAATGCGGACAGAACGGATGATGGAACAACAGCGCGGTGACCGCGCCGGGCAGCGCGGTCGGCTCC
>JAFAUQ010000025.1 GCA_019243195.1 Hyphomicrobiales bacterium
AAGGACGGAGACCATGAGAGCGAGAGCACGTAAAAGTCGAACTCGCCCGGCTGGTTCTGACGCGCATCCTGGGCAAGCGGGGCGGCGACAGAGAGCGCGAGCAGCCAAGTCGCTGCAGCACCGACGGCAGCAAAACGCGCGGCACGACGCATGGAGAAGGCAAAGCAGGACGTCCGTGACATGATGGCATTCTCCCCAACTACACTTTGGACGGTAATAGGCTATAGAGCAAAAACGTGAACATTACAAGAACAAAACGGAACGAAAAACGGGGTGTGGAAAGGGGGGAGTCTCAGGGCTGGGCCATGGCGCAGCCCGGATTGTACGCCCAATTGCGGTCGGTGCCGGTAACGCACCATTCGACGCCCCAATTGGCGCCGATCATCCCCATGTCCTCGGCAATCGAATAGTGGAGCGGACGGCGAACCCCGTCGGAGGTGAGCACGATCGCGCTGCAAAACCGGCGCGGGATGGTCTGCGCGGCCCACGGCCGGAACGCGGTTTCGCGAATCTCCTGGAAACCGACGATTTTCAAGTCCGAGTTCCAGAAACGATACTCCTTGCTGTGGAACCGTTCCTGGATGCGCTCGAGCACGTAGGTATGCTCGCAAGGCGGCAGCACGCCGTCGTAGCGGGGGCCGGACATCCAAAAGTTTTTCTCGAATGGGTTCGCAGCGCCGGCCGGCGCCGACATGGCGGCGAGCAAAAAAGTCAGCAGCGCGGCGGCAACGCGGCTTTTGGCCATGCCTCGGCTCCCTCTCGACCGGGAGACGGTGCCGCGCAACCCCGGGGAGGGTCAAGGGACGGGGCGCTGCCTAGGCGCGATTCTGCCGTGGCTGTTGCGCGGCGGCAACGCCGGGGGCGGTGCGTGTCAGCGCGCGTCGTGGAAGATGATGCCGAGGGTCATCCGGTGCCCCGAGCGCAATTGGCTGACCCCGTGGCGCATGCCGGCGCGATAATAACCGCGCGTGCCCTTGGCCGGATGATGATTGACCGCGAACAGGCAGGCGTCGCCTTGGCGCAGCGGCACGACCTCGACCCGGGACTGCATGCGCGGTTTAAGCTCGGTGAGAACGAACTCGCCGCCGGTGAAATCGCGGCCGGGCTCGCTCAGCAACACGACCATCTGAATGGGAAAATAAAGATCGCCGTAAAGGTCCTGGTGCAGGCGGTTGTAATCGCCGGGGCCGTAGTTGAGCAGGAGGGGTGTCGGGCGCGTCTGCCCTGCTGCGTGACATTGCGCCGTGAAGGCCGCAAGGGTCGGCGGGTATTCGCCCGTCACGCCTAGCCGCGTGTTCCAGGTGTTCGCGAGCCGCGCAAGCGGCGGGTACGCCATTTCGCGCAGCTCTCCCACGAGATGCGGGAGCGGGTAGGCGAAGTAGCGGTATTCGCCCTGCCCGAAGCCGTGCCGCTGCATGACGATATGACTGCGGAACGCCTCGGGTCGCTGGTACAGAGCCGCCATTTCAGCGCATCGCTCCCGATCGACGACGCCCGGCAGCACCGCATGCCCGGCGGCGTCCAATTCGCCGAGCACGCGGTTCCACTCGATCTCGGGAGAGAGCAGCCGCGGGTTCGCTCGGGCAGCTGCGGTCGAGCGCGAAATCATCGAATCCTCCAGCGTAACGGTGTCCTCCAATCAACGTAGTGATCACGCGCGGCTACGGCAGCCCGATTCCGGCTAACTGCCCGGAGGACGACGCAGCGAGAGCGGGCTGTGGGAAGCCGACGAAAAACCGGACGCAGACGGGAGTTTTTCCGTCCTCAGACGACCGCCAGATCGGTGCCGTCGGCGAAAGGCATCAGCTCGCGTGAGATCGGTGCAATGCCCTGATGGAAATCGAGGCGCTGTCCGATGAATTCCTCGACCGCCGCGAAGCTGTCCATGAGCGAGCGGTATTCGCAAATCTTGCCGTCGCGAAAGCGCATGAAGTTGGCCAGCCGGCAGGTGATCACGCGCCCGGTGGCGTGCAGCCGACCGCTCAGCCGGTTAAGTCCGGCGGCGCTATCGCCGTCGACCACGAGGATGTCGGTGACATAGGAAGTTATGTCGACGACGGCCGGGATCACGCGCTCGAAGACTTCCATCACGGCTGCTTTGCCGCGGCGCGGCCCGCAGAAGCTGAGCATTTCGACCGGACCGATACTCATCCAGTCGACATCGTCGCTCAGGTACGCCGCGATGCGGCTGCCGTCGCGTGAGGCCAGCGCCTCGTAAAAACCCTCGGCCAGCAGGCGGTTGAGGTCGTGCATGGAGCGGCTCCGTCCGCTCGCATTATCGCTAATTCTGTTGATAATTTATTACACGCTTCCACTGGTTGTGTGCGCGCCGGCACCTAAATACCTTCACTTGCTAAAACCGGAGGCCCGGACAGAGGAAACCAAAGCCCGTGTCCGTCGTTGCGTGTGCGGGAGGAGCCACCATGAAGCTCAAGCCGACGGCCCACGCCCTCATGCTGTTCCTCACGGCGGCTGCGCTGCCGGCAGGCGCGCAGACCGGCGGCATCACGGAACCCTCCACGACATTGCGGCTCACCGCGCAGCAGCGCACGGAAATTTACGCAGCCGTGGGAAAGAACAAGCTGCGTACGCCTCCGCCGCCGGATTTGCCGGTCACCGTGGGCGCGCAAATCCCGCCTGTGACGGAGCTCTACGCGCTGCCGGAATCAGTAACGGCCGAGGTCCCGTCGGCTAAATTCTACCGTTACACGATCGCGCAGAACCAAGTGGTCATTGTGGACCCCACGAACCTGAAGGTCGTCGATGTCATCCGCCCGTGAGCGCCAAAGAGGTCGCGTCACTCGCTGGTGGGCTTGGGATCGTAGGCGGCGCCCTTGACCATCTTGTTGATGGTGAGCGGCAGGCCTTCCAAATACGGTCCCATGAAGAAGGCTTCTCCGGAACCCTCACCAAACAAGCGGTCGTGCGCGTCGATCATGCTGCGCATCGCGTCTTTGCAGGGCGCCATGGACGCCACGATCAATTCGTTCATGTCCTCTGCCGCAACCGGCCGGCGGAAGCGGGGATCGGCTTCGATTGCATGCATCACGCAGTCGTTTGCCGAGCGCACCAGTGGCTTGAGCGTGGCGAACTTCTGCTGCGGGCTCATCTGGGCGAGCGTCCGAGCATAGCTGTTGGGCGCGAGGTCTTCGGGTTCGTAAGTCGTACTGACGGCAAGCGAAAGGCTCAGCAGGGCTGCTGCAATCATTGTTCCTCCACCTTCCCCGGTGAGTCGATGTGAGCGCGCCGCAAGTGCACGCGTAATATGGCGGGAGAGTGTCAGATCGGCGGTATGATATTCAGGCCGGGCGCGGCGATTGGCAGCGTCTTATTGAGGTGCGCCACGCTCCCAAGTCACACCGTCGCTTCGATCAATTCCTCGACCTCAGCAAACAGCTCATCGACGGCAAAGCGGCGCGGGATCATGCGCTGCTGCAGGCAATAATCGATGATGAGTTCGAGCGCCGGACGGTTCGCCGCGATGCCGAACGGCGCCGGATCGATGCCGGCCGGAGCGGGCGCCGCGCGCTTGGCGGCAGAGAGCAGACGGTAGCCCTCCGCCACCTTGTGCGGTTGGCGGCGAACGAGGTCCGTCTTGACCACCACGAGATGGTTGACCGGGGTGACGCCGTGTTTGCGATACCACGTCTGCGCGGCGGCCTCAGGCTCGGGGATGACGCTCTTGAGCCGCGGGTCGGTCGGCAGTTCGGCGCCGTAGATCGCCGCGTCGATCTCGCCCGCGAGCAACATCTCGTGCAGATCCTTGCCGACGGCGGCGCGTTCGATCTGCGGGGGATCGCGATATTCGGCGACATGGGCGTCCTCGAAGGTCACCCAGCGCACGCTGTCGAAGTCAAGGCCGTAGTCGTTGGCGAGGATGCCGCGCAACCAAACGCCGGTGGTCTGGCTGTAGGCCCGCACGCCGACCCTGCGACCGGCAAGCGTTTGCGGCGTGAGCGGGCCGCGCTCGGCGTTGTAGAGCATGCAGTGGTGCTGAAACCGTCCGAGCATGACGGCCGGGAGCAGCGCCAGCGGCTTGCCATAGGCCTTCGCCATCAGGAACGTGACGATCGCCATTTCGCAGACGTCGTAAGCAAGCTCGCGCACCATCGGCTTGAACGCGAGATGCGTGGGTTTCACGTCGACAAAATCGAGCCGCACGGCGCCCGAAGGAATCTCGCCGCGCTTGAGCGGCAGCGTGTGCGGATAATTGCCCAGAACCGTGCGCAGGGCCGGCGGAGTGTTCCCGTTCATGGTGAACTCGCAAGGCTATGGTTAGCCTCGCAGGATAGCCCGGGTAACGGCCCTCACTCCAGCGGAGCGACCGGCGGGAACACGAGCGGCCCGGTGGATGCCGCAGCCGGGACAGGGGTCGCCGCGGTCACCGGCTTGGGGCGCGGCAGCGGTGCCGCGGCAGCGCGCAAGCCGTGCGCATTCGGGATCGAAGCGGGCGGGCGCAGAATGTAGCCATCAAACGCACTTCGCGCCGATGCGGGTGTCGCCGGCGCCCAGCATGCGAAAGCGAAAACGGCGCAGCACGCAATCACACTTTTCATCAGCCGTCCCTTTGACTGTGCCCCTGCCGAGCCGTGGAAGAGCGAATCAACAGGGGTGCAGTTTGCACGCCGATTGAGGCACCCCTCCGGCCGCGATGGGGCGGAATCAGCGCCACATGCCGCGCATCCGCGCCGCAATATCGACCTGCAGGTCGCCGCGCATAGGCGTTTTGCCGGCCGGCGCCCTGGCAACGAGCGGCCACGTCCGCGGCTCGAACAGCGGCAGGATCGGCGCCGGAATGAAGCGTGTGCGAGTCGCGTAGACGTGCTGGTCGCCGCTCTTCGTCTGCCGGTGCACGTAGAAGCGCTGCGGCACGATCAGGTCGAGCTGGTCCTTGGCGCGCGTCATGGCAACGTAGAGCAACCGCCGTTCCTCCTCGATTTCCTCGGGCGTTCCCGTGGCAAGGTCCGAGGGAATGCAGCCGTCGACCGTGTTGAGCACGAATACGGCGCGCCATTCCTGGCCTTTGGCCGAGTGGATGGTCGAGAGGATCAGAAAATCTTCGTCGAGCGGAGGGCTGCCGGCCTCGTCGCTCGTCGCCTCGGGAGGATTGAGCGTGAGTTCGGTGAGGAACCGCTCGCGTGACGGATAGGTGGCGGCGATCTGTTCGAGCTGGACGAGATCGGCGGCGCGCAGGTGGGCGTCGTCATGCATGCGTTCGAGATGGGGTTCGTACCAGCGCCGGACCTGCTCGAGCTCCGCCGGCCAGCCGGCTTCGTGGCGCGCGAGCGAGTGCACCAGCTCGGCAAACGGCCGCCACGCGTCTTCCGCGCGCGCCGGCGGTGTGAATGTTTGCAGGGCCGTCGCGTCGGCGCTCGCCATGTGGTCGAGCGCGCGCGCCGCGGTGGCGGGGCCGAGCCCGGGCAGCAGCAACAGCACCCGGAAGCCGGCGATACGGTCGCGCGGGTTCTCGATGAAGCGCAGGCAGGCGAGCATGTCCTTGACGTGCGCCACCTCGAGGAATTTCAGGCCGCCGAATTTGACGAACGGGATGTTGCGCCGGGTCAATTCGATTTCGAGCGGCCCGCTGTGATGCGAGGCACGGAACAGCACGGCCTGCGCCTTGAGCGCGATGCCGCGCTCGCGATTCGCGAGCACGCGATCGACCACGTAGTTAACTTGGTCGGCTTCGTCGCGCAGGCTCACCAATTGCGGGCGCTCCGATCCGGTACGTTCCGACCACAGGTTTTTGGTGAAGCGCTCCGCCGCGAGCCCGATCACCGCGTTCGCGGCGGCGAGGATCGGTTGGGTCGAACGATAATTGCGCTCGAGCGTCACGAGACGCGCAGGGGGACTGAACGCACGGGGAAAGTCGAGGATGTTGCGCACGGTCGCGGCGCGAAACGAGTAGATCGACTGGGCGTCGTCGCCGACGACGGTCAGTCCGCGGCCCTCCGGTTTGAGCGCCAGCAGGATCGCCGCCTGCAGTTTGTTCGTGTCCTGATACTCGTCGACCAGCACGTGATCGAATCGATCGGCGATTTCGCCGGCGAACGCCGGCACCACCATCACCTGCGCCCAATAGAGCAGCAGATCGTCGTAATCGAGCACGTGGTGGCGCTGCTTGGCGTCGACGTAAGCGGCGAACAGGCCGCGCAGCTCCGTGTCCCATTCGGCGCACCACGGGAATGCCTGCCCGAGCACCTCAGCAAGTGCCGTCTGGGCGTTCACCGTGCGCGAGTAAATCGCGAGGCAGGTCGCCTTGGTGGGAAAGCGGCTCTCTGTCTTGGTCAGGCCAAGCTCGTGGCGCGCCAGATTCATCAGGTCGGCCGAATCCGTGCGGTCGTGAATGGTGAAGCCGGGCGCGAGCCCGATGCGTTCGGCGAACTCACGCAGCAGCCGGGCGGCGACGGAATGGAACGTGCCCGACCAGGTCAGCGCGGCCGCCGCGAGCGCCGCACCGCCGGGAGCGGCGGCGACGATGCGCTGAACGCGACGCTCCATTTCGGCCGCCGCGCGGCGCGAGAAGGTCATCAGCAGGAGACGCCGCGGATCGGTCCCGTTGACGATGAGATGCGCCACCCGATGGGCGAGCGTGTTGGTTTTGCCCGAACCGGCCCCCGCGATGACCAGGAGCGGCCGGTCGTCCGCCCCGCCGACGCCGTGCTCGACGGCGCGGCGCTGCTCCGGGTTGAGCTTGGCAAGGTAGGCGGTCATCGGCGGCGCGAATCACCTGCGGTCGGCCGGGCCAGCGAACCACGTTTCCTGTTTTGTTCCAAGATTCCGGTTTGCTGTGAACCAAACGTTCAGTCGTGGCGACTAATGGAGCGGATCGGGGAGCGGACCATGGCTGATCATCGCGCACTAGGAAGGCTTGGCTGGGTATTCGGCGCCATCACGGCCGTCGTGCTTTTGACCGCCGCCGCGGTAGTGACCATCAACCCGGGTCAATCGGCGCACGCCGGCGAGGCGCAATTCGTCGCGACGGCGACGCCATCGTCCAGCGCGCACTGACCGCGAAGCGCCGGCCTACGCGCCGTGCTATCTAGCCGACGTGAGTGCGTCGGATTTCATCCCCATGACCGAGCAGGAGAGCGCCGGCCCCACGTCGCGGGTCTATTTCTCGCAGCGCCTGCGGCTGCATTACGTCGACTGGGGCAACGGCGGCGCGCCGCCGCTGATCTTGCTGCACGGCGGCCAGGACCACTGCCGCAACTGGGACTGGGTGGCGCAGCGGCTTCGCCACGAGTGGCATGTCATCGCGCCCGACCTGCGCGGCCACGGCGACAGCCAATGGTCCGCCACCGGCTCCTACACCGCGGCCGGCTATATTTATGACCTTGCGCAGCTGATCGACCAGCAGCGGCTCGCGCCGGTGACGCTCATCGCCCATTCGCTCGGCGGCAACATCGCGTTGCGCTACGCCGGCATTTACCCCGAGAAGGTGAAGGCGCTGGTGTCGATCGAAGGGCTCGGGCCGTCGCCCAAGGCGCTCGCCGAACGCGCGCGGCTGACGATCGACGAGCGCATGCGCAACTGGATCGACCTGCAGCACAACCTCTCCGGCCGGCTGCCGCGCCGCTACGCCACGATCGAGGACGCGTTCCGGCGCATGCAGGCGGCGAACAAACACCTCTCGCCCGAGCAGGCGCGCCATCTCACCCAGCACGGCGTCAATCAGAACGAGGACGGCACGTTCAGCTGGAAGTTCGACAATTACGTGCGCGTGTGGTCTCCCTACGACATGCAGGTGGAAGAGGTGCAGCAATTATGGGCGCGCATCACCTGTCCGACATTGCTGGTCTACGGCAAGGAGAGCTGGGCCTCGAACCCGCATGAGGACGGCCGCGCGCGCCATTTTCAGAATGCCCGCGTGGTGAGCGTCGAGGGCGCCGGCCATTGGGTGCATCACGATCGGCTCGATGCATTCATCGATGAGGTGCGCGAATTTTTATCCTGAGCGCGCGAGAAACGTCATGCGGGCGGGATTTGGTCCGACGTTCGCCTTGGCGCGGGTGGCGGTGAAGCCGGCGGCTTCGAGTCGCTGCAGCATCTCGGCCTCGGTATAAAGCGTGACGCCGATGCGCGAGCGTAGCTTGGTGTAGTCGGAGACCGCGGTGCGCAGCAGACCACGGATGGCGGCCAACAGAAAACCGTTGGCGGCGCCGTAGTTGAGCAGCGCTATGGCATCGGCGAAGGCGGACACCTGCGGCGGGATCACGTCGCCGATCAGCAGCAGCCCGCCGGGCCGCAGCAGCCGGCGAAACAGCACCAGGAGTGCGCTGAACTCCGCCGAGGTCAGATACTGCGCCACGGAATGCATGACTACGAGATCGATCGAACGATCAGCCAAATCCGCAAGCTCCGCGGGCGCGCGTATCTCGATCGTCGGATTGCCGCTGAAACGCGCAGCAAGCCCGGTGCGCACCTTCGTGGCGGCGTCCACCAGGATCAGCCGCTGGCAGGCGGCCGCCACCCGATCGGCGTGCAGCGCCTCGCCGCAGCCGAAGTCGAGCACGACCGCATCCGGCGACGGCACGTGCCGGACGATCATGTCGGCGATCGTGCGGTAGTGCACGTCGAAATGGCGCGCGTTGACGTAAATGCTGTGGTCGGAATCCCAGAATGAAATCCAGTCGCGCATCGAACGACGCCACCAACTCGACGGCTACCGATTGGTCGGCTTGCCCAGCACCGTTTCGACCACGGAGACGAAATAGCGCACGCCGAGCGGCAGCAGCGCGTCGTTGAAATCGTAGTTGGGCTGATGCAGCAGCTTGCCCGGCGTTGCCGGGCCGGCGCCGAGCCAGGCGTAGCAGCCCGATTGCGCCGCCAGCATATAGGCGAAGTCCTCCGAGCCCATGCTGGGGGGAAACTCAGTCGTCACGTGCTCCAGGCCGAATACGTTGCCGGCCGCCGTCGCCGCGACCGCCACGGCCGGCGCGGTGTTCACCGCCGGGGGGTAGCCTTTCTGATAATCAAGTGACACGGTCAACCCGGTGCTCTCGCCGACCGCGCGGCACACCCGCGCGAGCCGCTCCTCCACGTTCACTCCGACCGCAGCGTCCAAAAAACGGCAGGTGCCGGCCAGCGTCACCTCGCCCGGCACCACGTTCAGGGTGTTGCCGCCGTGAATCTGCGTGAAGCTCAGTACCACGGAGGCGAGCGGATCGACCGTGCGGCTGACGATCGTCTGGGCCTCGGCGACGATCCGGCACGCGGCCACCACGGGATCGTCGCCGAGATGCGGCATCGCCGCGTGCGATCCGGTGCCGCGCACCGAAATGGAGAAATTGTCCCGCGCCGCCATCTGCGGTCCGACCCGTGCGGCGAGGGTGCCGAACGGCAGGCCGGGCCAATTGTGGAGCGCGAAAATGTTTTCGGCCGGGAAGCGGTCGAACAGGCCCTCCTCGACCATGCGTTTGCCGCCGCCGTCGTTTTCTTCCGCCGGCTGAAACACGAAGTGAACCGTGCCATCGAAGTCGCGGGTCGTCGCCAGATAGCGCGCGGTTCCGAGCAGGATGCTGGTGTGGCCGTCGTGGCCGCAGGCATGCATCACGCCCGGACGCGTGGAGGCATAGGCGACGTCGTTCTTCTCTTCTATCGGGAGCGCGTCCATGTCGGCGCGGAAGGCGATGGCGCGCTTGCCACTGCCCGCCCGCAAGGTGCCGACCACGCCCGTGCCGGCGATGCCGCGATGCACCTCGACGCCGAACTCCGCAAGCTTTGCCGCGACGAAGTCTGCGGTGCGGTGTTCCTGGAATCCCAGTTCCGGATGAGCGTGCAGATCGTGCCGCCAGGCCATCATGTCCTGGTGCAGCTCGGCGATGCGATCGTTCATGGCATCCCCTATCGCCACAACGTCATCAGCGGCCCATCACGGCCGTAGAGCGGATCGGTCGACGGCAGCGGCACGTGCGCGATGGTCGCGAGCGCCCGCTCGCGCATCTCTGTTGTCGCGCGGCACAGGTCATAGACGCCCGCGGGCGGATAGGCGCCGACCACCAGAAGATCGCTGCTGGCCGAGAGCCGCTGATGGCCGGTGCCGGCCGGCAGCACTGCGACGTCGCCCGCCGCAATCTCCAATTCCTCGCCGGTCGCGCCGCCGAAGCGCACGCGCGCGTGGCCGCGCGCAATGCCAAGCGCCTCATGGATGCGTGAATGATAGTGCGTGAAGGGATAAATCCCATTGCGCCACATATCGCCCCAGCCGTTTGCCGCGAACCGGTGTTCGATCTCCGCCGCCGGATCGCGCCCTGTCACGTCGATTGCCCCGCGATAGACGAGGAAAGGCAAGCTCGCATTGTTAGGGACGAGGCCGTCGTCGGCGAAGCGGAAGGCGAGAGGCTCGATGCGTTGAATGGTCTGCATTGGCAAAAGGCTCGCGCTGGCGGACGACAGACGACGGAGGACAGGGCGTAGCCCGCATGAGCGAAGCGAAATGCGGCAGCTGTAACCCCGGATTTCGCTGCGCTCATCCGGGCTACAAATCACGCATCTTCAATCCGCTTGTACGCCCGCATCATGTCGACGAAGCGCGCGAACAGATAGTGGCTGTCGCGCGGGCCGGGCGAGGCTTCCGGATGGTACTGCACCGAGAACACCGGCCGGTCCTTGAGCGCGATGCCGCAGTTCGAGCCGTCGAACAGAGAGACGTGCGTTTCGCGCGCGTTCGCCGGCAGGCTCGCGCGATCGACCGCAAAGCCGTGGTTCATCGAGGTGATCTCGACCTTGCCGGTGGTCAGATCCTTCACCGGATGGTTCGCGCCATGATGGCCCTGATGCATCTTCATGGTCTTGCCGCCGAGCGCGAGGCCGAGCATCTGGTGGCCGAGGCAAATGCCGAAGGTCGGTGTGCCGGACGCGATCACCTTCTGGATCACCGGCACCGCGTATTGCCCGGTGGCCGCCGGATCGCCCGGGCCGTTCGAGAGAAACACGCCGTCCGGCTTCATCGCCAGAATGTCTTCCGCCGAGGTCGTCGCCGGCACGACCGTGACCTTGCCGGCGGTCGCGGCCAGCAGGCGCAGGATGTTGCGCTTGATGCCGTAGTCGATCGCGACCACGTGGAACGCGC
>JAFAUQ010000062.1 GCA_019243195.1 Hyphomicrobiales bacterium
CGCGCGGCTTGTGATAAAGGAAGAGCCGCGTGCGCTCGCGCGTCGGCAGCGGCTTGCCGTCGACGCTCACGCTGTCGCCCGCGCCGACGTTGAGGGCGGGCGACGTGATGGTCTTGCCGTTGACGGTGATCCGGCCGGCGGCGATCCATGCCTCAGCCTCGCGCCGCGAGGCAAGGCCTGCCCGCGCGATCACTTTCGCGATGCGCTCGCCTTTGCCCTCCGCCCCGCTGCTTGCGGAGGAGTGTTGGGGAGGGGGCTTCTTGCGGGGCATGGCCGAACTCATCGATAACGGCTGTCAGATAGCAGACGGGAAATGAGATGTCCTTCATGGACGAAGCATTTGAGCAAGCGCGCGCCGCGATCGCCGCGGGCGAGGTGCCGATCGGCTGCGTGATCGTGCGCGACGGCGCCATCGTCGCGCGTGCGTTCAATCGCACGCTTCTCGACCGCGATCCGACCGCCCACGCCGAAATGCTGGCGATCCGCGCGGCTGCGGCGGCGCTCGGCTCGGAGCGGCTGGTCGATTGCGATCTCTACGTGACGCTCGAGCCGTGCGCCATGTGCGCGGCGGCGATCTCGTTTGCGCGCGTCCGCCGCCTCTATTACGGCGCGGCGGACGAGAAGGGCGGCGCGGTCGACAACGGCGTGCGCTTTTTTGCTTCGCCCACCTGTCACCATCGGCCGGAAGTCTACGGGGGCATCGGCGAAGCCGACGCAGCGAAGTTGCTGAAGGATTTTTTCAAGGAGCGGCGGTGAACGGCGTCGCGACTATGGGTTCGATATTTTGGCGCCTACGATCAGATCCTTGTCCAGTTCCAGCATCACATTCTTCTTGGCCCGCCATGCGCTTTCTATGATTGCATAAACATCGAGCTTGAGCCCTTTGTATTCTGTACACTTGTCCTCCACGGCGAAGAAAAAACCCCACTTGGGGTCGGGTTTATCATCACCGAAAAAGGTTGGTGTAAGCGGCAGGTAACTTTGGATAGGCCCCTGGGGAGGAGGGCCCGCCCCCGTACAAATGTCTGCCCGATCATCCTCAATACGGATCCTCTCGATCTTGTCGACTTTATCGTCCACGACTAGGGTAACTTTCCATTTCCGCGCAGTCAGAATGGCCGATTGCAGGACAGCGAAGCATATAGTCGAGTCCGTGACTCCCTTGTAAGTTTCTTTATCTAAGTCTATTTCGACAAGCCACTGCGTCGGTACTGGTGCTGATGATCTTACATGATATCCCTGGAGCATTCCGGTTACATCCGTCACGTCGTTCCTCCTCCCGGACCATTGAGGCCACGGCCCGCCTAGTTCAATCCAATCCGATCCATCAAGGACGTATAAGCGCGTATTCATACAAAACTTGTTATGATTGTCCACAGTAGATACGATCAAAACCGGCATTCCGCTTCCGCCTTAGCGCTCAGCGCTTCGGCGGACCTCAAGCCCGACGTAGCTCCCGCAGTGAGCGAAAGCGGGTCGCATCATGCGGCTACGTTTTCATCAGTTCTTTCACCCCTTCCTTCACCTGGGCTTTGACCGGCTCGGCGGCACGCAGGATGGCGCTGGCGTGAAGGAAATCGAGCAGGCGGAAGGTCGAAAGTTCCGGCCGGATCAGGATGTCGGGCGCGCCGCGCTTGAGCTTCTCTTGCACGATCGTGTGGCTCATCAGCTGGATCGTTGCGAACAGATTTTCCCACGGGTCAGGCACGCCGCGCGGCGCGATCGGGCCGACCGTGGTGTCGACCGCGAGGATCATGTCGGCGCGGGAACGCAGGTGCTCGAACGGGAGGGGATCGACGGCGGCGCCATCGACCAGAACGCGGCCGCCGTGTTCGACCGGCCGCATCAGCCCCGGCACCGCCATCGAGGCGGCGATCGCCGGTTTGAGCGGCCCGGCTGCGAACGCGACTTCGCTGCGGCCGTAAAGATCGGTCGCCGGCACAATCAGCGGGATTTCCAGTTGCGCGAAATCGTCGGGCACCGCCGCCGGCAGGAACGCGGCGCAGACTTTTTGCGCGTCGAGCAGCATCGGATTGCCGAACGGCGCCGCGATCATGCTCGTGAGCGTGACGGCGCGCGCGCCGAATAACCGCGCGACGGTCTCGCCGCGCCCGTGCGCGAGGGAGATCACATGCCGCCGGATGGCCTTGCCGGAAAGGCCGGCCGCGTAGGCGGCGCCGATCGCTGCGCCGATCGAGCTGCCGGCGATCGCGACCGGCCGCACGCCGATTTCATCGAGCGCCTCCATGACGACGACATGGGCCAGCCCACGCGCACCGCCGCCGCCGAGCGCAAGCGCTAGTGTCTTGGGCGCGCCGCGACCGGTCACTTCGCGCCGGCGGCGCGCGCGAATTCCCACGCCTTCGCCGCCATCGGCCGAACCATCTGCGCGCGGGTGGGGGCAAATTCGCTCGTCGCGGTGCCGTCGCGCACGCGCCCGACGATGCCCTGGATGATCGCCGTGATGCGGAAGAAATTGTAGGCGAGGTAGACCGGCAGATAGGGGCGCGGATCAAGCCCCGTGCGCGCCACGTAGGCATCCACGTAGGCTTCCCGCGCCGGGATGCCGAGCGCGGCCAGATCACGGCCGAGCAACGTGCTGGCGCCCGCGGTCGAATCCGAGGGCGGCATGTCCCACTGCATCAGATGATAGGAAAAATCCGCCAGCGGATCGCCCAAGGTCGAGAGCTCCCAATCGAGCACGGCGAGAATGCGCGGCGCGTCAGCCGCGAGAATCATATTGTCGAGACGATAATCGCCGTGCACGACCCGCACCGGCCCGGCCGGCGGCAGGTTGTTCGGCAGCCACTCCATCAGCCGCTCCATCTCGTCGACCTTCTCGGTCTCCGACGCGCGGTATTGTTTCGACCAGCGGTCGACCTGGCGTGCGACGTAATTTTCACCGCGGCCGTATGAGCCGAGCCCGATCGCCGCCGGATCGAAGCTGTGCAAGCG
Source organism: Hyphomicrobiales bacterium (assembly GCA_019243195.1). Lineage (GTDB taxonomy): Bacteria > Pseudomonadota > Alphaproteobacteria > Rhizobiales > Xanthobacteraceae > AP-16. The sequence goes on from JAFAUQ010000062.1 coordinate 2,956, forward strand.
CGCCAAGGTCGTATTCATGGCGTCGTAGACGGCGGCGCGCTCGGCCGGGTTCGAGGCCGGCATGTCCGGCTCCCAGAACACGCGGCCGTCGGCGAATCCCATGACGTAGAACGGAGTGCCGATCAGCGCCGGGTCGTCGCAATAAATCACCGGCTCGGCGACCGGGAAGCCTTGCGGATAGAGCGCGCTGATGGCGCGGAACTCACGGTCGACCGCGTGCGCGGACGGCAAGAGCTTGCCGGGCGGCTTGCGGCGTAGCACGTAGCGCCGCTGCGGCGTCTCCAGGAGATACGTGGGGTTCGATTGGCCGCCCTTGAACTGGCGCACCGTGAGCGGCCCGGCAAAGCCTGTAACCTTCTCGGCCAGATACGCTTCGAGCGGCGCGACCGGGAACTGGAGCGCTGCCGCCACCTCCTTGGTGCCGGTGAAAGCCGTCTGCCGGTCGAGTTTCATTATCGCACCACTCGGTAGCCCGGATGACCCTTTGCGAAGGCGAGGGAAATCCGGGATTGCGCCCCGCATGTCGCTACGCTCATGCGGGCTACAGCCGACGATTCTTAATCGAGCGCGAGCTTCATGCCTACATGGGAGGCGACGAACCCGAGCCGCTCATAGAAGCGGTGCGCGTCGGTGCGGCTCTTGTGCGAGCCAAGCTCGACGCTCCTGCATCCGCGCGCGCGGGCGAGATCGACGGCGGCGCTGATCATTTCGCGGCCGATCCCGGTGCCGCGGCGCGGGCCGACCACGCGCACCTCTTCGATCAGCATTTTGGTCGCGCCGCGCCGCCCGAGCCCGGGGATGAAGGTGACCTGCAAGGTGCCGACGACCGCATCGTCGAGTTCCGCAATGAGCAGCCGGTTGTCGGGACTCGCCGCGATGTCGTCGAACGCCTGGTAATAGGCCGCCGACAGCGGATCGCTCACGCGATCGCGCGTCGAGCCGAGCATATCGTCGGCGAGCATCGCCACGATCAGCGGCACCTCGTCGCGCCGCGCATCGCGCAAAGTAACGCCTTTCTTCTCCGTCATCGCGCCTGCGTCTCGCGCGCGATCGCGCGCCAGCCGATGTCGCGGCGGCAGAAGCCGTCCGGCCAGCGGATGCGGTCGACGGCGGCATAAGCGCGCGCCTGCGCGTCTTTCACGCTCGGACCGAGCGCGCACACGTTGAGAACGCGCCCGCCGTTGCTGAGAATGCGTCCGCCTTCGGCGCGGGTGCCGGCGTGAAAGATTTCCACGTCCTCGATTTGCGCCGCTTCCGCCAATCCCTCGATGACCGAACCCTTGGCGTAATTGCCGGGATAGCCTTTGGCGGCCATCACGACCGCGAGCGCCCTCTCGTCGTACCAGCGCAGATCGAAATTCTTGAGTACGCCGTCGCGCGCGGCGACGAGCGCCGGCACCAGGTCGGACATCAACCGCGGCATCAGTACCTGGCACTCGGGATCGCCGAGGCGCACGTTATATTCGATGAGCTTCGGGCCGGCGGCATCGATCATCAGCCCGGCATAGAGAATGCCGGTGAACGGCGCGCCCATCGCCGCCATCGCGCGCACCGTGGGGAGCACGATCTCATCCATCGTGCGCCGCTCGAGCGCGGGGGTCATCACCGGCGCCGGCGAGTAGGCGCCCATGCCGCCGGTGTTGGGGCCGAGGTCTCCATCTAACACCCGTTTATGGTCTTGCGCCGAGGCGAGCGGCACCGCGGTCTTGCCGTCGCACAGCGCAAAGAACGACGCCTCCTCGCCTTGCAGAAACTCCTCGATCACCACTTCGGCGCCGGCCGTGCCGAGACCGCCGGCAAACATCATGTCGACCGCGGCATCCGCCTCGGCGATGGTTTGCGCGATGATGACGCCCTTGCCGGCCGCAAGGCCGTCCGCCTTGATGACAATCGGTGCGCCTTGCGCCCGCACGTAGGCCTTGGCCGGCGGGGCGGCATGGAAGCGCTCGTAGGCCGCGGTCGGAATGTTGTTCGCTCTGGCGAGGTCCTTGGTGAAGCCTTTCGAGCCTTCGAGCCGCGCCGCCGCCTTGGTCGGCCCGAAGGTCTTGATGTCCGCTGCCTCCAGGTCGTCGACGATGCCCGCCACGAGCGGCGCTTCCGGCCCGACCACGACGAAATCGACGCCCTGCGCCTGGCAGAAGGCGATCACCGCCGGATGATCCGTTATATCCACCGGAACGAGCTCGGCTTCGGCCGCGATTCCCGCGTTGCCGGGCGCGCACCACAGGCGTTCGGTAAGCGGGCTTGCCGCCATCTTCCAGGCGAGCGCGTGTTCGCGCCCGCCCGAGCCGAGGAGCAGCATTTTCATGCGGCCTTCAGACGCGTTCGGCTAGTGTCCCGATTCCGAAGTTCGCCAAACTTTGCAGCACGAACGATGCGAACTTCGGAATCGAAGGACACTAGCAAATCTATGATTCTAGTGCCGCTTTGAACCCGAAGTTCGCAATCGGACTCGCGGCAATTGTGATGCGAACTTCGGGTTCGCGGCACAAGGGCTGGCTGGTGTAACATGGCAGCGCATGATCCCGAAAAGTGGGTACCGGTTTGCGGGAAAGATCATGCGCCAAGCAATAACAAGCTAGAGCAGGATGCTCTAGCTTGGCCCGCAAGGGATTCGCCCAAATGAGTGAAGCCGCCCGCCTCAACATTGTGGAAATGAGTGTCTCGGAGCTGTCCGCGGCGCTCAAGCGCACGGTCGAGGAGGCTTATGGCTACGTGCGGGTGCGTGGCGAACTGGGCAACGTCAAGTACCACTCGAGTGGCCACGTCTATCTCGATCTCAAGGACGACAAAGCCTGCATCGCCGGTGTGATCTGGCGCATGACGGCACAGCGCATTCGGCTCAAGCTCGAGGCGGGGCTCGAAGTCGTCGTCACCGGGCGGCTCACCACCTATCCCGGACAATCGAAATACCAGATCGTGATCGACACGCTGGCGCCCGCCGGCGTGGGCGCGCTGATGGCGCTCGTCGAGGAGCGCAAGCGCAAGCTCACCGCGGAAGGGCTGTTCGATCCGGCACGCAAGAAGCCGCTGCCGTTCCTGCCCCAGGTGATCGGCGTCGTCACCTCGCCGACCGGCGCGGTGATCCGCGACATCCTGCATCGGCTGAGCGACCGCTTTCCCCGCCGCGTCCTGGTGTGGCCGGTGCGCGTGCAGGGCGACGGTTCGGCCGCGGAGGTCGCCGCCGCGATCCAGGGATTAAACGCTCTGCCGCGGGGCGCGATGCCGCGCCCGGACGTCATCATCGTCGCGCGCGGCGGCGGCTCGCTCGAAGACCTGTGGTCGTTCAACGAGGAGGTCGTGGTGCGCGCCGCGGCGGCGAGCCGCATCCCGCTCATCTCCGCCGTCGGCCACGAGACTGACATCACCCTGATCGATTTCGCGTCCGACCGGCGCGCGCCCACGCCGACCGCCGGCGCCGAAATGGCAGTGCCGGTGCGCTCCGAGCTGATCGGGCAAGTGGAAACCTGCGCGGGCCGGCTGTTCGCAGCGTGGCGGCGCGGCGCTGAGGCCAGGCGCACGGAATTGCGCGCGGCGGCGCGCGCGCTTCCGACGCCGCAGAACATTCTCGCCGTGCCATGGCAGAAGCTCGACGGTCTTGCCGAGCGGCTGCCGCGCGCGTTGCGCGCCAATGCGCAGATCCATCGCACCCAGTATCACGCGACCGCGGGCCGGCTCACGCTGGGCACGCTGCGGGTTCGCGTCGGGCGCGAGCGCGAGCGGCTGGCGGCGCTTCTCGCGCGCACGCGCCACGCGGTGCGGGTGTCAGGCGAGCGTCGTGGCGAGCGCTTTGCCGGCCTTGCGGCACGGCTGGCGGTCGCGTTGCGCGCGAATGCCGAGGCGCACCGCGCCCGCATACGCCGCGAGCGGGAGCGCGTCGAGGGGCTCGCGGAGCGCGCGTTGCGCGCCATCGACGCGTTCATCGACCGGCGGGACGCGCGTCTTGCGCACGCCAGCCAGGTGCTCGCGGCGCTGTCTTACCAGGGCGTGCTCGCGCGCGGCTTTGCGTTGGTGCGCGGGCCGGCGGGAACGCCGCTGCGCGCGGCGGCCGCGGTCAGTCCGGGACTGCGCCTCGATATCGAATTTGCTGACGGGAATGTCGGGGCGGTAGCCGAGGGTGGCCGCGCCAAGCCTCATCTCGAGCCGGTGCGCCGCCCGCGCCGGCGCCGGTTCTTCGGCGACCCGGGGCAGGGAAATCTGTTCGGTCCGTAGCAGGGGTCAGCGCGCCAGCCACTGGGGTACGCGCCGGATCGCGTCGGCGCGCGCGGCCGGGTTGGTTCCCGAATGGGCGCGGCCTGAACCGTCGACGGAGAATGCGAGGCCGCTGAACTGGGTCACCGGCTTATCGGGATGGTCGAACTCGGCGTAAGCGCCGGGGTAGACGACGATCTCGGCTTGGGCGCTGCGCCCGTGCGCTTCCTTCACCATCTGCTCGCAGGCCGATGCGGGCGCCCAATCGTCGGCGGCACCGACGAGGACCAGTGTCGGCACCCGTGCGCTCCACTCGCTCTGACGCAGCGTGCGGCAACCGGGATAGAGCGCGACCGCCGAGCGGAAGTCGGGGCCACCTTCGCTGGCGGCCAAGCGCGCACGGCGACGCACGGTCCACAGGGCGGCGCCGCCGCCGTTTTGCCAGCCAAGCACCGACACGTGGTTCGCCACCACCCACTTCTGGCTCTGGAGCCAGTGCCGGGCCGCGACGGCGTCCGCCACGCGTTCGCGGGCCGTGCGCACCGAACGCTGGCGCACACCGCACTGGGAGGGCAGCCCGCGCGAGCCGAAGCTGTCGGGGAACAAAACCACGAAGCCGGCCGCGGCGAGCCGCTCGCCCCAGTCGCGGTAGCGCCCGGCAACCGGTCCCGAACGGCCGGAAAGTCCGCCGCATCCATGGAGCGCGACCACGGCGGGAAACGGGCCGTCGCCCGTCGGCCGGTAAAGGTACGACTTCAGCTCGGCCGAGCCTTCGGGAATTTGGATGAGTTCCGGCGCTGCCGCCGCGGCCCGGGTCAAAGCCAGAAGCGTGATGATCGCCGCAAGCGCACGCACGGTGCCAAGTCCTATCTGTCCAATCCGGCGATACCTTTAACACGCCCGCCTGTGAAAACATGTGGGCAAAGGGTCACGATCCCGGTGGGTTCCGGAACCGCCCGCAAGGGATTATGTTGCTGTCCTGCCGCGGCACTAGTGCCGCGAACCCGAAGTTCGCACTACAATTGCCGCGAGTCCGATTGCGAACTTCGGGTTCAAAGCGGCACTAGAATCATAGATTTGCTAGTGTCCTTCGATTCCGAAGTTCGCTACGGAGCGTGCGGCTAACTCAGGCGAACTTCGGAATCGGGACACTAGCCGGAGGACTTAGCCCGTGCTCAACCGCTACGATCGCTCGCCCATGGCGGACGAGGCCGAGGTGAAGTATCTCGACGGCGATTTCCGCGTGGTGCGCCCCGGCGCTTTCGTGCGGTGCGCGGTGACTGGCGTGCCGATCCCGCTCGAGGAACTCAAATATTGGAGCGTCGAGCTGCAGGAGCCCTACGCCAGTCCCGAGGCGGTGCTGCGGCGGCATCATCCCCAGCGGGCGAGGTAGGGCAGATTCAGCGCCGACGGCGCGCACCCGCTATTTGTTTGTTTTAACTGCGCGCGGCCGCGAGAGGCGCCAGCACGAAGCGGCGGAAGCGGTCTTCATCGTCGATCTTGAGCGCGACCGGCAGCACGCGACTCCTCTCGGCTAACACAGCGAGCGCGCGCCGGTGCGCAAGGCGCACAAAATCTTTTTCCGTCGTGACCAATGAGAGGCCCGCGCGGTCGGCCTCGGCGAGGAGGGACTTGGCGTCCACGGCCGTGAAGCGGTGATGATCGGCAAAACCACGGCGGATGGCTACGTCGATAGCCGCGTCGCTCAGGGTCGCAAAAAATTTCTCGGGATCGCCGATCCCGGCAAACGCGAGCACCCGGCTGCTGCGGAGCGCCGCAACGCTCGCCGCGTCGGGGACGAGTGCTCCGCGAAAGAGCGAGAGGCCGCGCAGCACCGCGGCGCTCTCCACGGCTGCAGCCGAAGGTCCGTCCCCAATCGTCAGCAGCGCCTGGGCGCGATCGAGTTGCGCCGTCAGCGGCGCGCGCAACGGGCCTGCCGGAAACACAAGGTCGTTGCCGACGCCGCGGCGCCCGTCGATCACCAAAAGTGAGAGATCTTTGGCGAGCGACGGATTCTGAAAGCCGTCGTCGAGCACGATCGCGCTCGCTCCCGCGGCGCGGGCGAAGCGCGCGCCGGCGACGCGGTCATGCGCGATGATCGTGGGCGCGCAACGCGCGAGCAGCAGGGGCTCATCGCCCACGTCATCGGCGCGGTGGTGCTGCGGATCGACCCGCACCGGCCCGTCGAGTCGTCCGCCGTAGCCGCGCGACAGGAGGAAGGGCCGTTTGCCGGCGTCGATGAGCAAGCGGGCGAGCGCAAGCGCGGTGGGCGTCTTGCCGCTGCCGCCGAGAGTGGGATTGCCAACGCACAGCACCGGCACGCCGGCGCGTTCGCCGGTCTGGCGCAAGCGGGCGGCGGCCACGGCGCCGTAAACGCCGGCCGCGGGCGAGAGCAACGCGGCGGCGATCGTCTGCTCCTGCCACCAGAACGAGGGCGCGCGCACTAGAGCATGATCCCGAAAAGTGGGTACCGGTTTTCGGAAAAGATCATGCTCAAAGATAACCCTATCCTTGTTCGAGACGAAGCTGCATGAGGTAAGGCTCGATCGCGGCAAGGGTGCGCTCGAGCGCTCCGCCCAGGAGTTCGACCGTCTCGCGCGCCGCCTCCGAGACCGCGCGGCGCGCCTTGGCGTCGGTGAGGAACGCGCCGAACCGCACCGTGAGCCGGTTCACGTCGGTAATCTCCTCGGCGCCGTGCACATCGTCGAGCGCGCCGTAAATTTCCGTGAAGTTGCTCACGTAGGGTCCATGCAGGATCGCTGCGCCGAGCTTTGCCGGCTCGATCGGATTTTGCCCGCCGTGCCGCACCAGCGAGCCGCCCATGAAAACGATGGGCGAGAGCCGATAGACCATGCCCAATTCGCCGATCGTGTCGACCACGTAGATTTCAGTCGCCCGGTCGGGCAGGTGCCCGCGCGAGCGCAATACCGCCGGCACACCGGCGACCGAGGCGATGCCGACGATGCCGGCCCCTCGCTCAGGGTGGCGCGGCGCGATGATGGTGACGAGCCCGCGGAAGCTCGCGCGCAGCCGCCGGTGCGCCTCGATGATCAGCGATTCTTCGCCCGCGTGGGTGGAAGCCGCCACGATGACCGGCCGCGAGCCGATCGCCGCCTGCATGGCCGCGAGCTTTTGCCCGTCGACCGGCGGCGCCGGCACGTCGAGCTTGAGATTGCCCGTCGTGCTCACCCGCGGCGCGCCGAGATCGGCGTAGCGCTCGGCGTCGCTTTCCGATTGCGCCAGGCAGAGATCGAAGCGCGTGAGCAGCGTCGCGATCGTGCGCGGCAGCCGCCGCCAGCGCGCGTAGGAACGCTCGGAGAGCCGGCCATTGACGAGGATCAGGGGAACCGCGCGGTCGGCGCACGACACGATCAGATTGGGCCACAGATCGGATTCGGCAAACAGCGCCAGGTTGGGACGCCAATGATCGAGAAAGCGCGCAATGAAGCGCGGCGCATCGAGCGGCACGAACTGGTGGATCGCGCCCGCGGGCAGGCGCGCTTCGGCGAGCCGCGCCGAGGTCACCGTGCCCGACGTGACGAGCATGTTGAACCCACGCGCGCGCAACAATTCCACGAGCGGCATCACCGAGAGCATCTCGCCGACGCTGGCGCCGTGCGCCCAGATCAGCGGCCCCTTCGGTCGCTCGAGCGCGGCCTCGCCGCGCCGTTCGGCGATGCGCCGCGGATCCTCCTTGCCGCGTTTCATCCGCCGCGCGAGCACCAGCGGCGCAAGCGGCGTCGCGGCGGCGGAGAGCCGCTGATAGGCGCGCAATGTCAACGGCAAGCGGTCGGCCACGAGCCGCGTCCCCACGGTGTTCGTGCCGTTGGTTCGGCGCGAGTCATTCAGTTGTCTGCCCCGCCCCGGTATAGCCGATCGCCGCCTTATTGTCTTGTGGTTGCAATGGCGGCCGATTTGTTCCAGGACTTCGGCTCGGGTTTCAAACTCTGGCGCAAATGTGTCTGAAGTCGGCGACGGGATTACCGACGGATCGGCCGTGACGATCGCGGCGTCCCCCAAGGCGCGCCGTCTCGGCGCTGTCATCCGGCGCTGGTCGATGTCGGAGGCCGTGCTCGCGACCAGCGGCTTCGTGGGGGCAAGTCATCTTCGCTTCGTGCGCTGGACCAATCGCCTCGTGCGGGTTCCGGACGTGGGCTTTCATGCCCCCTGGCAAAACGAACCGGCCATCTTGGTCGTCTGGCACGGCGAGCATTTTCTCGTTCCTTTCATCGGCCCGCCGAACCACCCGATGAACGTACTCTCTACGCTCCATCGCGACGGCGAGGCTCTCACCCGCGGAGGCATGCGCCTGGGATTAAAATTCGTGCGCGGCTCGGGCGACCACGGCAAGGAGTTCATGCGCAAACGGGCAGTGCAGGCGTTCGCGGCGATGCTCCGGCTGCTGCGCAAGGGCGAGACCGTCGTGCTCACGGCCGACGTGCCGAAGATAGCGCGCGTCGCGGGACTCGGCGCCGTGACGCTCGCCAAGCATTCGGGATGTCCAATCGTGCCGATCGGCCTCGCCACCAGCCGGCGCGTCCGGCTCTCCAACTGGGACCGCACCTGCATCAACCTGCCGTTCGGCCGGATGGTGATGGTGCGCGGCGAGCCGATCCGGGTTGCGCGTGACGCCGACGCGGCGGCACTCGAGGCCGCGCGGCGGGACGTCGAGACGAGGCTAACCGAGGCCGATGCGCGCGCTTACGCAATCGCCGATGGCCGCGCGGTTGTCTAAATATTTTTTGATCAACCAGTCTTGCCGCGACCGTCCGTCTCCGGATCGAGCAGCCGGTGCAGATGGACGATGAAATAGCGCAGTTGCGCGTTGTCGACCGTTTGCTGTGCCTTCGCTTTCCAGGCCGCATAGGCGGACGCATAATTGGGATAGATGCCGACGATGTCGAGTTCGTCCAAATTCTTGAACTCGACCGAATCAAGCCGCGTCAGCTCGCCACCGAATACCAGATGAAGCAGCTGTCGGGCCGGCACTTCGTTCGGCATGGTTGATCCATTTGCCGTCACGGCCGCGCTTCGAAGCGGCTGCCCATCAACTCGATGAGCTTGGCGTGGCGTGCGCGCCCGGCGGCAATGAGCGCGCCGTGCGTCAGCCCGGCGCGATTGTAGAGCAACGGTTGCCCCGTCAGCGTCGTCAACGCGCCGCCCGCTTCGTGCACCAAAAGATCAGCTGCCGCAAGGTCCCAGTCGTGGCTCGATCCACCGGAAAAAGCGACGTCCAGCGTGCCCCGCGCGATGCGGGCGAAGCGCAGCGCGATCGAGTGGATGCGCGGCGCCGGTTCGAATGGAAGGCCGAGCGTGGAAAAACGTTCCAGATAAGATTTAGGGCCGGCGATGCGCGCGCCGTCGATCTGCGCGGCATCCGCGGCGCCGATCGGTGCGCCATCGAGGGTCGCGCCCTTGCCGGCGACTGCCGCGTAGAACGCCGACTCGGCGGGAGCAAACAGCGCGCCGGCAACAGGACGGCCCTCCTCTACCAGTGCCGCCGATACCGCCCAGTCGGTGCGGCCCGCGATATAGGCGCGGGTGCCGTCGATCGGATCGACGATCCAAACGCGTCGTGCCGCGCGGCGTGTCTCTTCGTCTTCACTCTCCTCGGAGAGCCAGGCGATCCCGGGACCGGCGAGCGCAAGACGCTCGCGCAAGAGATCATTGACGGCGATGTCGGCCGCGGTCACGGGCGACCCGTGCCCTTTGGTCCAGGTCTTCACCGATGTGCCGAACATGGAAAACGCGAGCGCGCCCGCCTCGCGCACCGCCGCGTTCAACATCCCGGCGAGGCTCGCGCGTTCGTCAGCCTCACTCGCCCGCAACGGTCAGGCCCTCCACCCGCACCGTTGGCGCGTTGATGCCGTAACGGAATACGAGATCGTTCGCCGGCTCGAGATTGGCGAAAATATCGCGCAGATGCCCCGCGATGGTCACTTCGCTCACCGGAAAGCCGAGCGTGCCGTTCTCGATCCACAAGCCGGCGGCGCCGCGACTGTAATCGCCAGTGACGGTGTTCGCGCCCATGCCGATCAGGTCCATCACGTAGAATCCCTGCGCGATGTCGGCGATGAGAGCGTGTGGAGGCTTGTCGCCCGGAGCGAGATGTAGATTAGTCGCGCCCGGCGAAGGGGCGGAGGAAACGCCGCGCTGGGCGTGGCCGGTGGTGCGCAGGCCGAGTTCGCGCCCAGTGGTGCTGTCGAGCAGCCAGGACCGCAGCACACCGTCGTCGATGATCGCGAGCGGCCGGCCCGCCACGCCTTCGCCGTCGAACGGCCGCGACCGCAGGCCGCGCGGGCGCAGCGGGTCGTCGATGATGCGGATGCCGGGAGCAAACAAACGTTCGCCCATCTTCTCCATCAGAAAGCTCGTCTTGCGTACGATCGAGCCGCCGTTGACCGCGGACGCGAGATGTCCGACCAGCGAGCCGGCGACGTGCGGATCAAACACCACCGGAAAACGCCCGGTCGCGACCTTGCGTGGATTGAGCCGGCGGACCGCGCGCTCGCCGGCGCTGCGACCGATTTTCTCCGCGTCTTCGAGATCGGCGGCGTGCAGCGCGGAGGAGAAATCGTAGTCGCGCTCCATGGCAGTGCCGTCGCCCGCGATCGCCATCATCGACAAATTGTGATGGGAGGCGAGGTAGGCGCCGGAAAATCCGTGACTGGTGACGAGTACCAGGCCGCCGATGCCGGCCGAAGCGGAGGCGCCGCCCGACTTGGTGACGCCCTTGACGGCGAGCGCCGTCTCTTCGGCTGCATGGGCGAGCGCTTCGAGGCGCGCCGGCGTCGGCAGTTCACCGTCAATGAGGTCGAGATCCGGAAGGTCGCGCGCGAGCGCCCCCGGGTCGGCAAGTCCGGCGAAGCGGTCTTCCGGCGCGACGCGCGCCATGGCGACGGCACGCGCGGCAAGTGTCGCGGGATCGCCCTTGGTGTCGTTCGTCGACACCATCGCCTGCCGGCCGCCGACGAGCACGCGCAAGCCGATGTCGTCGTTCTCCGAGCGCTCCGCCTCTTCGACCGCGCCGTCGCGCACTTCGACCGATAGCGACATCGAGCGCACCGCCACCGCGTCCGCTGCGTCGGCGCCGGCGCGCCGCGCCGCTTCGACCAGCCGTGCGGCGGCATTGGTCAACGCCGTTTGGTCGAACAGCGACGTTTGAACGGGTGCGCTCGCGAGTGCCGGCACGGTGCCTCCGGAGTGGGAGAAAGGGAAGAAATAGCGATGCGGAGGCGCAGGGGAAAGCCGATCGCGACAAATTTGCTTGTTCTTGGAAACCAGTCATCAAGCATCCGCCGCGAAGGATGGCGGAAACCGGCTTTTAACCGAGGATTTTAAGCGGATTCGCAGCGCTTCCCCGCATAGTGCCCGCGAGCCGACCGGGACATCAAAAGAAGCCCGGCAGGGAGCCGATCTTGAGGCGTCAAACACCGTTCGGCGGGGCCCTCTCCGTCGGGTCGAGCCGCGTGCCGCGGCTCGACCCGCTCGCCTTGCCCCTGCATTTCACCGCGGCCGATGCCCGCGCCGACGAGCGCGTGCGGCACGTGGAATTGTCGCGCGAGCGCGTCGTGCTGCACCGTGCCGTGCGCGGCATCCGCATGGCGGTGAAGGTGCCGGTCGCCGCGTTCCTGGGCGTCGCCCTGCGGCTCATTCCTTCGCCCGAGGGCGGATCCAACACCGTCGCGGTTTCGCTCGAGCATCGCGATCCGGCGCTCTCGGTGCC
>JAFAUQ010000210.1 GCA_019243195.1 Hyphomicrobiales bacterium
CCTGCGGGCTATCCCTTCGCCTCCAGCTGCTCCCCACCTCACCTCGCGGCGACGCAGTTGCCTTCGGCTACGTATGTCGTGACCCCACACGACGCGGACTCTCACCACGCCGACAGAGCGACATCACAGACGCACTCATGCCCGGCCGTGTGCCGGGCATCCACGTCATGCTTTAGAACCACCACGCCAAGTGTAAGACGTGGATGGCCGGGACAAGGCCGGCCATGACGCAGCGCAGCAAAAAATTTTGTGTGTCGCTCCAGTCACACGTTAAGAACAAAACCGTGATTGCGCAGCGTTAAGCATCAAAAGCCGCGATTCCGCCACACACGTCCACGAAATCAGAGAAACGCGCGGGCATTGCCCGCGCGTGAGTGTGACTGGTCGAACACAGTGTTGCCGCGAAGCCGCTGCGTTCACAACCAGGCGCGGCGGAGCAACAGGCGATGGATGCCAAGACAAACCTCAAAGACCGGCTGCCGAGCCGGCATGTGACCGAAGGCCCGGAGCGGGCGCCGCACCGCTCCTATTATTACGCCATGGGTCTGACGACCCAGCAGATTCATCAGCCGTTCGTGGGCGTCGCGACCTGCTGGAACGAAGCCGCTCCCTGCAACATCGCGCTGATGCGCCAAGCCCAGGCGGTCAAGAAGGGGGTTGCCGCCGCCAAGGGCACGCCGCGCGAATTCTGCACCATCACCGTGACCGACGGCATCGCCATGGGCCACGCCGGGATGAAGTCCTCGCTGCCCTCGCGCGAGGTGATCGCCGACTCTGTCGAGCTGACCATGCGTGGGCACGGCTACGACGCGCTCGTCGGGCTCGCCGGCTGCGACAAGTCGCTTCCCGGCATGATGATGGTGATGTGCCGCCTCAACGTGCCGTCGATCTTCATCTACGGCGGCTCGATCCTGCCCGGGAAGTTCAAGGGCCGGCAGGTGACGGTGCAGGACGTGTTCGAGGCGGTCGGCCGGCATTCGGTCGGCACAATGTCGGACGCGGACCTCGACGAACTCGAGCAGGTCGCCTGCCCGTCGGCCGGCGCCTGCGGCGCGCAATTCACCGCCAACACGATGGCGACGGTGTCGGAGGCGATCGGGCTTGCGCTGCCCTACTCGGCCGGCGCGCCGGCGCCCTACGAATTCCGCGATCAATTCTGCATGACCGCAGGCGAGCAGGTGATGGAGCTCGTCAAGTCGAACATTCGCCCGCGCGACATCGTCACTCGCAAGGCGCTGGAGAACGCGGCCGCGGTAGTGGCAGCCTCGGGCGGCTCGACCAACGCGGCATTGCATCTGCCGGCGATCGCGCACGAATGCGGCATCACCTTCACCCTGTTCGACGTCGCAGAGGTGTTTCGCCGCACCCCTTATGTGGCCGACCTCAAGCCCGCCGGCCGTTATGTCGCCAAAGATTTGTTTGAAGCAGGTGGCGTGCCGCTGCTGATGAAATCTTTGTTCGACGGCGGGCATCTTCATGGCGATTGCATGACCGTGACCGGCCGCACCATCGCTGAAAACCTGCGCAGCGTGCGCTGGAACGACGAGCAGGACGTGGTGCGCCGCGTCGATCAACCGCTCTCGCCGACGGGCGGCGTCGTCGGTCTCAGGGGCAACCTCGCGCCGGAGGGCGCGATCGTGAAAATCGCCGGCCTGAAAACGCTCCAGTTCTCCGGGCCGGCGCGCTGCTTCGACGGTGAAGAGGCGTGCTTCGCCGCGGTCGCCGGCCGCAAATACAACGAGGGCGACGTCCTCGTGATCCGCTACGAAGGGCCGCGCGGCGGGCCCGGCATGCGCGAGATGCTCTCCACCACCGCGGCGCTCTCCGGCCAGGACATGGGCGGCAAAGTCGCGCTCATCACCGATGGTCGTTTCTCCGGAGCAACCCGCGGCTTCTGCATCGGCCATATCGGGCCGGAAGCCGCGATCGGCGGACCGATCGGCCTGCTGCGCGACGGCGACATCATCGAGATCGACGCGGAAATAGGCACGCTGAATGTGAAGCTCTCCACACAAGAGTTGGAGCAGCGGCGCCAGGATTGGAAACCGCGGGAGGGGGAATCCGCCTCCGGTTATCTGTGGAAGTACGCCCAGCAGGTCGGGGCGGCGGTCAACGGCGCCGTCACCCACCCGGGCGGAGCGGCCGAGAAGGCGTGCTATGCGGACGTGTGACCGGGCGCTCGGGATTTTGCTGATCGGCGTGGGCCTCGGGCTCGTGCCGGCGCTCGGCTTCGACGGCACCACCAACCGCGCGCAGCTGCAATCGCTGCCTTCCCCGGCGGCGCCCCTCCATTCCGGCGAGACCCCGCGCGCCACCGTCAACATCACGTCGCTCGAATACGCAGCCGAGCGCGGCGATTCGACCGCGCAATGGCGGCTCGGCCACATGTATATGAAGGGCGACGGCGTGCCGCGCAGCGACGTGCGCGCATTCGGCTACTTCGGCAAGATCGCCAACAATCATGCCGAGGACGGCGTCGACTCGCCCAACGCCCGCATTGTCGCGAGCGCGATCGTGGCGGTCGGGCGCTACTACCTCGACGGCATTCCGGATTCCGACATCAAGGCCGACCCGGCGCGCGCGCGGCGCATGTTCTTCTATGCGGCGAGCAACTTCCGCGACCCCGATGCGCAATATTTGTTGGGACGGCTGCTGCTCGACGGCAGCGGCGGCGCGCGCGACCCGGTGCAGGCGGCGCGCTGGCTCAAGCTCGCAGCCAACAAGGATCAGCACGCCGCGCAGGCGTTGCTCGGCGGCATGCTGGTCAAAGGCGACCTCGTGCCGCGCCAGGTGGCGCGCGGGCTCATGTATCTCATCCTCGCCCGCGACGCCTCGCCCGACGATGCCGCCGTCAGGGCCGATTATCAGCAGGCGCTGGCGCTGGCGACCAAGGACGACCTCGAGGCCGCGCGCGTGTATTTGCAGGATTGGGTGAGCGCGCCGCGGGATTAAGCCTCGCCGTCGTAGCCCGTAGCCCGCATTTCCGCCCGCCATCGCGGATGTCATCCGGGCTACACATCAATATCCAGATCCACCCACACCGGCACGTGATCGGACGGTTTCGCCCACGCGCGCACGTGCTTGTCGATGCCGGAGGCAACGAGCCGGTCGGCGGCCTGCGGCGACATCAGCATGTGATCGATGCGGATGCCGTTGTTCTTCTGCCAGGCGCCCGCCTGATAATCCCAAAACGTGTAGAGCCCGGCGTCATCGCTCGCTGCCCGCACCGCGTCGGTGAATCCGAGATTGACGAGCGCGCGGAATTTCTCCCGGGTCGGCGGCAGGTAGAGGGCGTCGCCGGTCCAGGCCTCGGGCACGCGCGCGTCGGCCGGGCCGGGAATGACGTTGAAGTCGCCGGCGAGGATGAGCGGTTCTTCCAGTTCGAGCCGCTCCCGGGCGTAGCCGATCAGCCGGTCCATCCATTTGAGCTTGTAGGGATACTTGTCGGTGTTGGGCGGATTGCCGTTGGGTAGGTAGAGGCAGGCAATGCGCAGCGCGCCCGATTTCGTCGAAACCGCCGCTTCGAGGAAGCGCGCGTGATCGTCGCTGTCGCCGCCCGGCAGCCGCGGCGTGGTCTCGTCAAACGGCAGCTTCGAGAGCACCGCGACGCCGTTGAAGGTCTTCTGCCCGTGGACTTTCACGTTGTAACCGAGCGCCTCGAAGGGTTCGCGCGGGAACGCCTCGTCCACGCACTTCGTCTCCTGGAAGCAGGCGATGTCGGGCTCGCGCTCCTTGAGCCAGGCGACCGCGTTGTCGACCCGCTGCTTGATCGAATTCACGTTCCAGGTGGCGACACGCATGGCATGGCTTGGATTTGGGGTTAATGTGGAAGGCCGACGATGCCCCAGATCGGCGCGCTTCGGAAGCCCGGCACGTAGATTGCTTGAACTTTACGGATGCATGCCGCCGGGTGGATATGGTAAGGGCAGTGCCGAAAATTAACGCACATTCATGTAAGATCATCGGCAGGGGCCGCGGATCGACGTGAGGGAGCCCGGGGCGGGGCGTACTAGGAACCGGGCCGGTAGTCGCGAATGAAGACACGCACGTTGATCCTCGGGATAGCCGCGGTCGTCCTGGTCGGGTTTGCGATCTACAAAACCGGGCCGTGGGCTTGGCGCGGCGCGGAGGCGCAGGCCCCGGCCGCCGTGCGCGTCGTGCCGGTCGAGGTGGCGACCGCGGTGCGCCGGCCGGCCCCGGTGTTCATCGAGGCACTCGGCAACGTCAGCCCGATCGAGACCGTCGCGGTGCGCTCGCGCGTGGACAGCGAGATCATCGCCGTGCACTTCCGTGACGGCGCCACGGTCAAGAAGGGCGATTTGCTGTTCAGCCTCGACTCGCGCGCTACCGAGGCTCAGATCGCCCAGGCGGAAGGCAACGTGGCGAAAGACATAGCTCAGCTCGAAGGCGCGCTGCGTGACGTGCGCCGTTATACCGAGCTGGTGGCGAAGAATGCTACGCCGGTCGTGAACCTGGAAAACGCGCAGACACAGGCCGACACGTTCCGCGCCGCCATCAAGGCCGACCAGGGCGCGCTGGAAAATCTCAAAGTCCTGCTGACCTATTGCACGATCCGCGCGCCGATCGCCGGGCAGATCAGCGTGGCGGCCGTGAAGGTCGGCAATTTCGTGCGCGCGACCGACGCGACGCCGCTCGCCACCATCAACCAGGTCGCGCCGATCTACGTGTCGTTCGCGGTGCCGCAGCGCAATCTGCCGGACGTGCGCGCGGCCCTCGCCGCGGAAACCGCAACCGTCGAGGCCATCGTCGCGGGCGACAAGCGCCGCCCGACCGGCGTGCTCACCATGATCGAGAACACCGTCGATCCCACCACCGGCATGATCACCATGAAGGCGACGTTCGACAACGCCGACCAGGTGCTGTGGCCGGGCGCGCTCGCCACCATGCGGCTGACGCTCCGCTACGAGGAAGGCGTCGTTGTTCCACCCGCCGCGGTGCTCACCGGACAGGCGGGCACTTACGTCTACGTCGTCAAGGACAAGGTGGCGAACGTGCAGCGCGTCACGGTCGCGCGCAACAACGAGACCGAGACGGTCATCTCCGACGGGCTTAGCGGAGGCGAATCGATCGTCACCAACGGCCACCTGCTGCTCAACAACGGAACCAAGGTCGCGCCGCGCGAGGCGAAGGCGGGATCGTAGCCATGCAAATTTCGGAAACGTGTATCCGCCGGCCGGTGATGACGACGCTGATCACGGCGTCGTTCATCGTATTCGGGATTTTCGCCTACCGGCTGCTGCCGGTCGCGGCGCTTCCGGCGGTCGATTTCCCGACCATCAATATCACGGCGACCTTGCCGGGCTCGAGCGCCGACACCATGGCGGCGTCGGTTGCGGCGCCGATCGAACGCCAGCTCGCCACCATCGCCGGCATCTCCTCGATGGTGTCGACCTCGTCGCTCGGCCAGTCGTCGATCACGGTGCAGTTCGACCTCAACCGCAACATCGACGGCGCCGCGCTCGACGTGCAGACCGCGCTGACGGTGGCGGCGCGCAAGCTGCCGATCGAGATGACCATTCCGCCGAGCTTTCGCAAAGTGAATCCGGCGGACTTCCCGGTCATGTATTTGAGCCTGATCTCGCCGACCCTGCCGCTCTCGGTGGTCGACGAATACGCCGAGACCACGCTTGCCCAGCAGATTTCTCAGCTCCCGGGGATCGCCCAGGTGCTGGTCTACGGCGCGCAGAAGTTTGCCGTGCGCGTGCAGGTCGATCCGGTGGCCGCGGCCGCGCGCGGCGTCTCGCTCGACGATATCCGCTCCGTCGTCGCCAAGACCAATTCCAGCACGCCTGCCGGGACGATGTCCGGCCCGCGCCAGGACATCACGCTCTCGGCAACCGGAGCGATCCTGCACGCGTCCGACTACAAGGGCGTCATCGTCGCCTACAAGAACGGCGCGCCGCTCAAGCTCGACGAAATCGCCCACGTCGTCGACAGCGTCGAGAACGACAAGATCGCCACCTGGTTCAACGACGAACGCGCGATCGTGCTGGCGATCCAGAAACAGCCCGACGCCAATACCGTGGCGGTGGTCGATTCGGTGAAGGACCGGCTGGCGGGCTACCGCGCCCAGGTGCCGGCCTCGATCCGCATGGAAGTGCTCAACGACCGTTCGGTCTCGATCCGCGATTCGGTCGAGGACGTCGAGTTCACGCTCGGCATCGCGATTACGCTCGTGGTGCTGGTGATCTTCCTGTTCCTGCGCTCGGCCTCGGCCACCATCATTCCCTCGCTCGCGGTGCCGGTGTCGCTGATCAGCACCTGCGCGCTGATGTATGCGTTCGGCTTCTCGATCAACAACATGACCTTGCTGGCGCTGACCCTATCGGTCGGCTTCGTGGTCGACGACGCGATCGTGATGCTCGAGAACATCGTGCGTCACGTCGAAGGCGGGATGCGGCCGTTCGAGGCGGCGCTCAAGGGCGCGCGCGAAATCGGCTTTACCATCGTGTCGATCACGTTTTCGCTCATCGCGGTGTTCATCCCGGTGCTGCTGATGGGCGGCATCGTTGGCCGCGTGTTCCGGGAATTCGCGGTGACGATCGCGGTCGCGATCGTGATGTCCGGGTTCGTATCACTCACGCTCACGCCGATGCTGTGCGCGCGCGTGCTGCACGGTCATCACGAGGGCGAGAAACAGAACATCGTGCTGCGCGTGTTCGAGGCTTTCTTCAAAGCGATGCTGGCGGCCTACGAATGGACGCTCGACAAAGTCCTCGCCTACAAGGTGGTGACCCTTGTCCTCACCGTCGCCACGCTGTTCATCACCGTGGAGCTCTACGTCACGATTCCAAAGGGTTTCTTCCCGATCGAGGACACCGGGTTCATCCTCTCCGTCACGGAGGGGCCGACCGACGTGTCGTTCCTCGGCATGGCCGAGCGCCAGCGCGAGATCGCCGAGATCATCCGCAAGGATCCGGCGGTCGATTATCTCAACTCGACGGTGGGCGCGGGCGGCCCCAACCCAACCAACAATTACGGCCGTATCTTCATCGCGCTCAAGCCGAAAAAGGAGCGCAAGGTTCACTCGACCGCGGTCATCCAGCGATTGCGCCGCGCGGTCGCCGACGTTCCGGGCATCAACGTGTTCTTTCAGAACGTCCAGAACATCAACCTGACCGGCCGCATCACCAAGAGCGAATATCAGTACACGGTACAATCGAGCGACACCGAGGAGCTGTACCGGATCGCGCCCGAGCTCAGGGAAAAAATCGCGCAGGTTCCCGGGCTGTGGGGCGTCAACACCGACCTCTACGTCACCAATCCGCAGATGTCGGTCGATATCGACCGCGAGCAGGCCGCCGTCTACGGAATCAGCGTCGATCAGATTCGCAACGAGCTGTACAACGCCTATGGGGCGCGCCAGGTCGCCACGATCTACACGGCGACCAACGACTATCAGGTGATCCTGGAAAGCATCAAGGACTTTCAGGCCGATCCCTCCGGCCTCTCGCGCCTGTTCGTCAAGGCGGCGAACGGCCAGAGCGTGCCGCTGAGCGCGGTCGCGCGGCTCGTGCCGAGCGTCGGACCGCTGCAGGTCAATCACCAGGGCGCGCAGCCGGCGGTGACCATCTCCTTCAACCTCGTGCCGGGCTATTCGCTCGGCTATGCGGTCGACGCGATCCAGAAGATCGAGCGCGACGAGCGCCTGCCGGCGACGGTCTACACGGGCTTCCAGGGCACCGCCCAGGTGTTCCAGGATTCGCTGCGCGGCCAGGGCGTGCTGATCCTCGCCGCGGTGTTTGCCGCCTACGTGCTGCTCGGCATCCTCTACGAAAGCTTCATCCACCCGATCACGATCATCTCCGGCCTGCCGTCGGCCGGCATCGGCGCGCTGCTCACCCTGATGGCGTTCAAGATGGATCTCTCGGTGATCGCCATGATCGGCATCGTGATGCTGGTCGGCATCGTCAAGAAGAACGCCATCATGATGATCGACTTCGCGATCGAGCGGCGCCGCGTCGGGCTTTCCGCCGAGGCGGCGATCCGCGAAGCATGCCTGCTCCGCTTCCGGCCGATCATGATGACGACGTTCGCGGCGATCTTCGGCGCGCTGCCGATCGCGCTCGGCTCGGGCGCCGGCGCCGAATTGCGTCAGCCGCTCGGCGTCGCCGTGGTGGGCGGGCTGTTGCTCTCCCAGCTGCTCACGCTCTACATCACGCCGGTCGTTTATCTCTATCTCGACCGCATCGACCGCCATCTGCGCCGCTCGCTCGAGCCGCAGCTCGAGGAGGTCGCCGACGCCGGAGAGCGCGAGCCGGCGATTGCCGCGGAGTGAGACGGAGCATGTAGGGTGGGCTAAGCGCGCCGATGGGCGCGCTTAGCCCACCCTACGGATGATCTTCAATACGCGTATTCGGTGAATACCGGCTCGACCGAGCCGCGCCACGGGCCGTGGTATTTCTCCAACAATTGCTCGGCCGGCGTGATGCCGCGGTCGAGATATTCCTCGATCGGCTCGAGGTAGCGCGTCTCGTCGCAGCCGCTCCAGTCGTTGCGGTCACGCCGGGCCAAGCCGCGCCGGGCGATATCGACGCAGCTGCGGGCGAGATCGAGCACGGTCGTGTTGCGTATTGTGGCGTTGAAGCCGCGGCGCGGCACGTCATCGCGCAGCTGCTGGCGTTCCTGCGCGGTCCAATGTTTGACGAGGTCCCAGGCGGCGTCGAGCGAGTCATCGTCGTAGAGCAGGCCGACCCACAGCGCCGGCAGCGCCGGTAGCCGGCGCCACGGACCGCTATCGGCGCCGCGCATCTCGATGAACTGCTTGAGCCGCACCTCGGGGAAAATCGTGGTCAGATGGTTCGACCAGTCGGAGAGCGTCGCGCGCTCGCCCTGCATGCTCTTGAGCCGCCCAGCGAGCAGGTCGCGGAACGACTCGCCGGCGACGTCGATATATTCGTCGCGGCGCTTGACGAAATACATGGGCACGTCGAGGGCGTAATCGACCCAGCGCTCGAAACCCATGCCTTCCTCGAATAGGAACGGCAGCATGCCGGCGCGCTGGTTGTCGACGTCGCGCCAGATTTCCGAGCGGAACGAGAGAAAGCCGTTGGGCTTGCCCTCGGTGAACGGCGAGTTGGCGAAGATCGCGGTCGCGACCGGCTGCAGCGCGATGCCGACGCGCATCTTCTTGACCATGTCGGCTTCGGAACAAAAATCGAGATTGGTCTGCACGGTGCAGGTGCGGTACATCATGTCGAGGCCGTAGCGGCCGACCTTCGGCATGTAGCGGGTCATGATGCGGTAGCGCTGCTTGGGCATGACCGGCGTCTCCGCGAGACTCCATTTCGGACTCATGCCGAGGCCGAGAAAGCCGATGCCGAGCGGCTCC
>JAFAUQ010000244.1 GCA_019243195.1 Hyphomicrobiales bacterium
ACGGCCGGATTTGCGCGCGAGCAGGTCAACAAGGCGGCGTGATGTGAGATGTCATTGCGAGCGAAGCCTTCAGCCCTCGCGAAAGCGGGGGGAAGCAATCCAGGGCGACACGCGCGGCTCTGGATTGCTTCGTCGCCCTACGGGCTCCTCGCAATGACAAGAAAACACATCATGCCGCCTTGTTGACCTGCTCGCGCGCAAATCCCGCCGTCGAGGCATAACCGCGCACGATGGCCTTGCGTTCCTCGAACGACATCACCTCTTCGATGTTGGCAAAGCCGTCCGGCGCGCGCTCCTCGACCGCATCGATCACGCCCTCCGGACCGCCCCGGCGGTTGAGCCGCACGACCTCGGCGGTCGGCGGCAGGCGCTCCTGCTCGTAGGCCCACAGCGCGTGCACGGGATGCTCGGCGCCCTTGAGCCGGTCGGCGAGCACGCGGGCATCGAGGATCGCCTGCGAGGCGCCGTTCGAGCCCACCGGATACATCGGATGGGCGGCGTCGCCAAGCAGCGTGACGCGCCCATGCGACCAGCGCGGCAGCGGGTCGCGGTCGCACATGGGGTATTCCCAGAACTCGTTGGTCGCCTCGATCAGCGCCCGCGCGTCGACCGTCGGAATGAGGAAGCGCTGCAGGTGCGGCATCAAGTCTTCGAACCGTCCTGGGCGCGACCAATCCTCCTTGCGCGGCGGCGGCGTGTTGGCGTCGCCCGTCTTGGCGGCGACCGCCCAGTTGGTCAGGCGCCGGTCATCGCGTGAGCCTTCGCCGATCGGATAGAGCACGAGCTTCGCGGCCATGCCCCCGGCGACGATCATCGAACGGCCGGTGAGAAACAGCGGCCAATCGATAGCGCCGCGCCACAGCATCACGCCGTTCCAGCGCGCCGGCCCTTCGTTGGGATAGAGCCGCTCGCGCACGAACGAGTTGATGCCGTCGGCGCCGATCAATACGTCGCCGAGCGCGGTTGCGCAGTGCGCGCCGCTGCGGTCGAAGAAATAAGCGGAGACGCCGGCCTCGTCCTCGCGGAACGCGCCGAGCCGGTGGCCGGTGCGGATACGCCCTTCGCCGAGCCGCGCCCGCGCCGCCTGATAGATCACGCCTTGCAGTTTTCCGCGGTGGATCGAGAACTGCGGCACCTCGTAACCGGCGTCGGTCCCGCGCGGTTCGCGCCAGATCTCCTGGCCGAAGCGGTTGGTGTAGAAGAGCTCGTAAGTGCGGATGCCGACCGCGTCGAGCCGCTCGAGCAATCCGAGCTCGGCGAGTTCCTTAATGGCGTGCGGCAGTGTGTTGATACCGACGCCGAGCTCGCGCACCGCCTCCGCCTGCTCGTAAACCTCGCAGTCGATGCCGCGGGCATGCAGCATGAGCGCGGCGGTGAGCCCACCCACCCCGCCACCGACGATGATGGCTTTCATTTACGCGGCACCAAGTGTCCCGATTCCGAAGTTCGCCCGTGCTTGCCGCATCCTCCGAAGCGAACCTCGGAATCGAAGGACACTTGGCAAATCTATAATTCTAGTACCCGGAATCACGAATAGGTGGGCAGAGGGGACCTGCTATGTGACTCAAAAGTCTCGTCATTTTAGTATGCCCCTGAATCACCTATTCGCGAAAGCGGGTACTAGTGCCGCTTTGAACCCGAAGTTCGCAACCGGACTCGCTGCAATTGAAGTGCGAACTTCGGGTTCGCGGCACTAGTGCCCTCTTTTGCTCCGAATTTTGCGATGCGGCAGCCACCGGCGCAACCGCGACGCGGGGCTATGGTTTAAGCCGGGGTTCCCCGGGCGCGACGCAGCACGAAGTGATGCAGCGCGCCGCTTTGCGCTGCGCCGCGCCCGGGGGAACGGCGCGAGAGAACGGTCGTCTATTTTTCGCCTGCTTTGCTCATGAAATGTGCTTAGCGTCTCCGCAAATTTGCCAGAATATTCTTCTTTTTGTGCCCAGCAATACCGTCTTATATAGAAGAAAGTTGCCAGCTACGCCGAAGGGCTTTTAAATGCGCTATTTCCCGGTTTTCCTCGACCTTGTGGCCGGCCCGGTGGTGCTGGTCGGCTCCGGCGCTGCGGCGCTCGCCAAGCTGCGGCTGTTGCGGGCCGCCAACGCCCGCGTGCGCTGGTATCGCAACGACGGGGCCGCCCCGCCCTGCGAGGAGGCCCACGAAGTGATCTCCGGCGTGGCGCCCGACGCGGTTAACCTGACGGATGCCGTCGCCGTCGTCGCCGCCGAAGGCAGTCCCGCCGATGAAGTGGTCGCCGCGCGCGCCCGCGCCTTGCGCATCCCCGTCAACGTGGTCGATCGGCCCGAGCTGTCGACTTTCATCGTGCCGGCGATCGTCGACCGCGGCGACGTGGTGGTGGCGATCGGCACCGGCGGCCTCGCGCCGGTGCTGGCGCGGCGGTTGCGCGCGCGCATCGAGGCGCTGCTGCCCGCGCGCATCGGCGAGCTTGCCGGGCTGATGGGCCGCTATCGTTCGCGCCTTGCCCGCGCGCTTCCGACTTACGCGGCACGCCGTCGGTTTTGGGAGCGCATCGTCGATGGACCGATAGGCGCGGCGCTGCTTGCCGGCCGCCCGCTCGCGGCGGAGGCCGCACTCGCGCGCGCGATCGGAAACACCCAACCGGAAAACCCGCGCTCTCCCATCGTGCTGATCGGCGCCGGCCTCGGCGATCCCGATCTTCTCACCTTGCGCGCGCTTAATGCGCTCCAGGACGCCGACGTCATCTTTCACGAAAACGTAGGCGCCGCCGTGCTCGACTGCGCGCGGCGCGAGGCCGAGCGCGTCGTCATCACCGGCGCCGCCGAACAGGAAGTGCACGCCGCCGTCCGCGCCGGACGCCGCGTCGTCGTGCTGGTGCGCGGCGATGCCGATGCCGATCGCTTCCCGTTCCTGCGCGCCGCCGGCGCAGCCATCGTCCGCGTGCCCGGCGTCGCCGCCCTCACAATCGCACTGCCTGTTCAGGAGGCCGCATGACCTCGCCCTTGCATCAAAAAATCAAAGTCACCGGTCCGGTGGTGGTGACTGCCAACCGGCTTACCGACGGCGCGGTGATCTACCGCACCGCGAGCGGGCAATGGACGACCGAACTTCCCGGCGCCGCCGTGGTGACGACGAGCGATGCCGCCATGGCGCTGCTCACGGCCGCGCGTGCCGAAGGAGTGCGCGTCGTCGATGCGTACGTCGCGCCGGTCGATCTTTCGCACGGGAAACCCCGGCCGGGAAACTTGCGCGAGCGCATTCGCGCCGCGGGGCCGACCATTCGTTTGCCGGCCCCGGAAGCGGCCAACGTCCATGTATGTGCATGATGCGTTCGACCGCCGGCTGATCGCCGAGCGAGTCGAGGAATTTCGCGATCAGGTGCGCCGCCGGCTTTCCGGCGAATTGAACGAAGACGAGTTCAAGTTGCTGCGGCTGCTCAACGGCGTCTATCTGCAGCTTCACGCCTACATGCTGCGCATCGGCATTCCCTACGGAACGCTGTCGTCGGCGCAGTTGCGCATGCTCGCCCATGTGGCGCGGCGCTACGACCGCGGCTACGGGCATTTCACCACCCGCCAGAACATTCAATTCCACTGGATCAAACTCGAGGACTTGCCGGACGCAATGGCGGATCTGGCGCGCGTCGGGCTGCACGGTATTCAGACGAGCGGCAACAGCGTGCGCAACGTCACCACCGACCAATGGGCCGGCGTCGCGCCCGACGAGATCGAAGACCCGCGCGTATGGGCCGAAGTGGTGCGTCAGCACGTGACCTTGCATCCCGAGTTCACCTTCATGCCGCGCAAGTTCAAGATCGCGGTCGGCACGGCCGCGCACGATCGCGCGGCGTTGCGCATCCACGATCTCGCGCTGCGGCTTCATCGCAACGAGGCGGGCGAAGCCGGCTTCGAGGTGATGGTCGGCGGCGGGCTCGGCCGCACGCCGTTCCTCGCCAAGACCATCAAACAATTCCTGCCCAAGCACGACGTGCTCAGCTACGTCGAAGCGGTCTTGCGCACGTACAATCAGTTCGGCCGCCGCGACAACGCGTGGAAAGCGCGCATCAAGATCCTGGTGCACGACCTCGGCGCCGAGGCATTCGGGCGCGAAGTCGAGCAGGAATGGCAGTCGATCAAGGACGGCGCGCTGGCGCTCGATGACGCCGCCGTCGCCGAGATCGCCGCGCGCTTCCGTTATCCGGATTACGAGCGGCTTGCCGACGACCCGGTTGAGCTGAAGGAGGCGCGGGCCGGCGACCGCCGCTTCGAGACTTGGCACCGCAGCGCGGTGGCGCGTCACCGGTTGCCCGGCTACGCCATCGTCACGCTGTCGCTCAAGGCGGAAGGCGAAACGCCGGGCGATGCCACCGCCGCGCAGATGGACGCGATTGCCGATCTCGCCGACCGCTATAGTTCGGGCGAAATCCGCGTCGGCCACGAGCAGAATCTCGCGCTGCCGCACGTGCGCCAACAAGACCTCTACCCGCTGTGGCGCGCGCTCGATGCCATCGGCGTCGCGACGCCGAACGTCGGCCTGGTGTCCGACATCATCGCCTGCCCGGGCCTCGACTATTGCAGCCTCGCCAACGCGCGCTCGATTCCGATCGCTCAGGACTTGAGCCGACGATTCCGCGACGGTGACCTCGCCCGTGATCTCGGCCGCCTGCACATCAACATTTCCGGCTGCATCAACGCCTGCGGCCATCACCACGTCGGCCACATCGGTATCCTCGGCGTCGAGAAGAACGGCGAAGAGTATTATCAGGTCACGATCGGCGGCCGCGCCGACGAGGAGGCCGAGCTGGGACAACTGATCGGCCCGGCGGTGCCCTACGGCGAGGTCGCCAACGTGGTCGAGGATATCGTCGCCGCCTACGTGGAGTTGCGCGAGCGCCCCGGCGAAATCTTCATCGACACGGTCAAGCGGATCGGTATCGAGCCGTTCAAGGAGCGCGTCCATGCAACTCATTAAGGGCGGCCGCATCGTCGAAGACGGTTTCGCCCGCGTTGCCGACGACGCGCCCGTGCCCGACCGCCTGCCGGTGATCGTGCCGGCGGCGCGCTTCCTCGCCGAAGCGGACGCTTTCGCGGCGCGCGAGGCGCCGACCGGCGTCGTGTGGCCCAACGACCGCCGGGTGGCGGAGCTGGCGCCCTACCTCGACCGGCTGGCGCTGGTTGGGCTGGTGTTCCCGGTCTTCCGGGACGGCCGCGCTTTCAGCCAGGCGCGTCTCCTCCGCGAGCGCCACGGCTTCCGCGGCGAGCTGCGCGCCACCGGACAGGTGCTGCGCGATCAGTTCCTGTTCATGCTGCGCGCCGGCTTCGACGCCTTCGAGGTGACCAAGGACGCCGACGCGGCCGCCTTCGCGCAGGCCGCCCGGCGCTACAGCGTGTTCTATCAGCCGACCGGCGACGGCCGCGTCACCGCCCGCGCGTCGCGCGTTGGTCGCCCGGCGCGCGACTCGTTGGAGCGCGATTCTCTGCTATAATCAGCGCATCTCTGCCGTCATCCCCCGCCTGCGCGGGGGCGGGCTCTGAGGAGCTCGGCGCGAAGCGCCGAGCGTCTCGAAGGATGGAAACAAGCTCCGTGCGTGGGGCCATCCTTCGAGACGCGCGCTTCGCGCGCTCTCAGGATGACGGCGGTGCGGAGGATTGGACGAGCGGCACGGCCGATCCATGGACTTCATCCACGCGATCAATCCCCTCTACTCGTTGTGCGGATTCGTGGTCGGCGCTCTCGTCGGCATGACCGGCGTCGGCGGCGGCTCGTTGATGACGCCGCTACTGATTCTTCTGTTCGGCATTCACGCCTCGACCGCGGTCGGCACCGATTTGCTCTACGCCTGCGCGACCAAGACCGGCGGCACCATCGTGCACGGTTGGCTGCGCACAGTCGAGTGGCGCGTGGTCCGCCGTCTCGCGGCCGGGAGCGTGCCGGCGACCGGGCTCACCATCCTGGCGCTCTCCTATTTCGACATGCACGGCCATGGCGCTAATCGTTTGATCACGACCTTGCTTGGGCTGGCGCTGCTGGCGAGTTCGTTCGCCCTCGTGTTCCGACGGCAGATTCTCGCCCGCTATGCGGGGCGGATCGAGAGTTTGAGCGCCGGCCGCACGTCGACGCTGACCATCGCGGTAGGCGCCGCGCTCGGCGTCATGGTGACGCTTTCTTCGGTCGGCGCCGGCGCGCTCGGCGTCACCATGTTGCTGCTGCTCTATCCCCAGCTGCCGACCGCCCGCATCGTCGGCTCCGACATCGCCCACGCCGTGCCGCTCACGCTCGTCGCCGGCGTCGGCCATTGGGCGCTCGGCTCGATCGATTGGCCGCTGCTCGGCTCGCTGCTGGTCGGCTCGCTGCCCGGCATCGTGCTCGGCAGCTACATGTCCTATCGGCTGCCCGATCTCGTGCTCCGGCTCACGCTGGCGGCGGTGCTGTTCATCGTTGCGATCCGACTGCTGATTTGACTGCCTAATTTTTGTTCAAACATGGACTCGGGCTAAGCAGCCGCCGCATGCGGGTCTTCCGCGTCGGCGCCCGATTATGATTTTCCTCATATCACGGAAGGCCTTACGCCAGCCGCGTCGCGTCCGCGGCCGCTGGCATGGGCCTTGCGGACTCCGCGGCAACCACAATCGCATCCGCGCGGAGGCGGCCATGAAGCGTCGTGAATTTCTCAAGTCGATGACCGCCGTTGCGGCCGGCAGCCTGTTTCCGGCGCCCGCGGTGTGGTCGCCCGCCAACGCCCAGTCGCGCCAGGAAACCCTGCTGGTGATCACCGAAAGCGGCCCCAACAGTCTCGACATCCACACGGTCGGCGCGATCGTGCCGAGCTACGAGGTGTCGTGGAACTGCTACGACCGGCTCATCAGCCACGCCATGAAGCCGGTGGGCGACGGCTCGGAATATTACGATCGCGACACGTTCGCGCCCGAGCTCGCCGAGGAATGGACCATCGGCGATACGTCGGCGACCTTCAAGCTGCGCAAGGATGCGAAGTTCCACGATGGCACGCCGATCACGGCCAAGGACGTCAAATGGTCGTTCGACCGCGCGGTGACGGTCGGCGGTTTTCCCACCTTTCAGATGAAGGCCGGCTCGCTCGAAAAGCCCGAGCAGTTCGTCGCCGTCGACGATCACACCTTTCGGGTCGATTTCATCCGCAAGGACAAGCTGACCGCTCCCGACCTGGCGGTCGTCGTGCCGTGCGTCTTCCACTCCG
This sequence comes from Hyphomicrobiales bacterium, assembly GCA_019243195.1. Taxonomy (GTDB): domain Bacteria; phylum Pseudomonadota; class Alphaproteobacteria; order Rhizobiales; family Xanthobacteraceae; genus AP-16. Next base: position 7,193 of record JAFAUQ010000244.1, read on the forward strand.
AGCTGATCAAGTCGAAGGCGGCCCCGAACGACCCGTGGGGCCTCGACTACACGAAGACCAACGTCGCCGGCGGCGGCGCCTACCGGGTGACGACGTGGCAGCCCGGCACGGAGCTGATCTACGAGCGCAACGATAATTGG
>JAFAUQ010000191.1 GCA_019243195.1 Hyphomicrobiales bacterium
GTCGTCGAGTTCCTTCTTGAGCCGCTGTGCTTCCGAGAGCTTGTCCTTTTCCGACTTCCACCGGTTGGTCAGCTCGGCGGCGCGCTGTTCCAGCGCCGCCAATTCCTTCTCCAGCCGCTTGAGCCGTTCCTTCGAGCCGGGGTCGGACTCTTTCTTGAGCGCCTCCTGCTCGATCTTGAGCCGCACGATTTCGCGGTCGAGGCTGTCGAGTTCCTCGGGCTTGGAATCGACCTGCATCTTGAGCCGCGCGGCCGACTCGTCGACGAGATCGATCGCCTTATCGGGCAGGAAGCGATCGGTGATGTAGCGGTGCGAGAGTATGGCGGCGGCAACCAGCGCGCCGTCGGTGATGCGCACGCCATGGTGCGCTTCGTATTTCTCTTTGAGCCCGCGCAGGATCGAGATCGTGTCTTCGACGCTCGGCTCGGAGATGTAGACCGGCTGGAACCGGCGGGCGAGCGCCGCGTCCTTCTCGACATGTTTTTTGTATTCATCGAGCGTGGTCGCGCCGATGCAATGCAATTCGCCGCGCGCGAGCGCCGGCTTGAGCAGGTTCGAGGCGTCCATGGCGCCTTCGGCCTTGCCGGCGCCGACGAGCGTATGCATCTCGTCGATGAACAGGATGATGCGGCCTTCCGACGCCACGATCTCCTGCAGCACCGATTTGAGCCGCTCCTCGAACTCGCCGCGGTATTTAGCGCCCGCGATCATCGCGCCCATGTCGAGCGCGAGCAGCTTCTTGTCCTCGAGACTCGACGGCACGTCGCCGTTGATGATGCGCAACGCCAAGCCTTCGACGATCGCGGTCTTGCCGACGCCGGGATCGCCGATAAGCACGGGATTGTTCTTGGTGCGGCGGGAGAGCACCTGCACGGTGCGGCGGATTTCCTCGTCGCGGCCGATGACCGGATCGAGCTTGCCGGTCCGCGCCGCCTCGGTCAGGTCGCGGGCATATTTCTTGAGGGCATCGTAGGCGTTTTCGGCCGTCGCCGTGTCGGCGGTTCGCCCTTTGCGCAGAGCTTCGATCGCCGCGTTGAGGTTCTGCGGCGTGACGCCGGCGCGGTCGAGAATTTTGCCGGCGGCGGTGTCCTTCTCGATCGCGAGCGCGAGCAGCAGCCGCTCGACGGTGACGTACGAGTCGCCCGCCTTCTGGCCGGCCTTCTCGGCGGCGGCAAAGACCCGCGCCATTCCGGGCGCGAGATAGACCTGCCCGGCGCCGGAACCGGAAACCTTCGGCAGCTTCTCGAGCGCCGCCTCGACTGCGGCGAGCGCCTGGCGATGGTTCCCGCCGGAACGGTCGATCAGCCCGGCCGCGAGCCCTTCCGGGTCGTCGAGCAGGACCTTGAGCAAGTGCTCGGGGGTGAATTGCTGGTGGCCCTCGCGCACGGCAAGGGACTGGGCGGATTGAATGAATCCGCGCGCACGGTCGGTGTATTTCTCGAAGTCCATCCTCTACTCCCTCGGCCTGTCCCGCCGCCCATTACGGCGCAGACGGAACATCGTCATGGGGTGCATGTCGCTAGGTCGCGGTCCGAACGGCAACCGCGCAGGAGATATGGGGATTGCCGCTCACGGTGGTAGGGGTTGAGGACTGAGAATCATGAGTGGGTTAAGCGCATGCCAACGATCGCGCGTATCTATCGGTACCCCGTGAAGGGGCTCGGTCCCGACCGGCTCGAGACCGCCGAGCTTGCGCCGGGCCGGACCATCCGGGGCGACCGCCTCTATGCGATCGAGAATGGGCCCTCCGGTTTCGACCCCGCCCATCCGGCCTATTTCCCCAAAAGCAGGTTCCTCATGCTGATGCGCAACGAGCGCCTCGCTGCCTTGCGCACGGCGTTCGATGAAGGGACGCATACGCTCGCCATTACCGCGGACGGGTCCGAGGCCGCCCGCGGCGACCTGCGCACGCCGGAAGGCCGTGCTGCGATTGAGCGGTTCTTCGCCGCGTATTGTGCCGATGAGCTACGCGGGCCGCCGAAGGTGCTCAACGCGCCGGGCCACAGCTTCTCGGACGTCGCCCGCAAGGTGGTCTCGATCATCAATCTCGCGTCAGTCGCCGCGCTCGAGACGATTATCGGCGCGGCGGTCGATCCGGTGCGCTTTCGCGCCAACCTTTACGTCCGGGGTTGGGAGCCGTGGAGCGAGCTCGATCTCGTCGGCCGCGAGATCGCGGTCGGCCCGAGCGCGCGACTGAAGGTCGTCAAGCGTATCGTGCGCTGCGCCGCCACCAATGTTGATCCAGACACCGGCATCCGCGACCTCACAATTCCCGATACGCTGCTGCACAACCTCGGCCATACCGATTGCGGCATCTATGCCGAGGTCATCGCCGGCGGAACGATTGCGCCGGGTGATGCGGTGAAAATGCTCTGACCTCGTCATGCCCGCGAAAGCGGGCATCCAGTAAACACCACTGTTGCAGTTTAACTGATAAGGCGCCGTTTACTGGATCGCCCGCTTTCGGGCGATGACGAGCGCGAGTAATCATTTGCCGCTCGAATTACTTCTTCGCCCGTTCGCCTTCTTGTCCCGGCTCAGCAAAAATACTGCCTGCTCGCCGAACAAATTCCAGAACCACCACGGCGCGGTGAGGCGCAGCCGCCGTCCCCACGCGTTGAGCGCGATGGCGCGCTCCATGCGCGCGCCGACGACGCCGCACAGCTGACGGAAATCCTTGATGGTGCAGAAGTGGATGTTGGGCGTGTCGTACCAGGTGTAGGGCAGGTTGTTGGTCGTCGGCATGCGGCCGCCGAACAGGATCTGCAGGCGGATGCCCCAGAAGCCGAAGTTGGGGAACGACACGACGGCGCGGCGGCCGATGCGCAGCATGTGCTCGAGCACCTGGCGCGGATGACGCGTTGCCTGCAGCGTCTGCGAGAGGATCACGTAGTCGAAGCCGTCGTCCGGGTAATCGACGAGGTCGGTGTCGGCGTCGCCCTGCACCACGGCCAGACCCTTCGTCACGCACTCGTTCACGCCCTCGCGCGACAGCTCGATGCCGCGGCCGTCGACGCCGCGCCGCTCCGCCAGGATGCGCAGCAGCTCACCGTCGCCGCAGCCGACGTCGAGCACCTTCGAGCCGGGCTCCACCATGTCGGCGACCAGCAAAAGGTCGACGCGGCCGCCGCCGGGAGCGCGCGCGCCTTCTGCCATGGTGAGGTCGTGGGTCGTGCGCGTGAGCATGGTCACGGCTTGCCGTTGAGGCCGCGCGCCTTGCCGGCCGCATCGAGGAACCCGCGCACGATCGCGAACAGCTCCGGCTCGTCGAGCAGGAAGGCGTCGTGACCCTTGTCGGTGGTGATTTCCGCAAACGACACGCGCGCGCCACCGGCATTGAGCGCGTGCACGATCGCGCGCGATTCCGAGGTCGGAAAGAGCCAGTCGCTGGTGAACGAGATCACGCAGAAGCGGGTCGGCGTATCCTTGAAGGCGCGCGCCAGCACGCCGCCGTAGTCCGCCGCGAGGTCGAAATAGTCCATGGCGCGCGTGAGATAGAGATAGCTGTTGGCGTCGAAGCGCTCGACAAACGAGCTGCCCTGGTGGCGCAGATAGCTCTCGACCTCGAAATCAGCGTCGAACGAAAACGTCGGATTGCTGCGGTCCTGGAACTTGCGGCCGAACTTCCGGTGCAGCGCCGCGTCGGACAAGTAGGTGATGTGCGCGCCCATGCGGGCAACCGCAAGGCCGCGCCGCGGGTTGGTGTGCTCGAGCAGATAGCGGCCGCCGCGCCACTCCGGATCCGCCATGACCGCTTGGCGGCCGACCTCATGGAACGCGATGTTCTGAGCCGAGTGGCGAGTGCCGGTCGCGATCGGCAGCGCGGCGAATACGCGCTGCGGATAACTCGCGGTCCATTGCAGCACCTGCATGCCGCCGAGCGAGCCGCCCGCCACCGCGAACAGCGACTCGATGCCGAGGTGATCGAGCAGCATCGCCTGCGCGTTCACCATGTCACGCACGGTGACGACGGGAAACGCGAGCCCCCACGGCTTGCCTGTCGCCGGATTGGTCGATGACGGGCCGCTCGTTCCCATGCAGCTGCCGATCACGTTCGCGCTGATGACGAAATAGCGGTCCGTGTCGATCGGGCGGCCGGGGCCGACCATGGTTTCCCACCAACCCGGTTTGCCGGTGACCGGATGCACGTTGGCGACATGCTGATCGCCGGTGAGCGCGTGACAGACCATCACCGCGTTGGCGCGGTTCGCATCGAGCTTGCCGTAGGTCTGATACGCGATCTGAAACGGCGACAGCTCGACGCCGGCATCGAGCCGCAGCGGCCTGTCCGAACCGAAGTGCACGACGGGCGAACGCGGGCTGTCGGCTTCGCGTGCGCGCGCGGTGCTATCCCGTATGATCGTCAGGTTCGCCTCGGCCATCACGCTACTCCGCCGCGGGCAAACGGGCCGCTCGGCGCGATCATCGAGCGGACGCGGGCGCAAAAGGCCGCGGGCGGCTTACGTAGGGATTGCATGGCTTAACTGTCAACGTTTTCTTTGCTTTCGCAGGTCTCGCGACCTATCGAGAGCGCCCGTTCGAAGCCGCCCTGCGGTCTCGTCGCAAGCGGCGCGACCCGATATATGTCTCGCGCGCGCCTTGCTTGCCGCATGAACCGCTGGAGCCCTCGATGTCCGCGTTGAAGCGTCCCGAACCGCGCCCCGGCGTGCTGGCGATCGACGCGTACGTGCCGGGCAAGAGCAGCGCTCCCGGAGTCGATCGCATATTCAAGCTGTCCTCGAATGAGACACCGCTCGGGCCGAGCCGCAAGGCGATCGATGCCTACATGGCGGAAGCCAAGCGCCTGCACGAATATCCCGACGGCGCGTCGACCGAGCTGCGCGAGGCGATCGGGCGAGCGTTCGGGCTCGACCCCGCGCGCATCATCTGCGGCGCCGGTTCGGATGAGCTGCTCAATCTGCTCGCCCATGCCTTCATCGGCCCCGGCGACGAGGCGATCCACACCACGCACGGGTTCCTCGTTTATCACATCGCCACCCTCGGTTCGGGCGGGACGCCGGTCGTCGCGCCCGAGACGAACTACACCGCCGACATCGATGCGATCCTCGCGCGCGTCAACGCGAAGACCAAGGTGATCTTCCTCGCCAATCCGAACAATCCGACCGGCACCTACGTGCCGTTCGATGAGGTCAAGCGCCTGCAGCGCTCGTTGCCGCCGCACACGCTGCTCGTGCTCGATGCCGCCTACGCCGAATACGTGCGGCGCAACGATTACGAGTCCGGCATCGAGCTGGTCGCCACGTGCGAGAACGTCGTCATGTGCCGCACATTCTCTAAAATCCACGGGCTCGCGGCGCTGCGGCTCGGCTGGCTATACGGCCCGTCGCATGTGGTTGCGGCGCTCAACCGCATCCGCGGGCCGTTCAACGTGAGCCAGCCGGCGATCGCGGCCGGCATCGCGGCGATCGGCGATGCCGCGCATGTCGAGATTTCCCGCGCGCATAATGACAAATGGCTCCCGTGGCTCATCAGCGAAATCGGCAAGCTCGGGCTCGAGGTGACGCCAAGCGCGGCGAACTTCGTGCTGATTCATTTTCCCACTGCGCCCGGTCGCACTGCCCAGGACGCCGATGCGTTTCTCACCAAGCGCGGGCTGATCCTGCGCGCGACCGGCGCGTACAAATTGCCCAACGCGCTGCGCATGTCGGTCGGCACCGAAGAGGCGAACCGGCTTACCGTCGCGGCGCTGCGGGACTTTCTGGAGCATGATCCCGAAAAGTGGGAACCGGGTTTCGGAAAAGATCATGCTCCAACAAAAAAATAGGCCCGCCGCGTGAGTGCCGCGCCGATATTCGAACGCCTGGCGCTGATCGGGGTCGGCCTCATCGGCTCCTCGATCGCGCGCGCGGCGCGGGCCGAAGGCGCGGTGCGCTCGATCGTGGCGACCGCCCGCTCGGGCGTCACGCGCCGGCGTGTCGCCGAACTCGGGCTCGCCGATCAGGTGGTCGAGACCAACGCGGCTGCCGTCGAGGGCGCCGACCTCGTGATTGTGTGCGTGCCGGTGGGCGCATGCGGCGCGGTCGCGGCGGAAATCGGCCCGCACCTCAAACCCGGCGCGACCGTTTCCGACGTGGGCTCGGTCAAGGGCTCGATCATCAAAGACATGGGCCCGCATATTCCGGCGGGCATTCATTTTGTTCCGGCGCACCCCGTTGCCGGCACCGAGCATTCCGGCCCCGACGCGGGCTTTGCCGAACTGTTTGTCAACCGCTGGTGCCTTCTCACGCCGCCGGAAGGCGCCAATTCACAGGCGGTCGAGCGGCTCGCCGCCTTCTGGCGCGCGCTCGGCGCCAACATCGAGACGATGTCGGCGGAGCATCACGACCTCGTCCTCGCCATCACCAGCCACCTGCCGCACCTCATCGCTTATTCGATCGTCGGCACCGCCGACGACCTGCAAACAGTCACGCGCTCGGAAGTGATGAAATTCTCGGCCGGGGGCTTTCGCGACTTCACCCGCATCGCCGCCTCCGATCCGACCATGTGGCGCGACGTGTTCCTGCATAACAAAGACGCCGTCCTCGAAATGCTCGGGCGCTTCAACGAAGACGTATCGGCCCTTGCGCGCGCGATTCGCTGGGGCGACGGCGACACGCTGTTCAATATGTTCACGCGCACGCGGGCGATCCGCCGCGGCATCGTCGAGATCGGCCAGGACTCGGAAACGCCCGACTTCGGCCGGCCGCATCCCGCGCTTCAACATCTGCCGCGACCCTACGCGGCGGATGGTGAGTAAACTTATTCCTGAAGCATGATCTTTTCCGAAAACCGGTACCCACTTTTCGGGATCATGCTCTACGCGCTTCCCAGCACCAAATCGTCGCGGTGAATCATCTCGGCGCGGCCGGCGAAGCCGAGAATGAGCAAAATGTCGCCCGAGGATTTGCCGCGGATCTTCACCGCGTCGTCGGCGTCATAGGCGATCAGGCCGCGGCCGATCTCGGCCCCGTCCGGCCCGCGGATCACCACCGCGTCACCGCGGCTGAACGTGCCGTCGACGCGCGTCACGCCCGCGGGCAGCAGGCTTTTGCCCCGGCGCAGCGCCGCCACCGCGCCCGCATCGAGCGTGAGCGTGCCGCGCGGCTCGAGTGAGCCGGCGATCCATTTCTTGCGCGCGGTCACCGGATTGGCCGGTGTCAGGAACCAGGTGCACGGCCGGCCGTCGGCGATCGAGCGCAGCGGATTCTCGATGTGACCCGAGGCGATGACCATGTGGGTGCCCGCGGTGGTCGCGATCTTGCCCGCCTCGATCTTGGTGCGCATGCCGCCGCGCGAGAGCTGCGAGCCGGCGTCGCCCGCCATCGCCTCGATCTCCGCGGTTATGCGCGGCACCAGCGGGATCAGCTTCGCCCGCGGATTTTCGCCCGGCGGCGCGTCGTAGAGCCCGCCGACATCGGAGAGCAGCACCAGCAAATCGGCGCTCGCCATGGTCGCGACGCGCGCGGCGAGGCGGTCGTTGTCGCCGTAGCGGATTTCGCTGGTCGCCACGGTGTCGTTCTCGTTGATCACCGGCACCGCGCGGAACTCGAGCAGCTTGTCGATGGTCGAGCGCGCGTTGAGATAGCGGCGCCGTTCCTCGGTATCGGTCAGCGTCAGCAGAATCTGCCCGGCGCCGATGCCGTGCGCGCCCAGCACCTCGGCCCAGGTGCGGGCGAGCGCGATCTGCCCGACCGCGGCGGCCGCCTGGCTGTCCTCGAGCTTGAGTGCGGCAGGCAGCTTGAGCACGCTGCGCCCGAGCGCGATCGCGCCGGAGGAGACCACCAGAATGTCGCGACCGTCGCGGTGCAACCGCGCGATGTCGGCGGCGAGCGAGGCGAGCCACGCTTCGCGCACGCGGGAGGCCGTCGCGTCGACGAGCAGCGACGAGCCGACCTTCACGACGATGCGGCGGAAGTCGGCAAGCGCGGGGGCTTTGGGCGCGGGGCGCGGCATGGCGGCAAGCTTGTATAACGGAAAGCAGGAGCCGCGGGCATGTCATTGCGAGCGGAGCGAAGCAATCCAGGGCAGCGCGTGACGCCCTGGATTGCTTCGGCACTCCGTGCCTCGCAAATGACGAGGTTAAGGGTGCCAGGCCGGGGCGGGGTGCTCGCGCGCGTCGTCGGCCTGCGCCCTCTCGATGACGGCGAGGAGCTTGCGCAGCGCCTCGTGGACGCCGGCGCCGGTGACGGCCGAAATCACGAGCGGCGTCGTTTTTGCGGCTCGTTTAAGGCGTGCGGCCTGCTGCTTCACCTGCTCGGGCGCGAGCGCATCCGCCTTGGTGAGCGCCACGATCTCGGGTTTGTCGGCGAGCCCGTGGCCGTAAGCCTCGAGTTCGCCGCGCACGGTGCGATAGGCGTTACCGGCATGCTCGCTCAATCCATCGACGAGATGCAGCAGCACGCGGCAGCGCTCGACGTGGCCAAGGAAGCGGTCGCCGAGGCCGACGCCTTCGTGCGCGCCTTCGATCAGCCCGGGGATGTCGGCGAGCACGAACTCGCGCGCGTCGATGCGCACGATGCCGAGTTGGGGCGTGAGGGTGGTGAAGGGGTAATCGGCGATCTTTGGCTTGGCGGCGGTGACGGCGGCGAGGAACGTCGATTTCCCCGCGTTGGGCAGCCCGACGAGCCCGGCATCGGCGATCAATTTAAGCCGCAGCCAGATCCAGCGCTCTTCGCCCGGCTGGCCCGGGTTGGCGAGACGCGGTGCGCGGTTGGTCGACGACTTGAAGTGCGCGTTGCCGAAGCCGCCGTTGCCGCCGCGCACGAGCACGGCGCGATCGCCGACGCGCACGAGATCGGCGAGCAGCGTCTCTCCGTCCTCGTCGTAAATCTGCGTGCCAGCCGGAACCTTGAGCGCCAAGTCGGTGCCGTTCGCGCCGGCGCGGTCCTTGCCCATGCCGTTGCCGCCGCGCTGCGCCTTGAAGTGCTGCTGGTAACGGTAGTCGATCAGCGTGTTGAGGCCGTCGACCGCGCTGACCACGATGTCGCCGCCGCGCCCGCCGTCGCCGCCGCTCGGCCCGCCGAACTCGATGAACTTCTCGCGCCGGAACGCGACGCAGCCATTGCCGCCGTCGCCCGAGCGCACGTACACCTTGGCCTGGTCGAGGAATTTCATGTAGCGGAACTCATGTAGCCCGGATGAGCGCGCAGCGCGAAATCCGGGGACCGGTCCCGCATGTCCGCCCGCTTGCGCGGCCGTCATGCGGGCTACGACCTCGTAAAGATTCCGCGTTACCCGCACAACCCCGTCACCGCGATTCTCATGATTCGGCCCGCGCGCAATACCATCATCGTCGGCATCGGGCTGATTCTCGCGAGCGTGACGCTGTTCTCGCTCAACGACGCGGTCGGCAAGTGGCTGGTCAAGGGCTATCCGGTGGGCGAGATGCTGCTGATCCGCGGCCCCACCGCGCTGGTGTTGCTGGCGCCGTTCCTCTGGCGTGAGGGCATCTCCGTCTTCACGGCGGCGCCGCGCCCGGGCCTCCAGATCCTGCGCGCAGTGATTTCGACGACCGAGGTCGTGCGCTTCTTCTGGTCGGTCGGCTATCTGCCGCTCGCCGACGTGATGACGTTCTATCTCGCCGGACCGATCTACGTCACGGCGCTCGCGCCGTTCGTGCTCGGCGAGCACGTCGGGTGGCGGCGCTGGGCCGCGGTGCTGGTCGGCTTTGCCGGCGTGCTGCTGGCGCTCAAGCCGTCGGCCGCGGCGCTCACCGCACCGGCGTTGGTCGCGCTCACCGGCAGCCTGCTCTACGCCGGGCTGCTGATTATGACGCGCGTGTTGCGCAACACCGCGAACGTGGTGCTGGTATCGAGTCAGATCGCCGCGACGGCGTTGTTCGGCCTGGCAATGGCGCCTTTCGGCTGGGTCACGCCGCGGCCCGGCGATTTTGCCCTGATGGTTCTGTTTGGCGTGCTGGGGAGGGCCGGGCTCGTGTGCCTCAACATGTCGCTCAAGCGCGCGCCGGCATCGGTGGTAGTGCCTTATCAGTACACGATGATCGTATGGGGCGTGGTGCTGGGCTGGTTCATTTTCGGCGACGAACCGAAGGCACACGTGCTCGCCGGCGCCGCCGTCATCATCGCGGCGGGAATGTTTATTTTCTTCCGTGAAAACAGACGACAGACGGCGGACGACAGAGGACGGACAAAGGCAAGTTGCCCGTGAAGCACTCCGTCCTCCGTTGTCTGTCCACTGTCATCTGATTACGCCACCCGCTTCACCGCGCCCCAGCTCTTGAGCGAGCGCCAGATGGCGCGTTCGAGGCGGAAGCGGTCGACCGGCGCGGAGCTGGCGAGCGCGCGGATGCGGGTAAGCCCGACGCCGGTCCACTGGAAGCCGCACTTCTCCAGCACCCGGCGCGAGGCCGGATTGGTGACGCGCGCGCCCGCGGCGAGCGCTTCGACATCGAGATCCGAGAACGCGTGGTCGATCACCGCGTGCACCGCCTCGGTGGCATAGCCGTGACCCCAGAACTTCACGCCGAGCCAGTAGCCGATTTCCGGAGGTTCCTGCTCGGGCATCTGAATGCCGACGGCGCCGAGCACCACCTTCTCGCGCGTGATCAGGAACGCGATCTCGCCCGCGGTCTGGTTGACCGAGGCGATGAATTTCTCCGCGTCGGCGAGCGAATACGGGTGCGGAATGCGCGCCGTATTCTCGGCGATGCGACGGTCGTTCGCGAGCTGCGCGACCGCTTTGCCGTCCTCGAGGCGCGGCGCACGCAAGGTGAGCCGCTCGGTCTCGAGGACGGGAATACAGCGTTCCCGGAAGGTCTCCGGCGCTCTG
>JAFAUQ010000013.1 GCA_019243195.1 Hyphomicrobiales bacterium
AGGCCTCGCGGATTGCCGGCCCGGAGGGGCCGAAGCTCAAGAGGGTGTCGTGCGCCGGCCGGGCCGGGCGGCTCCCGGGGGGTTTAGCGCGCGCGACCCCGTTAATCGAGATGGGCAGGCGCGGCGCGGGGCCACGGTCGGACGGCGGTGCTGTCCCGGGCCGCCGCGGCGGAGTCTCGCGCTCAGATTTCCTGCATCACCTGGGCATAGGAGATCAGCGCGAAGAGGACCGTGCCGCCGACGACATTGCCGATCAGCACCGGGACGAAGAAATCCGTCACCATCGCCCACCAGGCGAGATCTCCGTTCAATACCAACAGGAAGGCCTCGACGCTGCCGGCGACGATGTGCATGAAGCCGGCCGCCGCGATCAGATAAGTCATGAGCGTGATCACGTGGAACTGGGCACCCTCGGAACTCGGGAGCAGCCAGACCATGGCGGCGATCAGGAAACCCGCGGCGACGCCGCGAAACTCCATTTCGAGCCAGCCGTGATTGAGCAAGTGGCCGCTCAGCGCGAGCATGGCGTCCCTGAGTTCCGGCGTGAGCACCGGCGTATAGGTGCAGAGCACCGCCGCCGCCAGGGTGCCGGCAATATTGGCAACCAGGACGATCGCCCACATCCGGCCCAGCCGCAGCAGATTCTTGATCGTCAGCTCGGCAATCACCGGCAATACGACCGTGATGGTGTTCTCGGTGAACAATTGCTGGCGCGCCAGCACCACCATGATAAAGCCGACCGAGTACCCGAGGCTGGTGACGAGAGGACGCCAGGGCGCGTCGGGCAGGTGGGTTTGCAGGATCGCCTGGGCGAGGAGCGAAAAGCTGATCGACAGTCCGGCGGCGACTCCCGACCACCAGAGAGAAACCGCCGGCCGCGCCATCTCCTCCTCGCCCATCCGCCGGACCACCTCGTAGATGACCGGCGTGCGCGGCGTGGCACGTTCTTCGACGTCCTCCGCCTCGCGTTCGGTGATCGGCGTCCCGGCGGCAACACGCCGTCCCGGTCCGGGTTTTTCCTGTGGAGGCGGGGATTTGTTCATCTGCGGCGTTGCGCGCGGGCTATCCCCGAGGTCGGAAACGGCTATGACGCAACCCGCGCGGCCGGTCGAGGTTCCGTCCGGGCGAAAAACGTGCCGCAGATCAACACGATCGTCTTCATGACGACTATCATCAGCCTGCGGCTGCACCGGAACTTTTGACCCAGGGAGCGGTTGAAATGCGATGGCGGAAAAAGCTCTCGATCAGCCGGTGCACCTCAACATTCATCCGGACGAGCCGGTTCGTTCGCTCGATGCCGCCGCCAAGATCATTCACCGCCACACCGCCGGCCGCGTCGACGAGAAGGCGCAAGCGGTGCTGCGCGCCATCGCCGACGCCAGTTCTCCGCGTGGCGTGGCCGCGGCGAGCGGCGCATTCCGGCGCTGGGCGAAGGAGGAAGGGCTGCTGCTCGTTCCGCCGGAGGATGATGCCTCGTCGCGATAGTTTCCAAACGAGGTGACCATGGCCGGCCTGCAAACTTATGTAGCCAAGCGCGACTTCTCTAAGACGCGCGAGCCGCGCGGCGCGCGCGCCAAGGGGCGCGGCCATGCCTTCGTGATCCAGAAGCATGCGGCGCGCCGCCTGCATTACGATTTCCGCCTCGAACTCGACGGCGTGCTCAAGAGCTGGGCCGTCACCAAGGGGCCGAGCCTCGTGCCCGGCGAGAAGCGCCTGGCCGTGGAAGTCGAAGACCATCCGATCGATTATCAGGACTTCGAAGGCACCATCCCGCAGGGCCAGTACGGCGGCGGTACCGTGTTGGTGTGGGATCGCGGCGTGTGGGCGCCGCAGGGTGATCCGCACAAAGGGCTTACCAAGGGGAAGCTCGACTTCGAACTCGCGGGCGAGAAGCTCAAAGGCGTGTGGCACCTCGTGCGCCTGCGCAACGCCGCCGGCGAGAAGCGCAATAACTGGCTGCTCATAAAAGGGCGTGACACGGCCGCGCGCGAGCGGAACGAGCCTGACATTCTGGAAGAGCAGCCGCAATCGGTGCTCTCGGGCCGCACCATCGAGGAGATCGCGGCCGACAAGAAATCGAAGGTGTGGCAGAGCAACCGCGCGCAGGACGGCAGCGCCGAGACCCCGGCGAAGGCGGCCAAGCGTGCTACCCAGATAAAAGAGCAAACAAAGGAAAAAGAACCCAGTGCGCCGACTCCCGCCGCTTTCCTCGACCTCGCGAAGCTCAAAAATGCGCGCAAGGGGCGATTGCCGGATTTCGTCGAGCCCTGCCTTGCGACGCTCGAAGCCAAGCCGCCCAAGGGGCGGCAATGGGTGCACGAAATAAAATTCGACGGCTACCGCCTGGAGGCGCGCATCGACAACGGCAAGGCCAAACTGTTCACGCGCAGCGGCCTCGACTGGACCGACAAATTCGGCAAGCGCGTGCTGGCGGCTTTGAGCGATTTGCCGGTTGATCAGGCGCTGATCGACGGCGAGCTGGTGGTCGAGGGCGAGGCAGGCGCCTCCGACTTCGCGGCGCTGCAGGCGGCGCTGAGCGAAGGCAACACCGACCGCTTCGTGTTCTACGCCTTCGATCTCCTCTACGCGAACGGCTACGACCTGCGCGAGGTCCCGTTGACGCAGCGCAAGGCGGCGCTGAACGCGCTCGTGCCGCGCGCCGAAGGCGCGCTGCGCCTGAGCGAGGACTTCGACACCGAAGGCGAGATCGTGCTCGAGAATGCGTGCCGGCTCAGCCTCGAAGGTATCGTCTCGAAACGCGCGGACGCGCCCTATCGCTCGGGCCGCAACCGCGACTGGATCAAGTCCAAGTGCACGCACCGCCAGGAGTTCGTCATCGCCGGCTACGTGCCGTCGACAACAGGCGCCAACGCGATCGGCTCGCTCGTGCTCGGCCTCTATGAGAACGGCAAGCTCGTGCACGTCGGAAGGGTCGGTACCGGCTTCTCCGCCAAAGTGGCGCGCGAGCTGTGGACGCTGCTCGAAAAACGCCGCATCGACAAACAGCCGTTCGAACAAAGACTGAGCGCGGACGAGCGGCGCGACGTGCGCTGGGTCAAGCCCGAGCTTGTCGCCGAAGTCGAGTTCCGCAGCTGGACCGGCGCGCACATCCTGCGCCACGCCTCGTTCCGCGGGCTGCGCGGCGACAAGCCGGCGCAAGAGGTCGTGCGCGAGGACGCCGGCGCCGCGATCCCCGCGCCGAGGTCGGCGAGCGGCAAGAGTTTTGGCGTCAAGCTCACCCATCCCGACCGCATCTATTGGCCCGACGCGGGCGTGACCAAACAGGGGCTCGCCGAATACTACGCCGACGTTTGGAAATGGATGGCGCCGCATCTCGTCGCGCGGCCGCTCGCGCTCGTGCGCTGTCCCGACGGCATCGGCCAGAAATGTTTCTTCCAGAAGGCGGCGTGGAAAGGCATCCACCGCAGCGTCTCGGTGCTGCGCAACCCCGGCGAAGGCGGCGAGGAAGTGCTCGCCATTCACGACCTCGATGGGCTGATCGCGCTGGCGCAGGCCGGCAGCTTGGAAATCCATCCGTGGGGATCGACCGTCGACGACCTCGACCGTCCCGACCGCGTCATCTTCGATCTCGACCCGGCGCCGGACATCGGCTGGGCCGAGCTGGTGCGGGCGGCGCAAGAAGTGCGCGAGCGCCTGCGCGCGGCAGGCCTGGAGAGCTTCATCAAGACCACCGGCGGCAAGGGCGTGCATGTGGTTGCGCCGCTCGAGCCGGTTGCGACCTGGGACGAGGTCAAGCCGTGGACCCGCACGATCGCCGAGGCGATGACCGCGGACAGCCCGGACCGTTACGTGTCCAAAATGTCAAAGAAACTGCGTACCGGGCACATCTTCGTCGATTATCTGCGCAACGGCCGCGGCGCCACCGCCGTCGCCGCCTATTCCACCCGCTCGCGTCCCGGCGCGCCGGTGTCGACGCCGCTGAGCTGGGACGAGCTTGGGCCCGACGTGCGCGGCGCGCACTTCCGGGTGGACAACCTGCCGACGCGGCTCGCCCATCTCAAGGCCGACCCGTGGAGCGGATTTTTCAAGATCAAACAAAGGCTGCCGATCTCGCCGGCGCGCGGTAAAGCAAATAAAACGCGCCGCGCGAAGTAGTAGGGCGCAATAGGCGCGTAGCGCCGTATTGCGCCGGCTGAACGCGAAGCGGCGCAATACGCTTCGCTATTGCGCCCTACGACGAACTGGAACCCGCGGGTGCGGCTTTGCGTTTCTCTTATGTCCATTATAATTCGCGAGGCGCTGTCATGCGCACCCTATTCCGTATCCTCGCAACGGTCGTCATTCGAATCGTCGCAATGGTCGTGCTGTTGTCGGTCGTGTACGGCGCCTCGCGCGCGGCGGCGCAGGCCACACAGCCCGCGCCGAAGGACAATCCGAGCGAGAAGCTCGATAAGTCGGGTGGCGTGATCAAGCCGGGCGGCAATATCGATCCCAAGATGCAGGTTGCCCCGCCCGATCCGGGACCCACATCGACGCCAGTCATTCCGCCGCCCGGCTCGCCCGGCGGCAATCCCAACGTCGTGCCGAAGTAGCGTTTATTTGCTCTGCCGCTGCGCTCCCTGCGCTCCGTTTGGCTCGATCCGCTTGCTCGGTCCGCACGGCGGGCCCGCGCCCCGAACGCTGTCGGAACGGCAATCGGGTGCCGGGGCCTGCGGGCTCGCGAGCGGATGCGCCGGATCGGTCGCGGGCGGCGTCTGCGCGCCGGCGGCCGGCGGGCCGGCCAGGGCCGCCAGCGTGAAGGCCGCAGCGATGAGATGTTTCATGTCGCCTCTCGCCATCACCGTTCGGCGCTCTTGCCCTGCTCGATCTTCTCCGCCGCGTCGAGATGCTTGTGCAGCGTCGGCAAGCTCGCGCTCGCGTATTCCCCCGCGGCATCCTTATTCTTCGCCGCCTTCTCGTAGGCTTGGATGTCCTTCTTGTGGTCGGCGACCATGTCGCGTGCGAACGACCGGTCAAAGTCGGCGCCCGACATTTTCGCCATCTTGTCGTGGTCGGCCTTTTGTTTGTCGCTCGGGCCGGTCGGCGGCGTCATGCCCATCTGCTTGGCGGCCGCGATGGCCTTTTCATTGGCGGCGGAATGGTCGGTCACGAGCATCTGGCCGAACGATTTGACGGCGTCGCTTTGTCCTTTCTGCTGGGCGAGTTTGCCCATCTCCACCTCGGCGTAGTTGCCTTGAATCGCCTCGGTGAGGAACTTCTGGTCCGCCTTGTCCTGCGCCGACGCGACGGGGACGGCGAGCGTTACGGCGAATGCCGCAGCGATGAATGCCTTCGCGAGCATGATGTTCTCCTTCGGCGCTGCCCGGCAGCGCCGCTGTTGCGGGAAAAGCTATCGGTCAACGCTGCCGTGCGTGCGGCGGTTCCTGGCCGATATGTCGGGCTACGTTGCCAGGCCGACAGAGCGCCGCGGTTCGGGGGCAACGGCAAAGTCGGCCGGTTCCCGGCACTTTCCGCCCGTTGCCGCGGCTGCTATCGTCGCGCTTCCAAACTTCCTGTGGGGGAATAATCGGCGAAAGCCATCGTGCTGCCGCATCGCTCGTGTCGTTACGGGCGATCGTGTCGCTCAACGCAGGCCAACCCCTTCCGCTTAACCATACTCAGGAGTTCTGCCCATGAAACTCAAACTCATCATCGCCGTCGCGGCCCTCGCCGCGATGCCCATGCTGGCGCAGGCGCAGCAGAAGGGGGCGCCGCCCGCCGAGAAGGCGCCGAGCAAGGCCGAGGTCCAGAAGGTCGTCAACCAAATCAAGGGCGACAAGGCGAAGCTCGACACCTATTGTCAGATCGTCAAACTCGGCGATCAGGCGCAGGCCGCGGCGGAGAAGAAAGATCAGAAAAAAATGGACGACCTCAACAAGCAGGCGGACGCGCTCGGACAGAAACTCGGTCCCGACTACATGAAGTTGATGGCGAGTATGGAGGACGTCGATCCCGAGTCCAAGGAAGGCAAGGACCTGATTGCGGTTCTCGACACGCTCGACGCGTCCTGCCCGCATTAAGCAGGCGTCATTGCGAGGCGCGTAGCGCCGAAGCAATCCAGGGCAACACGTGATTTCTGGATTGCTTCGTCGCCCTGCGGGCTCCTCGCAATGACGTTTTTACAAATTCAGCTGATAGCCGACCGGCACCCAGCGATGGCCCGCCGCCGATTTCTCGATCAGACCGAGGCCGGGGAACGGCATGTGAAAGCCGGCGATGAAGAGTCCCTCGGTCGCGGCCATGTCGAGGATGCGCTTGCGCGTGGCGACCGCCTTGTCCTTGTCGTCGTCGACGTCGATGTGCCACTCCGGGCGCTGCACCGCGACCACGTAATGGATGCAGGTGTCGGCCCAGATCAACAGCCGCTTGCCGCCGCTCTCGATGTGATAGGCCATCAGCCCGGGCGCGTGCCCGGCGGCATCGACCGCGCGGATGCCGGGCGCGACTTCGTCGCCCGGCTTTAAGAACCGCGCGCGATCGGCGAGCGGCACGGCGATGTCGACGAACAGCTCGCGATTGAACTTACGCGCCTCGCGCACGTTTTCGCCGCGTTTCCAGAAATCGAACTCGGCGGCGCCGAACACATAGCGCGCGTTGGGAAACACCGGCTGCCCGCCCTCGGTCAGTCCGCCGATGTGATCGGGATGTCCGTGGGTGATCACGACCACGTCCACGTCGGCCGGCGTGTAGCCGAGTTCGCCCAGCCGCTCGATGAGGCGTCCGTCCGGCAGTCGCCCGCGCAATTGCTCGCGCTCGCGCCGCAGCGCCCCGTTGCCGGTGTCAAACAACACCAGCTCCTTGCCGGTGTTGACGACGGTCGGAATGAACGGATGTTCATAGCGCTGCGGATCGATGCGGTTGTCGCGGGCGAGCGCGTGCATCTCTTCGGCCGGACGCTCACCGCCGAAGCTCGGATGCAGCCCTTCGCGCACCACCTTGCTGTCCATGATATTGGCGATTTCGAAATCGCCGAATTTGAAACGATAGACGGCAGGCTGCATTTCTCCTTGCATCGATGCGGGCACGCTGACCTCCGGGGTTGTTATTGCGGAGCACGACTATCAGCAAATCCGAACGGCATTCAAGCCGGTATCTCAATATTCCGTATTTGAAAGGTCGGGAACCTAATTGGTAGTCAATCGTTACGGGTGCACTGTCGGTAAATGGAGGACAACAATGAAAACCGCAATTTACGCGCTTGGCGCTGTGGCGTGCCTCATCGCCACGCCGAGCTTCAGCCCGCCGGCGCAGGCGCAAGACGTGCGCATCGGGGTCGATCGTCCTTACCACGACTACGACCGCCCGTATTATCGGCATCGGCATGAAGGCTGCCGTGACGTGACCATCCGCGAGCGCCACGGTGGCGAGATGGTGGTGCGCCACATCCACCGGTGCGACTGAGCGACCGCGTCGGGGCGCCAACCGCGCCGCACGAGCCACAAAGCGAAGGCCGGGCGCCGGGCATCACCGGCGTCCGGTCCGTTGCGATGAAGGACCTCGATCGGCTTGCGGAAGAACTCCTCAAGCTTCTCGAAACGAAACGGCTCAAGCTGGTCGTCGCGGAATCCTGCACGGCCGGCGAGCTTTCCATGAGGCTTGCCGATGCGCCCGGCGCCGCGGCGCATTTCAACGGCGGCTTCGTCACCTACACCAAAGAACAGAAAACATCCGCGCTCGATGTGAGCCCGGCGCTGTTGCGCGAACGGGGCGCGGTCTGCGCCGAGGTCGCCCGTGCCATGGCGGAAGGTGCGTTGCGCCGTTCGACCGCCGATCTCGCCGCCGCCATCACCGGGGTGGCGGGACCCGAGCCTGACCCGGACGGCAATCCGGTCGGCCGCGTCTGCATCGCGCTCGCCCGGCGCGGCGGCCCAACCGAGCAGATCGAGCGGCATTACGGCAGTCGCGAGCGAGATGAGATCCGCGCCTGCGCGATCGCCGAAACGCTGCAGGCACTGATAACGATGGTCAGTGCGTAGGGTGGGCTAAGGGCGAACGGCGCGTAGCGCCGGAGACCGTGCCCACCATTTGTTTGCAGGGTCTATCGTTGGTGGGCACGGCGTCGCATTCGCTCCGCCTTAGCCCACCCTACGATCTGATCACTTTCCCTTCGGCGCCTGCGCTGCGCCGGGAGACGTGGCTTGCATGTTCGGCGGGGTTTCGCCCTGCGGACTTTCCGGCGGCGCGCCGCCCGAACCGGTGTTGACCGGGCCCGTCTGCCCTTGCGGGGACGACTGTTGCTTGCCTTGCGCCTGAGCACCGGAGGCAGTGCCGGTCTGCGCCTGCGTTGCGCCGATGGCACAAACCATCGCGACCGCAGCGCAGGCCACCGCAAGTCTGCCGCCGAGCGTGATAGCGGGCATGAAAAATCCCCGTCGTGACGCGCGGCCTTGCGCCGCGCCCACGACAACTGTGTCAGCAAGGCGAAGTTCCATCATCGACCGACCCTGACCGGTCACCGGTGACGAAACTGAGAGTGATCATTCCTCGGTTTGATCACTCATTTACCCTACCTTGATCTTGCGCGGCTTTGCCTTTTCCGCCTTCGGCAATAGCAGAGTGATCACGCCGTCCTGAATATCCGCGCTGATCCGCTCCTGGTCAATCTTGCTCGAGAGCTGAAAGCTGCGCGCGTAGTTGCCGACGTTGTACTCCGTGTATACCGGCGTGAGCCCCTGATATTTGGAGAAATCGACCTGCCCGTCGATGGTGAGCACGTCGTTCTCCACCCGCACCTCGACGCCGCCCTTCTCGACCCCCGGCATTTCCAGGATCACCTTGAGCGCGTCCTGCGTCTCGAAAATGTCGGTCACCGGAAGGTAACGCCGTGCGGGCGTCGTGCTCTCGGGTTTCTTATCGACCTCGCGCTTTTGCTGCACCTGCAGTTCTGTTTCGTTTGCCATAGCCGTCTCTCCCGCACGTTATTTGATTTTGATCGTGCGCGGTTTCTGGCTCTCCGCGCGCGGAATGAACAGCGCCAGCACGCCGTCGCGGTACTCCGCCTGAATGCCGTCCGGATCGATCTCGATCGGCACCGAGAGGGTGCGGTCGAATACGCCGGAGACGCGTTCGCGGCGGTGCATGCTCGCGCCCGCGCCATAGTCGATCGTTTTGCGGCCGGAGATGCGGATGGTGTTCTCTTTCGCCTCCATCTGCAGGTCGGCCTTGTCCACCCCCGGTAATTCAACGACGGCGACGAAATCGTCGCCCTTCTGGAAGATGTTGATCGGGGGATAGCTGCCCATGGCGGTGGTGCGGGCGCCCATCCAGTCGCTCGCCAGATGGGCGTCGAGCGCCCGCTGCAGCGAGAACAAGGCCTCGAACGGGTCGTTGAAGCTCGGCATCATGCATACCTCCTCGCGCGAGCCGTCCACGGGCTCGCCGGTTGAAGAATCTCGGAGCCGCGCTGTCAGGCGCGGCTCGGCTGGGGTTAGGCCGTCAGCCCGTGGTCCGGTCCGGCGTCGCCGCGCGTCCGGCACGGGCGCAACCGGCGGCGCAGACGCGAGGGTTGCGCCCCAAACGCCCGCGCCTCCCGATCAAGGTCGCGCAGGGCTTCCAGGATTTCATCGACGCTGACCGGCTGGCGGCCGCCGGGCGCGCAGCGCAGCGCCGGGGCGGCCTCGACCGCGCAGGCATCGGACGCCCAGGAGGCGAGGATCGCGCGCTTTTCGTTGACCGTGAGATCGGGGTCGGCGAGCACGTGGCGCGGATGTTCGAAGGCCTGCGCCGGATGGAGCAGGTCGTCGAGATCGAACGACGGGGAAGGCGTGGGAAGGTGGTCGAAGTTTTTCATAGCCACATCCTCGGCTGAGCAACATGGTTACGAAGGCGTGCCGGTCTTATGCTGGAGCATGGCCCGGCATCCGCACCGGGCCCCGCAGGCGCCCGGCGGCCACGATTTGGTTGGGCCCCTGAATTTTTCAAGAGGGAACGAATTTCGAACGTCGCTCCGTTTGTTTGTTGCGGCTCCCGTGGCGGCTTTGTGGGGCCTTGCGTTTGTCCAAAAATGGAGTACATTATCCATATATGGAGTAACCATGCCGCGTCGCGCAGCCAAGCGTTATCCCGTCGGCTCCCATGCGGCGGTGACCGGGGTCGGCCGCCGGGCCGATCCCGAGGTCCGCCGGCGCATGTCCGCGCCAGCCATGCGCACGTTCCTGAACGCGGCGCAGGCCTGGAGCTTGAGCGTCGGAGAGCAGCGCGCGCTGCTCGGGTGGCCGGCCCCCGCGACCTATTACAAATACAAAGCCGGCGACATCGGCACGCTCTCCTACGATACGCTCACGCGTATCTCTCTGGTGCTGGGCATCTACAAGGCGCTGCATGTACTTTACCCGGACAATGGGCTGGCCGACGGTTGGGTGAAGCTTCCTAATAACAATCCGCTGTTCGGCGGCAAGCCGGCCCTCTCTCTTATGCTCGATGGCGGCATCGACGGCCTCGCGCAAACGCGCCGTCTGCTCGATGCTCGGGTAGCCGGCTGATTGACAGACGCGCTACTCGCCGCAATTCGGCTGCGCGATACTCACCGGCTTGTGCCAAGTCGGTATCCGCCGGTTGGTATCTTTGATGCCATAGCGTCGCCCGAAGATCTGCTGGCGATCATCGATCTCGAGGGCTGGACCGATGACCGTATTTCGGCCGAATTGGGCGTGATCCGCGCCATACCCGCCGAGGAATGGGCCCTGGGGCCGATGGCCAGCGTCATCATGGCCGCGTTCTGCCATCCCGATCCGCGCGGTGCGCGCTTCAACGATGCTCACCTCGGCGCATGGTACGCAGCGCGAGCGTTGGAAACGGCGCACGCGGAGGTGATTCATCACCGCACGCGCGAGCTGGAGGAAATCGGCTTGCTTGATGCGCGCGTGCACATGCGCCAGTATTTGGCCGATCTGGATGGCGAATTTCATGACATACGAGACGACGACCCCGCCTTCGACCCGCTCTATCTGCCCGACAGCTACGAAGCCTCGCAGGCTTTTGCGGCGCGCCTGCGCGCCGCTGGATCAAATGGCGTGCTTTACCGCAGCGTGCGTCACGCCGGCGGTGAGTGCGTCGCGTGCTTTCGTCCGCGCGTCGTGACCAACGTGCGGCCGGGGGCCCATTTCGAGTATCGCTGGTCGGGAGCCCCTACGCCGATGGTTACGCGCCTCGCGTAGTTTCCTGAGCGCGCGCGCCGTTCGCATGCTCGAGCACGGTCTGCAACGCGCTTTCGATCGAGCGCGGCTCTATGCCGAGCGCTGCGAATCCGGCGCAATCGGGAGCAGCCACGTTGTCGACTTCCATCAACTGGACCTGGTTTAGGGTGAGGGGAGGGTGCGGCAGCATCTCGGCGGGAAGGGCGAGTGCCTTCCACAGCCCGAACGGCACCGGCACCAGCATGCGCTCGACCCCGAGATGGGCGCAGATCGTGCGCAGCAAATTCTCGAACGTGTAGATGCGCGGGCCGGCCAGTTCGTACATCGGCTCGCACGCCTGCGCCGCCAAGGCGGTGACGATTGCCTGTGCGATATCCTCGACGTTTACCGGCTGCACGCGCGTGCGGCCAGCAGGTTCCGTGATGGAGATGTCATTGCGAGCGAAGCGAAGCAATCCAGGGCGTCACGTGCGGCCCCTGGATTGCTTCGGCCCTGCGGGCCTCGCAATGACGGCGCTTTACTCCGCGGCGCGCAGCGGCACGGCCGACGGATGCACCGCCGCTGCGAGCTTCTTGGCGTAAACCTCCTGCCACGGATGCTCGCCGTCGCTGTGCAAATATCCGCTGCGCACCGAGCGGAACACGTCGGGATCCACCGAGCCGGGGGGAGCGACACCCTTCTCGCGCAGCGCGCGCGCCGCCATCAGCAGGCGCCGGCGCGTGCGCGTGATCATTTGATCGGACGGGGCGAGGTGCTCGAACGTGTGGTCGGTGACCGGCCCCATGCTCTCGGTGATCGCCTGGTCTTGCAAATGGATGCCGTCGATGCCGCTGTAGATCGTGTTGTTGCGCTGCGCCTCGCGGTCCATCGTCCAGTCGTTGCCGGCGTTCGCGGCAAGCCGCCAGCGGCCGAGCCAGTCGGTGGTGTTGGGCAGGAATTTGTTGCCGCGTCCGGCCCCGCCGATCGGCGAGCCGTCCTTATAGGCCGGCGTCGGCTGCGTGATCGACGATTCGCCGCGCTTCCACCACAAATAAAAAAACATCGTGTGGCCGTCGTCGAGCGGCACCCACGCGCGCGCGTGCACGTGGCTGGCAAATTCGCCGTTGGGCGCGAACGTCCAGAACGGGAAACCGAAGCTCGCAAAACGCCAATACGTGCGCCCCGCCCCAGCCGGCCGGTACGCTCCATACTGCGTGCCCCAGGGCGTGTCGGCAATGTGATATTGCGGTGCGCGGTCGGTGATGGTGTTGTGGATCGGACCGTCCTCGGGCACCTCGTCGGGCTCGACGTGACCGGCGTGCAGAAAGCCGAAGTGCGACGTGTCGATCTCGCCTTCCAGCGCCTGCAGATAATTACAGTCGCGCTGGACCAGGGCGAGCCCGATCTCGCTCTCGGGCACGTCGAGAATCTCAAATCCCGGCAGCGGCGGCGTCGCGTGCTCGGCGCCCATGTAAACCCACACGAGGCCGGCGCGCTCGACCACCCGATAGGCCTTGGCCTTGACCTTGTGTTTGAAATCCTGCTGCGGGATCACGCTCGGCATGTCGAGGCAGTTGCCCTCAACGTCGTATTTCCAGCCGTGATAGATGCAGCGGATGCCGCCTTCCTCGTTGCGGCCGAGGAACAGCGACGCGCAGCGGTGCGGGCAGCGGTGATCCATCACGCCGACGCGGCCCGCGCTGTCGCGGAACGCGATCAGCTTCTCGCCCAGCAGCATCAGCCGCATGGGCGCGCCGTCGCGCTCGAGTTCGGCGGACTTCGCCGCCGGCAGCCAATAGCGCCGCATCAGGTCGCCCATGATGGTGCCGGGCCCGATCTGCGTGAGTTCCCGGCTTTCGCGCTCCGTGGTCATTTTGTTTCTCCTGATAAAGTGGCTCAGCGCGACGGTCGGCCGTGCGTCAAGCCCCATTCCGCCAGGGCGTTGAGCGCCGGAATGAGCGTGCGGCCGAAATCGGTGAACGCATATTCGGTCGCCAGCACCGCGCCTTCATGAAACTCGCGTCGGGATACGATCCCGTCGGCTTCGAGCGCGCGCAGATCGGCGGCCAGCACTTTTTCGGAGATCGCCGGGATCTCGCGCTTGAGTTCGCCGAAGCGGCGCGGCCCCACGCGCAATTCGCACAAGATCGACGGCTTCCATTTGCCGGAGATGACCTCGAGGGCCGCATTGACCGGACAATCGATTGTTCGCTCGGCAACCTGTTCGACCATCGCCGCACCTGCCTGCGCGTGAGCCCTTACCAACGCGTAAGTCCTTGCGAACGACGCGCGTTCGCTACAGGTTCGAGCATACCATGTTCGCGCGGGGGTGCCATGTGGGCGTCGGACGACTCTGCTTAACGCTGCCGGTCGCGGCGATCGTCGCGATGGTATCTGGCGCGGCCGCGCAGGACGCAAAAGACCCGCGCTCGGTGGCGCTGGCCGCTTATGATCGTATTGCGACCGTGCTGCAGAGCCCACGGTGCATCAACTGTCACCCTCGTGGCGACCGGCCGACCCAGGCGGACGACCGGCACGTGCATGGCATGAACGTTCAGCGCGGTGCGGACAACACCGGCGTGGCGGCCATGCGCTGCTCGACCTGCCATCAGGCGCACAACAACGATTTGGCCGGCGTGCCCGGCGCACCGCATTGGCACTTGGCACCCCGCTCGATGGGGTGGGCCGGCCTGAGCAAGGGCGAGCAATGCCGCGTGCTGCTTGACCCGCGCAACAACGGCGGGCGCGGCGTACCTGAACTCGTCGCTCACATGACGGGCGATGCGCTCGTCCTCTGGGCGTGGTCGCCGGGACGCGGCCGCATGCCGCCGCCGCTTTCCATCGAGGAAATGAAAATCGCACTGGAACAATGGGCGGCGGCCGGCGCGCCCTGTCCGGAATAAACAAACGGAGTTTTGCATGCTTGCAGAATCGCAGCTTTCCCGCCGCGATGTAATCAACGGCCTTGCCGCCGGCGCAGTCGTGCTCGTCGCCGGACGGCTCGCGCCGACGCAAGTCTTCGCGCAGGCGGCGGCCGCGGCCGGCACTGCGCTCAACGCGTGGGTTGCGATCGCGCCGGACGGAATAGTGACCCTGCAGTGCGCCCATTCCGAGATGGGACAGGGAATCATGACCACCTTCGCGGCGATCATCGCCGACGAACTCGAGGCGGACTGGTCGAAATGCGAGGTCGTGTTCTCGCCTGTGGCGCCCGCCTATCGCCATCCCGTCTACAATTGGCAGTTCACCGGCAACGCGGAATCGATCCGCTCGTATCACGCACTCATCCGCAAGATGGGCGCCGCCGCGCGCGAGATGCTGATCGCCGCGGCTGCCGACCGGATGCGCGTTCCGCCGAGCGACCTCGCCGCGCGCGAGGGCAGCGTGCGGCATCCGGGCAGCGGGCGCACGCTTGGCTACGGCGAACTCGCGGCGGCAGCCGCCGGAAAGCCGGTGCCGGCCGAGCCGCGCGTGAAGCCCGAGAGCGAGTGGCGGCTCGTCGGCGGCGGGCGTTCGCTGCCGCGTCGCGATATTCCGGCGAAGGTCGAGGGCAGCGCGATCTTCGGCATCGACGTGAAAGTGCCGGGCATGGTCTATGCAGCGATTGCGAGCGCGCCGACGCTCGGCGGCAAGATCGCCAACGTCGATCGGGCCTCTGTCGCCGGCACAGCGGGCGTGCTCGCGGTCGTGCCGCTCGACTATGCGGTGGCGGTGGTCGCCGAGCATTACTGGCAGGCGCGGCTTGCGCTCGAGAAACTGAAAGTGACCTGGCAGCCCGGTCCCGGCGGTTCGTTCGACGACGCGAACCTCGCCGCCATGTACGCGGCAGCCTTCGCCAGCGATGCCGGTTGGGCCACCGCGGAAGCGCACGGCGATGCGCCGGTCACGCTATCCAGCGCCCAACGCGTCATCGAGGCGGAGTATCGCTCGCCCTGGCTCAGCCATGCGCCCATGGAGCCGATGAACGCCACGGTGTCGGTGACGAGCGACGGCGTGACGGTGTGGGCGCCGACGCAGGGCATGCAGATGACGCAGATCGTGCTCGCGAAGGTGCTCAACGTCGCGCCCGAGAAGATAACGGTCCATCGCACGTTCCTGGGCGGCGGCTTCGGGCGGCGGCTGCTCGCCGATTTCGTCGCGCAGGCGGCGCTGTGCTCCAAGGCGGCGGGTCGGCCGGTAAAGCTTATCTGGTCGCGCGAAGAGGACATCGGCCGCGACTGGTATCGTCCCGCCTTCCTCGATCATGCGCGCGCGGCGCTCGGTCCCGACGGGCTGCCCGCCGCGATCCATCATCGGCTCGTCGCGCCATCGATTCTCGCGCCGGTATCGCCCGTGCCGGTCGAGCCCGGAACCGTCGATGGGCTCGCGGTCGAGAGCCTCGTCGAGCATCCCTACAAAATCGCCAACCGCCGCACCGATTATCACATGCTGCAGGTGCCGATCCCGACCATGGTGCTGCGCACCACCGGCCACGGACCCAACAACTTCGCGCTGGAATCTTTGATCGACGAGCTGGCACACGCGGCCGGGCAGGATCCTTATCAGTATCGGCGGCGTTTGCTCGCCGAAAATGCGGCGGCGCTCGCCGTCGTCGATCGCGCCGCCGCGCTCGCCGGCTGGGGCAAGGCCGAGGCCGGCCGTGTGCACGGCATGGCGTTTGCGGATTGCTTTGGGTCGTATCTGTGCCAAGTCGCGGAACTTTCGGTCATCGATGGTGCGATCAAGCTCCACAAGATGGTTTCAGTGTGCGATCCCGGCCGCGTGCTCGATCGCGTCAACGCCACCTCGCTGATCGAAGGCGGCGTGGTGTGGGGTCTGAGCGCCGCGCTCTACTCGGCCGTCACTTTCGCGAACGGCCACGTGCGGGAGCGCAATTTCGACGGCTTCCGCGTGGTGACGCTTCCCGACACGCCGGAACTGGTAACCGATTTTTTGCAGAATCGGCCGGCGATCGGCGGGCTTGGCGAGGTCGGTCCGGTATGCGTGCCGGCGGCGCTCGCCAACGCAGTGTTTGCGGCGACCGGGCGTCGCGTGCGCAGCTTGCCGCTTGCCCGCGAAGGCGTCTTCACCATCTACGGCAAAACTTTCAGCTGAGAAATCCAATGGCCAAATTCACCTTTACCCTTAACGGCGCGCCCGCGACGGTCGACATCGATCCTTCGACCCCGCTGCTGTGGGTGCTGCGCGATCACCTCGGCCTCACCGGAACGAAGTTCGGTTGCGGCGCGGCGCAATGCGGCGCCTGCACGGTCCACGTCGACGGCGAAGCGGTGCGCTCCTGCGTCTACACGATCGACTCCGTCGAGGGCGCCGCGGTCACGACCATCGAGGGGCTGTCGAAGGACGGGTTGCACCGATTGCAGAAGGCATGGATCGAGCATCAGGTGCCGCAGTGCGGTTACTGCCAGCCGGGCTTCATCATGGCGGCGGCAGCCCTCATCGCCCAGCAGCCCAAGCCGAGCGACGCAGACATCGAGGCTTCGATCACCAACATTTGCCGCTGCGGCACCTACGCCCGCATCAAACAGGCGATCCGCTCGGCCGTCATGCCGTAGGGTGGGCTAAGCGCGCCGATGGGCGCGCGTGCCCACCGAGAAAAAACAAACACAAATAAAATAGTGATGTACACGCAGTAAACAAAATGATGATATTCCACCATGTCAGAGTATCGCAGAGTCCGGATCGAAGGCGGGTGGTTCTTCTTCACCGTAACGCTCGCCGACCGCTCGGCCGATCTGCTCGTGCGTCATATCGAGCCCCTGCGCAACGCCTATGCGGCCGCACTAAGGCGGGATCCTTTCGAGACAATTGCAATCTGCGTGCTGCCCGATCACCTGCACGCGATCTGGTCCTTGCCTGAGGACGATGCGGATTTTTCTCGCCGTTGGAGCCTGATCAAGCACGATTTCTCCTGCGGTTTGCCGGCCAGTCCCGACAGAAGTGCAAGCAAACGCGCGAAACGGGAAAAGGGAGTATGGCAGCGACGTTATTGGGAACACGCGATCCGTGACGAGACCGACCTTTCGCGCCACGTCGACTACATTCATTTCAATCCAGTCAAACACGGGCTCGTCTCGCGCGCTTGCGATTGGCCGCATAGTTCCTTTCACCGCTACGTCGCTCGCGGAATGTTGCCGGTCGATTGGGGCGGCGATGCGCGGGAAACGGTGGGCATTCGTTTCGGCGAATAGGCGAACCGTAGGGTGGGCTAAGCGCGCCGATGGGCGCGCGTGCCCACCAACGATGGACCTCACAATTATTTGGTGGGCACGCGGTCTGCGCTTCGCTCCGCCCGCTTAGCCCACCCTACGGAGCTACGGAGCACGTTCACTCCGCGGCGGCGGGCGCTTGCACGGCAGCGGCGATGCTGGGCGAGAGATACGCGCCCTGGCGCAACAGCTCGCGCTGGATCGCGGCGGCGTCAAGCTCGCGCGGGCGCCGGCCGGAGCCCACCGCGAGCGCGGCCGCAACGCCGGCCGCCTGTCCGGTGAGCCAGCACTGCGGAATTTCGCGCAGGAAAGAATGCGAACTCGGGTCGCAGGCGATGTGCCGCCCGGCGCCCAGGATGTTGTCGAGCCCGTGCGGCAGCAGCGCGCCGTACGGCACCGAGATGTTGGGAAACTTCGGCGAGAGCGAGGGCGAGACGCCGATCTCGTCGTCGAAGACGCGGCCGGTCGGCCATTGCTCACGCGTCACTTTGCTTCGGCCGACCAGGCGGCGGCTATGGCGCACGCCGATCTGCGGCGCGCCGAGCATGAGGAACGCATCGGCGAACCCCGGCGCGGCAGTGCGATACGCCTCGACGTGCCCGACCGCGAGTTCGCGCGAGCGCAGGTCGACGGCGGTGAGGTCGTCCACGTTGATGGCGCTGTAGCCGGCGAGGCGCGGCCCCATGAACAACGCGACGTCGTTCCGCCACGAGACGAACGGCTTCTCGAAAAATTTGAGCCGCGCGCGGCCGCGCGCCATGAATGCGGCAAAGCCGTCGGGATCGTCGCGGCGGAATGCGAGCCAACGCTCCATATCGACGCCGCCCATCAGGAAGGCGGTGTTGATGCAGTGATGGATGTCGCCGGTATCGATGTCCGATTCGCATTGCCCGCCGGCACGCGCGATCAGGTCGGCGTCGCCGCTCGCGTCGATCGTCACTTGCGCAAATACGGCGTGGCGGCCTTCCTTGCTTTCGAAGATCGCGCCTTTCACGGCGCCGTCTTGCACGATCGGCGCGGCGCACCAGGCGTGCAGCAGCAGGCGCGCCTTGGCCTGGCTCACCATTCGCATCGACAGCGTCTTGAGCGCCTCGGGGTCGATCGTCGGCGACCAGGTGACGATGCCGTGGTAGGCGGCGGTGCGTTGCGCCCAATAGGCGGCGCTCGCGGCATCGCGGCTGCCCCACGTGGCCCGCGGCGGTCCCTGGATCGCGTCCTTGGGCAGGCGCTCCATCAGTTCGCCGGCGATGCCGCGAATGATGTGGGCGCCCGACCAGTCGGTCATGCGGTCGATCCAGATGACGAGCCCGCCGGTCGAAAGCCCGCCCAGATGGTTGTAGCGCTCGACCAGCAGCACGTCGGCGCCGAGCCGCGCGGCTGCGATCGCCGCTGCGGTGCCGGCCGGGCCGCCGCCCACCACCAGCACATCGGTCTCGGCATAAACCGGGATGTCGCGTGCGGACTCGGCGAAGGTCTTGTTCGGCCGCGCCGGCCGCGCGCGGCTACGCTCGCCGAAGGATTCGAGCCCCTGCTCGGCGCCGATGCTGTTGCTGAAGTTCGTGCCCGGTCCGTCGCGAAAGATTTCGCTCTCGCGCACGCCCCGACCGGTCGGGCCGTCTTTATCGCTGGTCATGGGGCGAGCTTATCACGTGCCTTCGTAGCCCGCATGAGCCCGCGGAGCAGGCGAGATGCGGGCCCCCCGGATGTCGCGGCTTCGCCGCTCATCCGGGCTACGATGAACCATCCACCGGCACCTCGATGCCCAGCAGCGGGGCATATTGCTGGCTGCCGAAAATATCCGGATCGCCGAGGCTGCCGCTCGGCATCTTGCGGTAGATCGTGAATTTGATCGCCAGCGCCGGGTCGAACTCGACGTGATCGCTGATGCGGGAATCCGGAATACCGTAGATGCGGCACACCGCCTCGCGCGATAGCACCTTGCTGCGCCGCACGAGGTCGTAGCTGGCGCGGTTGTTGAAGATCACGTCGAAGGTGATCTTGTCGACCCCGGCGTTCTTGCTGCGGATGGTCTTGGCAAGAGACGACAGCGGCACCGTGCGCACGGCCTTCGCGTTCATCGCTCAAGCCCCGGCCGCGGTGAGATGGAGGGTAAAGAGTTCACACGGGTCGTCGATCCGCATCGTGTGATTGAGCGTCCAGCGATAGGCCGGACTCGCCCGCATGACCTCATCGAGCAGGAACGCGACCCCGCCGGCCGTTCCCTTCACGTCGGGCAAGCGCGCGTAGAACATCTGCCGCGAGCCCGCCATGCACACTTCCTCAGCCATTTCTTTTGTCGGCGCCACGCCCTGCACCACCACACATAGTTCGTGCGCTGGCCGGTCGCGCAATGGTTCGAGTTCTCCCATGACGCCGTCGCGGCCGTACACCGTATACGCGAGCTCGTACCCGGCGTTGCCGAAGCGCTCGCGCACCGCATTACGCGCCCAGGCGATGACCTCATCGATGCGGGAGATCGTGTACGGGTCGCGAATGCCGACGATGCCGACGCACCGCTCGCCGACCTTGCCGGCGCCCTCGAGCTTCACCCGCAGTTCGTCCGCCGCGACATAGCGCGGACCGGTGACTCGCGTAGTGCGCTCGTCGAATTGCTCATAGACGCATTCGCGCATGTCGATGTGGCCGCCGAGAAAATATTCGTAATAAGGATTGCTCCGTTCGTACATGGCATGCGCAGCGACCGAGGCGACGGTGCAGCGCTGCTCGGGCAGCATCGCCGTCACCTTCACGTCCTGCATCGTTATTTCTCCCATGACCGATTCCTTTGCGCCGTAGGGCTCGGCGCAGAACGAAGCGCATTCCAATATCTTTCCGTAGTAATAGGCGAGCGCCGGCGGATAGCCTTGCCGCAACGCGGGCGCGGCGAAGATGGCGCTATCGCTGCTGCGGCCGCCGATGATGACGTCGGCGCCTTGGTCGAGGAGTTTGATGTAGGGGTGAACGCCGGCGACGGCGACGATGCGGTCGGTCGCGTCAAGTTCCGCGAGCGAGAGATCGGGCCGGCCGTCGAGACCGCGCACCGCGTCACCGGAGACGATCTTTTGCCGGACGGCGTCCTTGGAAACTTCCGAATAGAAGTAGCCGACCGTGAAGGCCTTGAGCTTGTGTTGCTCGGCAAGCTCCTTGACGATGCCGACGTAACGGTCGACGCGGCTGTTGGTGCCGGTGTCGCCGGCCGAGCCGATCACCATCGGCACGCCCAGCCGGCGCGCCCCGAGCAGCATCGCCTCGATATCGTGCCGCTGCCAGGCGAGCGGGCTCGTGCTGCTGTCGGTCCCGAGCGGGATCGGGCCGCAATCGCAACTCCCGGAGTCGCAGGCGATCAGGTCGGGCTCCGCCGTCAGGCCGCGCTCGAAACTGCCGAGCTTCGTCGGCGCAAAGCCGAGATGACCGTTTGGGCACAGAATGCGCAGGCCCCTGTTGACGCGCTGGACATCCGATGCGATCGTCATGATCTCTCCTCGATGTTTCACTCGCGCAAGACGAGGCAATCGTCCGGATCGACACGCCAGGCGACCGAAGAGCCTTTGGCAAAATCGGAGCGCGGCCGCGCCAGGGCGCAAATTTCCAGCGGGCCGGAGCAGATAAAAATTTGCGCCATGTCGCCGACGAGGAGCGAGCGCGTGACGGTGCCGATGTTCCCCGCCCGGCCTGAGGCGGCCACGGCTTCAAGATGCACGGCGCCCGGACGGAACGCCACGGCGGCGTGGCCGCCGCGGCCGTCTCCCCAGGGATCGCGGGCGCGCAGCACCGTGCCGTCGGCGAGCCGCGCCTCGACGACGGTGTCGCTGGAGGCGCCGGCAATATCCGCCGCGAAAATGTTGCGCACGCCCAGGAACGCAGCGATGAAGCGGGTGCGTGGCGCGGCGTGAATCTCGGCCGGCGTGCCCTGCTGCTCGATGCGGCCCGACCGCATGACCATGATGCGGTCGGAGAGCGAGAAGGCTTCCTCCTGATCGTGGGTGACGTAGATCGCCGTGAAGCCGATCCGGCGGCGCAAGTCGGCAAGCTCGCCGCGCATCTGCAGGCGCAGCTGGGCATCGAGATTGGACAGCGGCTCATCGAGCAGGACGACCTTGGTCTCGAAGGCGATGGCGCGCGCCAACGCCACCCGTTGCTGCTGTCCACCCGAAAGCCGCGTCGCCGGCCGGTCGGCGAAATCCGCGAGGTCGACGAGGGCAAGCGCCCGCTCGACCGCGGTCCGTGCGAGCTTGCGCGGGACGCCGCGCACGCGCAGCGGAAAGGCGACATTGTCCGCGACCGACATGTGCGGCCATATGGCGTAGGACTGAAACACCATGGAGAGACCGCGCTTTTCCGGCGCGATGTTGATTCCCGCGCCGCGATCGTAAACCGGCACGCCGTCAATGACGATGCGCCCGTCGTGCGGACGTTCGAGGCCGGCAACGGCGCGCAACGTCGTGGTCTTGCCGCAACCCGAGGGGCCAAGCAGCGTGACGTGCTCGCCCGCGGCGACCGTGAAGCTCACGCGTTCGACCGCCGTCGTATCGCCGTAGCCGACGACCAGATCCTCGACCGACACGATCGCGCTCATGCGGCGACCTCGCGCTGGCGCGTCCTGAGCACGAGGGCAAGCGCGACGAAGGTGACGACAAGCTGCATCACGCTCAGCGCCGCGAGCGCATTGACGTTGCCGGCCTCCCACAGGTCGAACACGGCGACGGACAATACCGTGCTGCGGCTGGTGTAGAGCAGGATGGAGGCGCTAACTTCCTGCATCGCCAGGATGAAGAGCAATGTCCACGCCGCCGCGAGCGTCGGCCGCGTGAGCGGCAAGACGACCAGGCGGAGCGTCTTGGCGAGGCCGGCGCCGGCGACGCGCGCGGCATCCTCGAGTTCCGGATGAAGCTGGCGTAGCGCGCCCGAAGCCGCCCGCACCCCGAACGGCAGATAGTGGGTCACATAGGCGACCAGCAGAATGAAGATCGTGCCGTAGATCGGCACGAGGGTCAGGCCCACGTAGGTCCACAACAACCCGAGCGCGAGGACGATAGGCGGCAGCGCGAGCGGCATCATGCTGACCTGATCGAGAAAGCCGCGCATCCGGCCGCGGGTGCGCACAATCACCCAGCCGGCGGCGAGGCCGATCGCGCAGACGCAGGTCGCGGTCGCGGCGCCGAGCAGCAGGCTGTTGCGCGCCGCCAAATAAGTCTTCGGATAAGTGAAGAGCACGTAACGGAAGTGACGCAGGTCGAAGGCCATCAGTTTGACGTCGACCGTGAGAAAGTTGACGAGGGCCGCCCACGCGAGCGTCAGCACCGGCAGAGCGACCGCGACCGCGACATAGAACCAGACGAGGCCGGCGAGGAAATGCCGGACCGGCCCCACCGCGATCCGCCGCGGGCGAAACGCCTTGCCGGTCACGGTCACGAAGGACCGGCGATTGAGCACCGCCGCTTGCAATGCGACGAAGACGGCGGTGACGGCGAGCAGCAGCAATCCCCAGGCGGCGGCCTGTCCGGCGCGCTGCGGATAGTTGTTGATGAGCCGGTAGATTTCGGTTCCCACGACGTGGAACCCGGCGGGCATGCCCAGCACCGCCGGAACGCTGAACAGGCCCATCGCCTGCACGAACACCAGCATGGCGCTGCCGAGCGCCGCCGGCAGCGCGAGCGGCAGCGTCACGCGCGCAAACGTTTTTGCCGGCGATGCCCCGTGGATGCGGGCGCTGTCTTCGAGCGATGGATCCATGGCGCGGAGGGCGCCACCGACGAGCAGGAACGGCAGCGGCGCATAAGCAAGCGCGGAAACAAATATAACGCCGCCGGCGCTGTGCAGGTTGACCAGCGGATCGGCGATGCCGAGCACCTCGCGGCCGAACAGATTGATAAGCCCGCCGCGCGGCGACCCGAGCCATGACCAGGCAATCGCAGTGAGCAGCGGCGTGACGTAAAGCGGCAGGATGACGAATTGCTCGAGCGCGGCGCGGCCGGGCGTGTCGATGCGCACGAGGACGAGCGCGAGGGCGCCGCCCACCGCGACGGCGAGCGCAGTCGTCCCGACGCCGACGAACAAGGTATTGGCGATGATGCGGGTGGAGGCGAGCACGGTGGCGAGCCGGCGCGCGCTTAGCCCACCGCCGTCGGCGATGGCGCCGAACGCGACGGCCAGCATGGGAGCGATGACCAGGACTGCGAGGAGCAGACAAAGGCTCGTCGCCATTGCATTCTCGGCCGCGGGAAGGAAGCTCGGTCGCGTCTGTTGGGTCACCACATGCGGCCTCGGACGCGTTCCTGCTACGATTTGAAGTACCGTTCGAAGGTCTCGGGGAAATTCTGCGCGGCCGCTTCGTAATCGGCGAGATTGCTCGGCAACAGCGGCCTGGTCTGCGCGAGCGGCAGTTGGCCGGCGGGCGTGCGCACTCCCGCGCGCATCGAATAGACGCCGAAGATTTCCACCGCAAGCAGGGTCTGGCCCTCTTCCGAGAGTGCGTAGTCGACGAACAAGCGCGCGGCGTTCGGATGCGGCGCGTCCTTGAGGATCGCGATCGGCGCAATGGCGAGCGGCATTCCCTCGCTCGGGTAAACGCCCACGATACCTGCTTCGACCGCCGGCGCCTCGAAGGCGCGGAAATGGTCGACGGTGGCGCCGACCAGGGCCTCGCCGCGCACCAGCATGTCGATGAGCTGGGGAGCGGTGGCAACGACCACCGGCTCTTGCTCGCCCCATTTGCGCATGAAGTCGGCACCGAGCTTCTTCTCCAGTATGTACATTTGATTGAAGCTCGTACCGGCGGCCGAGTCCTGGATTACCAGCTTGCGGCCCCTGAACTCGGGCCGCAGCAGGTCGACCCAGGCTTTCGGCGCGCGCTCGGGTGCCAGAATGTTTTTGTTGTACGCCATGATGACCCCCACGATTCGCGCTGTGATCCACTGGCCGCGGTCATGAGCTTCGGGCGGATAGGCGTCGAGTTCGGGTGAGCGATATTCAAGCAGACTGCCGTGGCGCGAGAGGGAAAGATACGCGGCGAGACTTGCGACGTGCAGAACGTCGAAGGTCACGTTGCGGGCCCGCATCTCGGCGTCGACCCGCGCCAGCACGCGGCCGGTGGGAGCGGAATAAAAGCCGCTGGTCGCGTCGATGAACGGATATTTGCTGATGAAAGCTTGCAGGAAACGCGGCAGCTCCGCCGCCGAACCCGACGTGGCGAGCGCCACCGCGCCTTCTTTGCGGGCTGCCGCGATCACGTCGGCGCGCTCCTGCGCGCACAGCGGCTCGGCGGCGACGAGCCCGCTCGCCAGCAGGCCTTGCAGCACACAGCGACGGCTCGGGTTAATCACGACGGCCTCCTGCCTCTCAGGCGAACGCCCATCGCCTAACCTCATTGCCGGCCGCCGCGGACATGCCGGGGCGGGAATCATACGCGGGGCGAATGCGTCCCGCCACTCTCAGCCGGGTTTAGGGAACAATATCAAGCGCGTCGAAGCCGCCGTCGTCCCGCGGCCCGCGGCAGGACAAGAGCGCCTTCGGTTATGCCCTGATATTTGAGCGTCCTTGTTCGGCCGGACCACCTGTGGTATTATACTACAACACGAGGAACAATCGATATGCTCGTGTGCCGATCCGATACTCCCCGACTTCGTTCAATTGTGCGCAGTTATCCTTCCGGGCCCGAGCAACTCAGTAACGAGAGCATCAAATGTTGAAATGGATGCTAACAATTTGCGCGGCAGCTTCGCTGTTGTCCGTTGCAGTATCGGATGTCGCAGCGCAACCCGTTCCCCCGCCGGTGGTCGGAGGGTGTGAAGGAACGCCGACGTGCTCAGATCCGTCGGTTGCGACGACAATCGCCGGCGTCTGTCAATCAATTGCTGAGAACGAGAAGGCTCTTGGCAACTGCCGGCAAGGCCTACCAGCCCCCTCATGCGGGGAGCCTGAGTTGCCGCAGGGCTGTGCCAGCATTTGCAGCACGATCAATCAGCTCGAGTCAGAGCTCCAAGCCGAGCTCCAGAAGTGCAACCCGGCGCCGCCGCCGCCGCCCAAAGCCAGCGTCACATTGGCTGCCATCGAGGTCACCCAGGTTATTCAGGATTTGAACCAATCCGTGCCGCTGATTGCGGGTAAACAAACCTGGGCGAGAGTCTATTTGTCTCCGAACGCAGCCTTGGGCGCCGTTACGGTGACCGGCACGCTGCAGATACAAGACAGTAGTTTTAAGTTCACCACCGTTCAATCCAACGCGCCGGTGGCACTTACCCCCGGAACGACGTTGAAACAGAAGCGGGATTCCTGGGCGGCTAGTCTCAACTTTTTGATTCCCGCGAACCTCACCTCGTCCAACAGCGCCTATACCCTCACCCTCGCCACCGTTTCGGCGCAAGGAGCGGGAAACGTGCCTTGCATCAATTGCGCGGCGACGACGCAAAGCGTCACTTACGTCAACGCCCCGCCCATGCGCTTGCGCATCGTGCCGATTCAGTACACCGATCCAAACAACAACATCATAACGCCGGTAACCGCCAACTTCACGCTGCTGACATCGTGGCTCGGCCGCGCCTATCCGATCAATCAGCTGATTTCGTCGGTGGCGGCACCAGTTCCAACGACGATTCCACTCGCAACGCTCTTTAATACCGCATCGGGGTGTGGCGGAGGCACATGTGGCTGCGGTGCGACAAATACCTTGCTCTCGGTTATTCGCGTGATCGAAGTATTCGGTTTGGGATTCGGCCCCGGCCCGATCGATCCCCGCACCCATTATTATGGAATGGTGTTGACCGACCCCAATGCGCCTAACGGCGGCTTCCTGCGGGGTTGCACGCCGATCGGGGGATACGTGTCCTCCGGCCCGGTAGGTCTGACGGGCCAGGCCAACGGTGATTGGTACGGAGGGCACGAGCTCGGCCACAGCTACGGTCGGCTACATCCTGCTGCGGCCGGTGCGACGACCACGGGATTTTGCGGCGCCGGCCCAGGCTTGGACACCAGCTATCCCTATCCGAACGGCGAAATTTCCGACAGTCAGGATGATTTCATCGGGCTCGATGTCGGTGACCCGACAATCGGCGCTCCGGTGGCGGCTCGCGACGGCGTCACCGATTTCGACGTCATGACTTACTGTCCGCCTTACTGGATCAGCGATTATACCTACAAGGCAATTTTGAACGGGCCGAGCGGCCTTGTGGCGCAGGATCCGAGCGGAAACGGTCCGGGAGGATCGACGTCACCGCCGCAGTTTACCAGCGGCAGTTTTGTCAGCGTGGTGGCCACCATAAACATGACGAAGAAGTCCGGCAAAATCGAGTTTGCCCAAACCGTCGGACGAGCGTACCCGGTTCGGTTCGCCACGCCGAACAAGGCATCGCTGCGTTTTCTCGACGCGACCGGAAAGTCGAT
Organism: Hyphomicrobiales bacterium; assembly: GCA_019243195.1. Classification (GTDB taxonomy): domain Bacteria; phylum Pseudomonadota; class Alphaproteobacteria; order Rhizobiales; family Xanthobacteraceae; genus AP-16. The sequence continues at coordinate 26,702 of JAFAUQ010000013.1, forward strand.
TGCCGAATATGCCGTGAATGTGAACGCGCAATCCGACGTCGACGCCGCAGGCGACACCATCGGTTCGATCGAGGCGACGGTTCCATATCCGTCGAATGCGGCGAAGCTCGACCTTTATTTCGCGGAAACTCTGATCGATGAACGGACCATCAGCAAGACCAAACCCGCCGTGCGGAATTTGAAAACCACGGGGCCGGGGGTGCTGGTGTGGGAGACGACCCCGGCGGCCGGCCCATCGTTGACTTACTTCGCGCAGGCGAGCGCCGACGGGAAAAATTGGGACGTCATAGCCGTGAATTTGGACAAACCGGAATTGAGGCTTTCCGCCCAGCAGCTACGGCAGTATCGGCAGGTTCGGATCGTCGCCAACGACGGTTTCAACAACTCGGCTCCTGCGGTGATAAAACTGCCCGCGCCCTAAGGATCGCAGTTCGCCGGCGCGTTTTGCTGACGTTATCACGCTGCGAATACCTTGCGCAGGCGCGCCCAGTCGGCGAGGGCGGCTTCCTGGCCTGGCATCAGACAGATGACGAATTGGGTGAAGCCGGCGCGGCGTAGCGCGTCGATATCGTCCCTGATCCCGGGCTCTGTGGCCGTGAACGTGGTCGCACGGATCAAATCGGCGGTCACGAACGGCCGCTCCTCCGGCTTGACCATCATCAGATGCCCGCGGTGATTCTCGAGATAGCGCGTTTCCGGATCGAAGCCGCGCGCGAGCTTGATATAGCCCTCGATTTCGGCGCCTTGAGTCGGCATGGGCGTGCCGGGCTTGAGCCCGGCGAGCGCCTCGTCGGCGGCGCGGTGCAGCATCACGGCGGCGCGCGGACCCGCCTGCGCCATCGCGCGCTCGGAGTCCGCCGGCTCGCCCTCGGCAAGCACGCAGCCGACCGCAAAGGCGGTGGCGGAAAAATCGCTGGGCGGGTGACCGGCGTTTTGCCATTCCGCGCGCATCGCTTCGACTTCGCGCATCCCGGTCGCCACGTTGCTCACGAAATCGATCCAGCCGGCGCCGAGCCGTGCCGCGAGCGCGCGCGTGCGCGGCCCATAGGCGGAGAGATGCAGCTTGATCGGATCGCGCGTGTTGAAAAGATCGAGCTCCGGATTGAGGAAGCGTATTTTGCGCCGCTCGCCTTCCATTTCGAAGTCGACGGTCTCGCCGCGCAAAAGGCCGTACACCTGGCGGATGTAGGTCTCCATCGCCTTTATCTTGATGGCGCCGAAGCCCATGGCGCGGCGCGCCGTGAATCCCGTGCCGATGCCGAAATCGATCCGCCCCGGCGCGAGCTTGTTGAGACTCGCGAGCGCATTGGCTGCGACCGGCGCGATGCGGTTCGACGGCACCAGCACGCCGGTGCCGAGCCGGATGCGCCGCGTGTTGACCGCCGCCGCCGCCATGGCGACGAAACAGTCGGCAGTGAGCATCTGGGTGTCGTAGAACCACGCGTGAGTGAAGCCGAGTTCCTCGGCACGCTTGACGATCGTCCAGGAATCCGCCGCCGCCGGCAGGGCAATGCCGAAGTCCATCTCACCCTCCCCGTTGTCCGCGCGATTGGCGCATAATAGCGTGCCATCGTAGCCCGGATGAGCGCGTCAGCGCGAAATCCGGGGAAGTCCCGCATTTCACTTCGCTCATGCGGGCTACGTTCATAGACCGGAGGCCCCGCCATGCCGAGCAAATGGGAATATCGCGGCATCTTTCCCGCCATGCAGCTTCCGTTCGATCAGGCGCTGGCGATCGACGAGCCGGAGCTGCGGCGCTTTACCGGCTGGCTCGCCGGCCACAAGGGCATCGGCGGGCTCGTGACCAACGGGCACACCGGCGAGGTGTTCGCGCTCACCGCGAAGCAGCGCGCCGAGGCGACCCGCATTGTGGCGAGCGAGGCTGCCGGCCGGCTGCCGGTCGTCTCCGGTATCTGCTGCGAGGGGATTGCGGAAGCGGTCGAGCACGCTGGCATGGCGCGCGAGGCGGGCGCGAGCGCGCTCCTCGTCATGCCGCCGCATCAGTGGCTGCGCTTCGGCATGCGCCAGCCCGAGAACGTGGTCGATCACTTCGCCGCCATCGGCAAGGCGTCCGGCCTCGATCTCATCGTGCACGTCTATCCATCGTGGACGCGCGCTTCCTATTCGTTCGAGACGCTCGCGGCGCTGGCGCGCCTCCCGTGGGTCAAATGCATGAAGGTAGGCACGCGCGACATGAACAAATACGCGTGCGATATCCGTGTGATCCGGGAGGCCGATCCGAGCGTCACCGTGCTCACCTGTCACGATGAATACTTGTTGGCCTCGATGGTGCAGGGCGTCGACGGTGCGCTCGTCGGCTTCGCTTCGTTCCTGCCGCAGATGATCGTCGATCTCTACGCCGCCGTGTGCGCGGGCGACCTCAAGCGCGCCATGGACATCCAGTCCCGCATCAATCCGCTCAAGGACGTGGTGTACGGCGGCGGCGAGCCGTCGGGCGACGCACACGCGCGCATGAAGATGGCGATGTATCTCGCCGGGATTTTCAAATCTGCGGCGGTGCAGCCGCCGACGCGCCCGCCTTCGGCCGCCGAGATCGACTCGATCAAGGCCGCGCTGCGTGAGGCCGGTATGTTGCGGAAGGAAGCGGCGTAATCCCCTAGCCCGCATGAGCGAAGCGAAATGCGGGGCCGGCCCCGGATTTCGCGCTGACGCGCTCATCCGGGCTACGACGCTGCGGGGGAGGGATGTCACGCGTGATGGCCGATCACCGGATGCGGCTGGTACGCGTCTCCGAGCCTCTTCATCTCCGCGTCGTCAAGGTTCAGCTCCAGCGCCGCGCAAGCGTCGTCGATGTGGTGCGGCTTGGTGGCGCCGATGAGCGGCGCGACCACGCCGGGCTGCCGCGCCAGCCAGGCGAGCGCCACCTGCGCGTTGGAGACGCCGCGCCGGCGCGCAATGTCGCCGACGCGCGCGAGCACGGCGCTGTCCGACTCGTGGGTATAGAACCGCCGCGCGATATCATCGGTTTCGCCGCGCACGGTGCCGCGGCTGCCGGCGAGAAAGCCGCGCGCGAGCGGGCTCCACGGCAGCACGCCGACGCCCTCGGCCACGCACAGCGGGATCATCTCGCGCTCCTCCTCGCGATAGACGAGGTTGTAGTGGCTCTGCATGGTGGCAAAGCGCGCCGTGCGCGCGGCGTCGCATCGCGCCAGGAGCCGCGCGAAGCGCCACGCGTGCATCGACGAAGCGCCGAGGTAGAGCGCGCGGCCGCTGCGCACGACTTCATCGAGCGCGGCGATCGTCTCGTCCATGGGCGTTGCCGCGTCGAACCGATGAATCTGATAAAGGTCGAGATACTCGACCCCGAGTCGGACTAGCGAATCATCGATCGCATGGCGGATGTGCTTGCGCGAGAGCCCGCGCGCGTTGACATCATCGCCGACCGGCAGCCCGACCTTGCTCGATATCACCACGCGTTGCCGCGGCACGCCGAGCCGGCGCAGCGCCCGGCCGAGAACTTCCTCGCTCGCGCCGAGCGAATAGAAATCCGCGGTGTCGAAGAAATTGATGCCGTTATCGAGCGCGCGCTTGATCAGCGGCACTGCCTCGTCTTCCTCCAGCACCCACGGGCGCCACTTCTTCGATCCGAATGTGAGACACCCGAGCGCGACACGCGAAACCTTCACGCCCGCGCTGCCGAGATTGACGTAGTGCATGGGAAATTTTTTTACATCCCCGCCGCTCGTGCCGCCGTCACCGCCTGCAGCGCATCGACGAGGCCGGCGCCGTAGTCGCGCTCGCTGCCGCGCGGGCCGAGGTGTTTGGCGGTGCGCATGAGGATGCGGCGCACGTCCTTGGGCGTAAGGCGTGGGTTCCGTTCGAGCAATAACGCGACGACGCCGCTCACCTCGGCGGCGGCGACCGAGGTGCCGGTGGTGAGCTGATAACTCGCGTCGGGCGCGGGGACGAGGACGTCGACGCCGGGCGCCGCCACGGCGATGTATTTGCCGCGGTTGGCGCCGGAGAACAGCGCGTCGGAGGCGTCGACGGCAGTGACCGCGATCACCACCGGGTCGGCGGCGGGAAAGAGCGGCGGCGACGTCGGTCCGGCATTGCCGGCGGCCGCGATCAGCACCATGCCCTTGCCGTTCGCCTTGGTGAGTGCGTCGCGCAGGCGGGGATCGGCGGGGCCGGCAAAGCTCATGTTGACGACGCGCGCGCCCTTCTCGAATGCCCAATCGAGGCCCTTGATGATGTTGAGCGTCGTTCCCTCGGCGCTGCCCGAATTGGCGCTGAATGCGCGCACGGTGAGAAGCTCGGCGCCCGGCGCGATGCCGAGCACGGTGCCGCGCGAAGCGATCGCGCCGGCCATGCCGGTGCCGTGCGGGTGCGGCCGCTCGCTGTTCGCGGCGTCGTAGCTCCCAGTAATCGCGCCGGCGAGGTCCGGGTGGTTCGGGTCGACGCCGGAATCGATGACGGCGACCGCGACGCCTTTGCCGGTCGCCAGCCGATGCGCCTCGATCACGTCGAGCTTCTCCGGCGCGTATTGCTCGGCGTTGCCGCCGCCGGGCGGGTCCTCCATTCCTCTGTAGAGATAGTTCGGCTGCGAGCCGATCCGCTCGCGGGCGAGCGCGTTGATCATGTCGGTGACGCTTTGGCCGGCGAGACGGACGCAGCGGTGCAGGGTGTGGCCTGTCAGGTGGACCTGAACCGTTTCCGGGCAGGTCATCTGGTGCCGTTGCGCGATGACCTCCATCTCCAAGGACGTATCCGCGAGCACTTCGTCGATCACGAACCGCGTCTCGCCGCGGGGAGGCAGGTTGACGCTCGTGTGCGCCGGCCCGAAGTTGCTGCCGCCATTACCCTCGCCGCCGGCGCCGCCGCTGCCGGCGCCGCCTCCACCACCGCCCGTCCCCTGCACCTGGGTGACCCGCGGAGGCGGCAGCGTGCCACCCCCGGACGAGGGACCAAAAACAGGAGATGCCGGCGGCGGCGGACCATCCCCAAAAAGCTTTGTGCCGATTGCCCAGCCGACGATCGCAAACACGATCCCGCTGACGATGTAGAGAACGCCGTCGTTATGCGATGGGCCGGACCTGCCCGGGGTTGATGATCCCGGACCGAACGTTGGCGGCGGCGCGACCACGGGAGGCGGAATAACGATCGGGGGCGGAACGATGATAGGCGGGTTATTGGGCGGGGGTATTTGGGCGGGCGCCGCATCGCTCGCCGCAACGGCGAGCGCGGCCGAGAGAAATACGCGGGTGAGCGTTCCCCTCTTCATGTCCCGCCTGCGCTCCCGAACGCGACAAATCCCTGGGCAGCTGGACCGCGAGTCGATCAGGCCTGCCCTTCGCGCCCCTCCCGGTGGATGGCATTAGAGCACCTTGGCGCAAAAACCGCTGTGTCGCGTGGGCAACACTCGGCAAGAATCAGTGGGCGTAAAAGCCTAGCGCAGAGGCCGCGCCGGGCCGCCGGTTATCAGGTCGTTGGTGCAATTGATGGTCGCGGGCGGCTGGCTCGTGGTCCACATGGCGCGCGGGCGCGGCGCGGTGGCGCCCTGCGGAACGGCCGGCTGGTCGCAGTAAAGCGGCGGGCTTCCCTTCATGATGCAGATTTGCGAGCCGACCGAATAGACGAGGCCGCCGTAGACGCAATAATTGAGCATGTCGGACGGTGCGATCGGCGGCGCCGACGAATATTCCTGCGCCAGGACCGTGTACGGCACGGCGACAATCAGCGCCGCCGCCATCGTTCGTGTCAGCAAGCCCATGCCGCGCCTCGGATGCAACCTTCTCGGAAACATTAACCCATCCGCGGGCGGGCTGTCAGCAGATGAATATTGCGATCGCGCAACAAACAACGCCGTCACCCTGAGAGCGTGTGAATCTTTCGATTTTCGAGGATTTTCACGGTATGCGATATGAGTCAAATCAATGACTTAGCGCAGCCGAAAACCCTGAAAATGGCGAAAAGCCGAATAGATTCACAAACTCTGAGGAGCATAGGCGGCCTCCGGCCGCCGTCCTTTATGCGAAAGAACGCCGACGCGAAGCGTCGGCTATGTCGCATTGGCGAGCGGTCGTCTCGAAGGGTGGCCACAAGCACCGAGCTTGCTGCCATCCTTCGAGACAGTCGCGCGCAAAGGCGCGCGACTTCCTCAGGATGACGGTTTTGTTTGTTGCTCCGCCTTTCAATCACGCCGGCTTGCGGACGGCGACGGCTTCCGCAGGCGTTGTCGGCGAGGCAATGGCGGCCGGCGCGGCGTCGAGATGCGACACGTAGGCTTTGACGTTGCGATAGCATTCGCACGCGTGCCGCTCGAGTTGCTCGCGCCGGATGATCTGCATGTAGCCGCGGCGGCAATTGACGACCCCGGCCGCCTCGAGCCGACCAGCCGCCAGGTTCACCGTCGTGCGCTGAACGCCGAGCATGAGCGCCAGCGTGCTCTGGGTGAGGGGGACATCGAACCCGCCGCTGCGGTCGAGCACTTCGAGAAGCCAGCGGGCGATGCGCGCTTCCACCGGATGGGCGGCGTTGCACAGCGCCGTCTGGTGTGCCTGCACCATGAGGGCCGCGCAGTGCCGGGCGACCAGGCGGCGTACCAGGGCGCTTTGATCGAGCACGTAGCGGAAGGCCGAGGCGGACATGCGCGCCCCGCGGCCGCCGATATAGACCTCGGCATCGCACATCGCGGGCGCCGTCGCCGCCGCTCCCATGGCGCCGACGATACTGTCGCGCCCTACCAAAATGGCGCCCCCGCCGCCGCCGCTGCGCAGTGGCATCGTAAGCGCCACCAGCCCCCCATGCGGAAACACGACCTGCTCGACAGGGGCGCCGAGATCCTGCAGCCGCTCGCCGACGCTCAGCGTGAAGCTCGTCAGATGGGGGCGGAAAAGTTCGTAATCCTCCGCCGACAGCTCGGCGAGGAAGGCGTTACGATCGGTCGCCGTTGGCTGTGCGGTCATTACTCGACCTCCATGTCTCGCCCTCTTGCCACTGCAATTTTTTCACATCGTTTCGCGTTTGAATGCTGATGGCCATGGTGGGTTTGCCCCCGTCCGTGGCCAGATACGGTTTGCCACGCGAACGCCCGACCAGCGCCCGCGATTCCTGTACGGTCGCCCGCGCCGCGCACATGGCCTGCTTGTAATCCCTCAAAGTGTCGCAACCGCGTTCCACGTGGGTCCGCAAGGCTGGATTGAGATGATCGAGTGTGGGGTCGAGGTGAGCAAAGGGGATTTGCTCGACCCGACTGCCGTCCTCATAGACATCGAGACGCCAAGTGCGCGTTTGGAACTCGCGGGCGCTCATCAGCTCGCGCGCCACCTCGTGGGCATGGTCGACGGCGTCGGCGCGGTCGGCGAACCATACGCCGGTCTCATCGCCAACGGGGCATTCGCCGTCCTGCAGTTCGAACGTGTA